>NZ_CP136628.1:4614803-4917912 GCF_032918005.1 Bradyrhizobium sp. NDS-1
CGTGCTCAAGGCCGATCTCGAGCGCGACGCGCTGCTCACCGAAGCCGAGAGCGCGACTGACCCGCACCGAATCGCCGAAATCCAGACCCGCCTCGTCGACATCGATGCGCATTCGGCGCCGAGCCGTGCCGCCGCGATCCTCTCCGGCCTCGGCTTCTCCGCCGCCGACCAGCTCCGCTCCTGCGCCGAATTCTCCGGCGGCTGGCGCATGCGCGTCGCGCTCGCCGCGACGCTGTTCGCGGCCCCCGATTTGCTGCTGCTCGACGAGCCCACCAACTATCTCGATCTCGAGGGCACGCTGTGGCTGGAGGATCACCTCGCCCATTATCCGCGCACGGTTATCGTGATCAGCCACGACCGCGACCTCTTGGAGAGTTCGGTCGACCAGATCCTGCATCTGGAGCGCGGCAAGCTCACGCTCTACAAGGGCACCTATTCCTCCTTCGAGGAGCAGCGCGCCGCCCGTGAGCTGCTCGACGCCAAGCAGGTCAAGCGCCAGGAAGCCGAACGCGCCCGCCTGCAGGCCTTCGTCGATCGCTTCAAGGCCAAGGCCTCGAAAGCCCGGCAGGCACAGTCCCGCGTCAAGATGCTGGAGCGGCTGAAGCCGATCACGGCGCTGGTCACCGAGGACGTGCGCGAGATCAGCTTCCCGGCGCCGGAGAAGATCCTGTCGCCGCCGATCATCGCGGTCGACGACGCCGCCGTCGGCTACGACCCGGCCAGCCCGGTGCTGAGCCGCGTCACGCTGCGCATCGACAATGACGATCGCATTGCGCTGTTAGGGGCCAACGGCAACGGCAAGTCGACCCTCGTCAAACTGCTCGCCGGAAGGCTGGCGCCGTTCTCGGGAAGAGTGACCCGCGCGGACAAGCTGTCGATCGCCTATTTCGCCCAGCACCAGCTCGACGAGCTCAACGAGGACGCCTCCGCCTACGACCACGTCCGCAAGCTGATGGGCGATGCGCCCGAAGCCAAGGTGCGGGCGCGCGCCGGCGCGATCGGCTTCTCCGGCAAGGCCGCCGACACCAAGGCCGGCAAATTGTCAGGCGGCGAGAAGGCGCGGCTGCTGCTCGGTCTCGCCACCTTCTTCGGCCCCAACATGATCATCCTGGACGAGCCGACCAACCATCTCGACATCGACAGCCGCGCCGCACTCGCGGAGGCCATCAATGAATTTCCCGGCGCCGTCATCATGGTCTCGCACGACCGCTATCTGATCGAGGCCTGCGCCGACCGGCTCTGGATCGTCGCCGACCGCACCGTCACCAATTACGACGGCGATCTCGACGAGTACCGCCGCCTGGTGCTGTCCGCGCGCAACGGCGAGCCCGCCCCGCGCGAGCGCAGCGCACCAGCCGAAAAGCCGCAGCGCGCGAGGTCGGACAATCGCGGAGGCTTGAAGAAGCGCATTGCGGAAGCCGAAGCCGAGATCGCCCGCGTCAGCGAGATCATCGCCAAGATCGACACCGCCCTCTCCCTGCCGGACATCTTCACCCGCGATCCCAAGCAGGCCGCACAGCTGTCGAAGGCCCGCGCGAATGCGGCTGACGCGTTGGCGCGCGCGGAGGAGCAGTGGCTTGAGGCCAGCACGCAGTTCGATGAGGCCACCGGGTAGCGGTCCGATCAAAATTCGGAAGAACAACCCCATGCACAGTACCGGTGTTTCAACACCGGCACCCAAGCACTTGAATTAGCTGGCCATCACCCTCCAGCCGACATCGCCCGGCCCGGCACTGGCGCGCCGGAAAGGCTCAATCCGCGTACTGCCCGGCCGCCTTGATGATCGGCGCCCAGCGGTCGATCTCACTCGTCAGCATCGCGCCGAGCGCCTCCGGCGTCGCCTTGTCCTTCGGGGCAGGCTCGGTGTTGATGTCGTTGAGCCGGGCGATCATGGTGGGATCCTGGAGTGCGGCCTGGAGCGCCGCCGTCAGCTTCTGAATGATCGCCGGCGGCGTGCCCTTCGGCGCATAGAGGCCGTGCCAGACGCCGAGTTCAAAGCCCTTGAGGCCTGCTTCGTCCGCTGTGGGCAGATCGGGCAAGCTCTTCAACCGCTCCTTGGTCGTCACCGCGTAGGCTTTGACCTGCTTGGCCGAGATCGGCCCGGTGGTGTTCGTCGCCTGGTCGCAGGTCAGATCGATCTGCTTGCCGAGCAGATCGTTCATGATCGGACCATTGCCCTTGTACGGCACCGTGGTGAGCTGCTTCTGGATCGCCGTCATGAACAGCATGCCGCACAGATGCGATGCCGCGCCTAACCCGGCATTGGCGTAGGTCAGCTTGTCGCCCTGCTGCTGGGCGTACGCGACCAGGTCCTTCAGCGTGTCGGCCGGAAAATCCGAACGCGCGATGATGGTCATCGGTGCGTTGGTCACGAGCCCGATCGGCGCAAAGGCCGTCTTCGTGTCATAGCTGAGATTGCGGTAGAGCGTCGCCGCGGTCGAGATGCCGACGTGATGGACCAGCAGCGTGTAGCCGTCCGGCTGGGCGCGCGCGGCGCGAGTCGTGCCAATCGTGCCGCCGGCGCCGGTCGCGTTCTCGACGATGACCTGCTGTCCGAGGGACTTCCCCATGCCAGCCGCGGTCAGGCGCGCGATGGTATCGGTCGGCCCGCCCGCGGCGAACGGCACCAGCACGGTGATGGGTCTCGTTGGGTAGTCCTGGGCAAAGGCCGCGCCGAACGGCAGAAACAGGGCCGATACGAGGGCAATGAACCGCATAGTTTCCTCCACGTTTTTTTGTAGCTCCATATGAGCGTATTCTCGGCCGCGGAGCCACCACGAAAGCGACTCGATCAGGAGTGTGGCGGCGTCGCGGCCTACGGTTCCCTCGAGACCAATTGGCTTGCGGATCGATACGGTATCGGCGAGTTTCGACCTCGCGGAGGGAATATGGATGCCGACCGAGCTTGAGCCAAGGCGAGATCAACTTGTCGGCCTGATCTACGATGCGGTGCTCGACGCTTCGCTCTGGAGCACCGCTCTGGAAGGCATCGCAGACATCACTCACAGCGCGGCCGCGCTTATCCACGGCTACAGCGTCGATCGCAGCGTTTACACGTTCCACGAGCTCGGGCGGATCGATCCCGAGTGCAAACGCCGCCACGAACTCTATCACGTCACCAATCCGTGGATGCGGTCGAACCGGTTTCCGGCGGGCCAGATAGTGCACACGGATGATCTGATCGAGCTGTCCCAGCTCAAGCGCACCGCCTTCTATGACGACGTGCTCCGGCCGCAGAACCTGGCGCACGGCCTGATCGTCAACGTGGTCAGCCGTCCGGAATTCCGTGTCTCGCTCAATGTCGAACGCAGCGAAGCGAGCGGACCGTTCAGCGAGCGAGACACCGCGATCTTGAGCTCGCTGCTGCCGCATTTGCGGCGTGCCAGCGAGCTGCGCTTGCGCATGCTCGACTATCAGGCGGCGGCACGGGCCGAACGCGACGCGCTCGACGCGTTGACGACAGGAATCATCACTTTCGATGCCAGCCAGCGGGTGCTGTTCGCCAATTCTGCTGCCCGGGCACAGGGCGAAGAGCTGTCGCTTCGAGTCCTCGCCGGCCGCGACCTGTCAGGCCCCTCAAGCGCCGTGAACGTCATCCGCGCGCTGTTCGCCGACGCGCTCCGCAGCGGCGCCGCAGGAACATGTCGACTGCCGCGGCCAGACGGCAGAGAAATCGGAATCACCATGACGCCGGTGCGAGGACGCGCGTTCGGTCACGCGTCACACCACAAGACGGGGAGTCCTGCGGCAGTGGCGCTCCTGGTCGATATCTCGCGTACCGGCGACGCCGCAAGCGCGTTGTTGGCCACCCGCCATGGCCTGACGGCGGCCGAATTGCGGGTCGTAACCGCGCTCGCGCAGAGCAGCGGCATGAAGACGGCTGCGGCCATGCTCGGCATCAGCCTCAACACGCTCAAATCCCATACCAAGCGGATATACGCCAAGGTCGGCGTTCGGGGACACGCCGGGCTGGTGCAGTCGATCGCCCAGATCACCCGGACGCTCGATCCGCCCGGTTGACGCTCGCACCCGAATACCCAGGCTGCGCCACCACCCGATGGGGTGACGACGAACGATCGAGCCGCGCAGACAATCGGCCGCCCACACCTGGAGACCCATCATGTTACGACGGCCAGCGCTCGTTCTGATCTCGCTTCTGTGGCTGGCGCAGCCGCTGCAGGCGGAGCCAATATACCCGCGATCGAACATTCGCATCGTGCTGGGCTTCAATGCCGGAAGTGCCCCCGACGTGGCCGCTCGAATCCTGGCCGAACGCTTCAGGGCCAAATGGGACAAGCCCGTCGTGGTCGAGAACATGCTGGGCGCGGGCGGCAACATCGCTGCGGACCATGTCGCCAAATCGGAGCCCGATGGCACCACGCTGCTGATGGCAGGCAATGCCGCGATCGTCATCAACCCGTCTCTTTACGCAAAACTGTCCTATGACCCCGCAAAGGATCTGGTCCCCGTCGCGCAGGTCACGGTTGCCCCGAACATCCTGGTCCTGAACAAGGACGTGCCGGCGACGAGCGTTCAGGATCTGGTCGATTTGGCGAGGCGCAGCCCGGGCACCCTCACCTTCGCCTCGGCCGGACTGGGCACCTCGACCCATCTGGCCGGCGAGCTGTTCCAGACCATGGCCGGAATCAAGCTGCAGCACGTGCCATATCGCGACAGCGCCGCGCTGTTGAGCGATCTCATGGCCGGCCGCGTCACGATGTTCTTCGGCAGCATCGCCTCGGTGCTGCCGCACGTCCGCGACGGTGGCCTGCGCGCTCTGGCGGTCACATCGCTGCAACGCTCGCCGGCCACGCCCGAGCTGCCGACGCTGGACGAGCTCGGCTTTCGTGGTTTCGATGCGATCGCCTGGTTCGGCCTGATGGCACCTGCGGGAACGCCGGCCTCGGTGATCGCGCTTCTGCACGATGAGGCGCAGCAGGCGGCGGCCGCACCGGCCGCGCGAGAGAAGTTCGCATCGCTCGGCATGGAATCGGTGACGCGCACGTCGGACGAATTCGCCAGCCAGATTCGGGCCGAAACGCCGAAATGGGCGGAACTGATCAGGCGGGTGGGCATCGCGCCGATTCAGTGACGGGCGCCCAACGCGTTGGCCGGCGGCATCGCTGGAAAGATTGACGATCGAGGGCACACCGATGCCGCGACCACATCGCATGCGGTGTCGCTGCGCGACCGTGCCACAAGCCGGCGCTACGTCTACCCCTCTGCCTCGCTCTCGAGCTTCGTTCGTAGGTCCGTGACGATGCGGTGAACGGTTTGCAGGTCCTTGACCGGAAGCCCCTCCGCAAGGCCGTTGACCCACGGCGCCTGCAAAACCATCGCGGCATCGAAAGCGCGCCGCCCCTTGTCAGTCAGGACGACAAGCTGCGCCCGGCGGTGATGCGGGTTGGCCTCGAAAGCAACGAGACCTTCCGCGTGCAGATCGTTGACGATCCGCTGCACGTTTTGGCGATTGGCACCGAGATCGCGCGCCAGCCAGGCCACCGGCTGGGGGCGCTCCGCGGCCACGATGGCGCCAAGAATCTGCCAGCGGGCGCTCGTGAGGCCGAGCCGGGTCACCAGGCGGTCCCCTGCGGTCAAGAGCAGGCTATTCAGCCGGAACAAGTCGAGCATGAGGTTCGTCAGGGCATCACCGGCCGGCGTTCGCAGGGATTTCGGCATCCGTCACCATAAACTCTTATTGACATCATGATGTCAAATTGCTACGTTCACATGGTACCACATTGACAACATAAAACCACTCTGAACGGAGCCGGCCATGGTGCAACTACGCCCACTGGACCCCAATTTTCCGATCGAATGTCAGCTTGGCATCGAAAGCAGACCTGCCGTTCTGGTGAACGTGTTCGCGCTCAACAAGGCCGACGAACAGAGCTTCCTCCAGATCTGGCAGGACGATGCCGCCTTCATGAAACGGCAGCCGGGCTTTATTGCCACCCAGCTTCACCGCGCGATCGGCGATAGCCCGACCTATCTGAACTACGCCGTCTGGGAATCGACTGCCCACTTCCGGGCTGCGTTCACGCACCCTGAGTTCAGATCGAAGATCTCAGCCTATCCCGCGTCCGCCGTCGCCTCTCCGCATCTCTTCCGAAAGGTCGCGGTGCCCGGCATCTGCGTCGCGTAGTTGGATTCGAAAACGGCAGGACTCGATGACCAGAATCATCCACCCATTGGCGGGCACGGTCGCGTTGACGATGATTGCGACCTTCTGGCTTTCCACTGCTCTGACCGAGCTATTTGCGACACAAGCGAGCGTGGCCATGGTCAAGACGGCCATACCCTGGGGCTTCCTGTTGCTGGTTCCAGCGCTCGCGGTGACGGGAGGTTCAGGGTTCTTCCTGGCAAAGGGGCGACGCGCTGGCCTGATCGGCGCAAAGATCAAGCGTATGCCGGTCATCGCCGGCAACGGCATCCTGGTTCTCATCCCCGCCGCGTTGTTTCTTGCCTCCAAGGCAAAGGCCGCGGAGTTCGACACCACATTCTACGTCGTACAGACTCTGGAATTGTTTGCCGGCGCGATGAACATCGTTCTCCTCGGCCTCAATATGCGTGACGGCTTCAAGATGAAGGGCCGTTTCCGCATTCGACAACCCGATCGCCTCAGCACCAAACCGTTGCTCTAACGGGGCGCCCGCGGGAGGGTCAGGGCTGGCGGATCTGCGGAGCAGCGCAACAGCTTCTACGATGCACGAAAAGCTGATCCACTGACGCAGGCAATTGCCGCTTACGCCTGCTTCTTCTTCGGCTTCCCTGCCCTCGGCACCGGCTGCGGATCGGGATTGCCCTCGATCGAGGACAGGCGGCCGGAGGTGAATGTATAGATGCCCGCACGCGGGCCGGTGGTCCAGGTCACCACGGCGACCCGCCGGCCGGCAGCATCGCTGGAGAGATTGACAGTCGACGGCGTGCCGACGCCGCGCACCACGTCGCATTCGGTGTGGCCGAGTGCGACCGTGCCGCCCATGGGCGCCGGTGCCGTCGACGATGCGTTGGCATCGGCTGGCCCGGGAGGCGGCGCCATGCCGGGACAGGCGCCGTCGGCGGTGACGAGATCCTCAGCTCCCACCGGCTTGTCGGGGGACAGCGGCGGCGACTCGATCGAGATGTTCTTGATGAAGAGGCGGCCGGGTTTCTGGAACCACTCGGCGTCCTTCGACAGCAGGTCGGTCCCGCCCGAACAGCCCGCGACCAGCGGTGCTACGGCAGCCAACGCAATGATGAGCGACTTGGGAAGCTTTTGATGTCGCACGATAAACCAAATTCCCCGCGTGAAGGACCAGCCCTAAGCAATTGTCCCAACATCACTTTGCGGCACGAAGGTGACAAAAGCCAGCATCGCACCAAAAGTGCAAATTATCATTAATTGCGATCGACGCTAATTCCGACGCTGCCACCGGCCCCGCTCGTCGGCCTGCCAATAGGTGACATCAAATCCCCGCGCCTTGCAATCCGTCCAGGTGCTGCGGGCGAGCGCGAGCGCATCCGGATCGTCGCCGTTGAACAGCAGCACCATGCGCGCATAGCCCTGCGCGTCCTCCGGCAACGCGGCATTGTCGACCAGGAAGCGGACATGGGCGCCGTTGGGATTGCCCTCCTCGATCGCCAGCACGATCGGCTGATCGGCGGCATCGCTCACGCGCCATGTCGCGTGCGGCAGGAAGGAATCGTCGCGATAGGTCCACAAATACGCGTCGAGCGCGTCGGCCCGTTCTTCCGAGGTCGACTGCACCACGACGCGCCAGCCGCGCTCGAGCGATTTCTCGAGAAGCGGCGGCAACACGTTCTCTACCGTCATGTTTTGCAGATGATAGAACAGGACTTCAGTCATCACGGGTCATTTGCGCTCGTAATGGTCGGCGACCAGACGGTCGAGCAGACGGACACCGTAGCCGCTGCCCCAGCTCTGGTTGATGTCGGTCTTCGGCGCGCCCATGGCGGTGCCGGCGATATCGAGATGGGCCCAGGGCGTGCCGTCGACGAAACGCTGCAGGAACTGCGCCGCGGTGATCGAGCCGCCGTGACGGCCGCCGGTGTTCTTCATGTCGGCGAACTGGGAATCGATCAGCTTGTCGTATTCGGGACCGAGCGGCATGCGCCAGACCTTGTCCCCGGTCTCGACGCCGGCCGTCAGCAGGCGTTCGGCAAGCTCGTCATTGTTGGAGAACATGCCGGCATGATCGGTGCCGAGCGCGACCACGATCGCGCCGGTCAGCGTCGCCAGATCCACCATGAATTTCGGCTTCACCTTCTTGGCGACGTACCAGAGCACGTCGGCCAGCACGAGGCGGCCTTCCGCGTCGGTGTTGATGATCTCGATGGTCTGGCCCGACATCGAGGTGACGATATCGCCCGGCCGCTGCGCGTTGCCGTCCGGCATGTTCTCGACGAGGCCAATGGCGCCGACCACGTTGGCCTTGGCCTTGCGCGCCGCCAGCGCGTGCATCAGGCCGACGACGCAGGCCGCTCCGCCCATGTCGCCCTTCATGTCCTCCATGCTGCCGGCCGGCTTGATCGAGATGCCGCCGGTGTCGAAGCAGACGCCCTTGCCAACGAAGGCGACCGGGGCCTCGCCTTTCTTGCCCCCGTCCCAGCGCATGATCACGGTGCGGCTCGGCCGCGCCGAGCCCTGGCCGACGCCGAGCAGCGCGCCCATGCCGAGCTTCTGCATCGCCTTGACGTCGAGCACCTCGACCTTGACGCCGAGCCTGCGAAGCTGACCGGCGCGGCGTGCGAATTCTTCCGGAAAGAGCACGTTCGGCGGCTCGTTGACGAGGTCGCGCGCGATGATCACGCCGTCGACGACGTGGCCGGCCGCGGCAAACGCCTTCTTCGCAGCGGCGGCATCGCCGACCGCAAGCGAGATGTCGGCGCGCGAGCCGCCCTCTTCGCCGTCCTTCTTCCTGGTCTTGTAACGGTCGAACTTGTAGGCGCGTAAGCGAAGGCCCGAGGCAATCGCAACCGCCTGCTCGCTCGTCATGGCGCCATCGGGCAGCTCCGCCATAATGGTCATGGTGGTCGTCCCGGTGGGAATCTTGCTCGCCGCCACACCGCCGAATTTGAGGAAATCGTTCGCCTTCAGGCCGGCTGCCTTGCCGGCGCCGATCACGAGCAAACGGGTGGCTTTCACCCCTTCCGGGGCCAGGATGTCCAGCGCGGTCCCGCTTTTGCCTTTGAAGGCAGCGGCGGTGGCCGCGCGCTTCACGAGTTCGACAGCGCCGCCCAGCGCCTTGGCCGTCGCCGGACCGACCTTCAAGCCGTCGTCGCAGAACACGACCAGGATGCCACGGGCGGCTGATGACAATGGGACGAAGCCGACCTTGATGGCATCGGACATGGGTAACTCCTTCATAAAACTGGGTCTTCTTGCCGTTATCGGCTCCGGCCGCGGCCGGACCTGAACGACGATTCACTGAGCCTTTCGCACTATGGGCCAGCGGCCCGGCAGATGCCAAGCACCCCCCGTGACCTCAAGGCCACAACCAGCGAAATATTAACCATATATTGAGGGTGCCACGGGCCAGCCATTTTGTTGACGGATCAAAGGGATGGTAGTGAGAGAGTAAGCAGGCGGAAGAGGCGCTGGCCGACCTTGGGGATCCCCTGATCGGGGATGGGTTGGACAGCGGAGTTTCGGCCGACATTGGGGCCTTGGTGGGATTCGTGCGGTAGCGCATGGGGTCGATCGATAAGTACATCTTCCGCACGACGCTGGCGTCGTTTGCGCTGATCCTGGTCAGCCTCACCGGCGTGATCTGGATTACGCAGGCGTTGCGCGGCATCGATCTGATGACGAGCCAGGGTCAGACCATCCTCACCTTCCTCGGCATCACCAGCCTCGTCGTGCCGGCCCTGGTCCTGATCATCTCGCCGATCGCGCTGATGATCGCGATCTCGCACACGCTCAACAAGCTCGCGACCGATTCCGAGATCATCGTGATGAATGCCGCCGGCTTCTCGCCGATCCGGCTGTTCCTTCCGTTCTTCTACGCCACCTGCGTGGTGTCACTGCTGGTCGCCTTCATCGCGGCCTATCTCGCCCCCGACGGCATGCGGCGGATCAAGCAGTGGGATGCCGAGATCACCGCGGACGTTCTCACCAACATCCTGCAGCCCGGCCGCTTCGCCCGGCTCGACGAGAACCTCACGATCCGGATTCGCGAACGCCAGCCCGGCGGCATCCTGTCCGGCATCTTCATCGACGACCGCCGCGACCCGAACGAGCGCGTCTCGATCGTCGCCGAACGCGGCGAGGTCGTGAAGAACGACACCGGCTCGTTCCTGGTGCTGGAGACCGGCAATCTCCAGCGCTTCGAGGCAGGCAAGCGCGATCCGGCGCTGGTGGCTTTCGGCCGCTACGGCTTCGACATGTCGAAATTCTCCAAGGGCCGCGACGTCACCCTCGGCATCCGCGAGCGCTATCTCTGGGAGTTGTTCTCGCCGTCAGAGAACGATCCCGTCTACAAGCAGATTCCCGGGCAGTTCCGCTCGGCCCTGCATGACAGCCTGCTCGCGCCGGTCTATCCCTTCGCCTTTGCGGTGCTGACCTTTGCGTTCCTCGGGGCACCGCGCACCACCCGCCAGAGCCGTAACTTCTCGATCGGCTCATCGATCATCGCGGTGTTCGGCCTGCGCATGGCGGGCTTTGCCTGTTCGGTGATGGCGGTGAAGTCGCCGAGCGCGGTGCTGCTGCAATACGCGATGGTTTTCGGCGCCATGGGCGCCGGGCTGTGGATGATCATCGGCGGCGTCGTCGTCGAGCCGCCCCCCGGCCTGATGGACGCCATCAACAGGTCGAACGCGCGCATCGCGCGGCTGTTCGGACGTCCGGCCACCGCATGAGCATGCTCACCAACACACTCGGGCGCTATTTCGCCGGCCGCTTCGTGGTCGCCGCGCTCGGCGTGTTCGCGAGCATTTTCCTGCTGCTGGTGCTGGTCGACTACATCGAGATGGTGCGCAAGACCTCTGGCCTGGCATCCGCCTCGGCGCTCATGGTGGCCGAGACCTCGCTGTTCCGGGTGCCGCAGCTGCTGGAGAAGCTGACGCCGTTCTGCATGCTGGTCGGCGCCATGACCTGCTACCTCGCCCTCTCCCGCCGGCTCGAGCTCGTGGTGGCGCGCGCCGCCGGCATTTCCGCATGGCAGTTCATCTCGCCGGCGCTCGGCAGTGCGCTCCTGATCGGAGTGATCGCTACCGTTGCCTACAATCCGATGTCGGCAAACTTGCGCGAAGCCTCCAAGCGCATGGAGGCCGAGCTGTTCGGCTCGGCGCCCGGCGGCGGCATCCAGGACGCCTCCGGCTTCTGGCTCAACCAGGTGACCAGCGACGGCCAGACCATCATCAATGCGGCGCGCAGCGAGCAGCAGGGCGTCCGGCTCACGGGGCTCACGCTGTTCCGGTTCGACCCGGAGCAGCACTTCAAGGAACGGGTCGAGGCGCGCGAGGCGACACTCGAGAGCGGCCGCTGGCTGTTCAAGGGCGTGCGCCGCTTCTCGCTGGACTCCCCGCCGGTCGATCAGGCCACCCTGGAGATTCCAACGACCCTGACCGAGGCGCAGGTCCGCAACAGCTTTTCCACCCCCGAGACTGTGTCCTTTTGGCAACTACCGAGCTACATCCGCTCTTCCGAGAGCTCAGGCTTCGCGACAGCCGGATACCGACTCCAGTATCAAAAGCTTCTGGCGCAGCCGTTTTTGCTGGCTGCAATGGTGATGCTCGCGGCCTCCGTGTCGTTGCGCTTCTTCCGGATGGGCGGCGTGCAAAAGATGGTTTTGAGTGGCGTGGGCGCAGGCTTTCTGCTCTACGTTCTGTCGAAAGTGACTGAAGACTTGAGCAAGGCTGAGTTGATGCATCCGATCGCTGCGGCGTGGTTGCCTGCAGTGGTGGGCGGCCTCACCGGCTTTTTGGCCTTGTTGTACCAGGAGGACGGTTAGTGACTGCCGTCCGTCGAGGACTCGTGTCTCGTTTGACGCGGCGCACCGTAGTGCGCGCGAACGGGAGCGGCTTGTCCATCCGCAGGCTGTTGCTCGCCGGCGTCACCGCGGCCTCGCTCGGCGGGCTGATCGATGTCGCCGCCATTGCGCCGGCGTCCGCCCAGAGCTTCACCTACAATCCGCTGCCGCCGCGTCCGAAGCCGCCCAAGGCTCCCAACGACAACCAGATGCTGGTGCAGGCGACCGAGGTCGATTACGACTACAACAATTCGCGCGTCTCGGCGGTCGGTAACGTCCAGCTGTTCTACAACGGCACCAGCGTCGAAGCCGACAGGGTCGTCTACGACCAGAAGACCAAGCGGCTGCATGCCGAAGGCAACATCCGCATGACGGATGCCGACGGCAAGATCACCTATGCCGAGATCATGGATCTCTCCGACGATTACCGCGACGGCTTCGTCGATTCGCTGCGCGTGGACACCGCCGACCAGACACGCATGGCCGCGAGCCGCGCCGACCGCTCCAGCGGCAACTACACGGTGTTCGAGAACGGCGTCTACACCGCCTGCGCGCCGTGCAAGGACGATCCGAAGAAGCCGCCGCTGTGGCAGGTCAAGGGTGCGCGCATCATCCACGACCAGCAGGAGAAGATGCTGTATTTCGAGACGGCGCAGATCGAGTTCTTCGGCGTGCCGCTCGCCTACATGCCCTATTTCTCGACGCCCGACCCGACCGTGAAGCGCAAGAGCGGCTTCCTGATGCCGGGTTACTTCCCGGGCACGACGAACACCGGCTTCGGTGCCGAGGTTCCCTATTATTGGGCGATCGCGCCCGACATGGACGCCACCTTCACCCCCCGCTTCATGTCGCGGCAGGGCGTGATGCTGCAGGGCGAATTCCGCCAGCGCCTGATCGACGGCGCCTACCAGATCCGCGCTTACGGCATCAACCAGCTCGATCCCGGAGCGTTCGCCGGACAGCCCGGCGACCGCGACTTCCGCGGCGCCGTCGACACCAAGGGTCAGTTCGCGCTGAACGACAAATGGGTCTGGGGCTGGGACGGCGTCCTGATGTCCGACTACTATTTCTTCTCGGACTACCGGCTCTACCAGTACCGCGATCCGCTCGGCTCGTTCCTGCTGCTGCCGACGGAAGCGCTGTCGCAGCTCTATCTGACCGGCGTCGGCAACCGCAGCTACTTCGATGCGCGCACGATGTACTGGCTGAGCTATTCGGGCAACCAGAGCCAGGTGCCGATCGTCTATCCGGTGATCGACTATTCCAACGTACTCAACTATCCGGTGTTCGGCGGCGAGTTCAGCTACAAGACCAATTTCGTGAACCTGTCGCGTGACGAGGCGGTGTTCGACCCGATCACGACGATCGCCAACACCAACAGTCTTTGCACCACGGCGTCGGCCGATCCGCTGGCCCGCACGCCGTCGCAGTGCCTGCTGCGCGGCTTCCCCGGCAGCTATACCCGTCTCACCGCTGAAGCGCAGTGGCGCAAATCGTTCACCGACCCGCTCGGCCAGATTTGGACGCCGTTCGCCAGCCTGCGCGCCGACGCGATCAACTCATCGGTCTCCAACCAGCCGGGCGTGTCGAACTATCTTCCCGTCGGCGACACCCAGGCGTTCCGCCTGATGCCGACCGTGGGCCTGGAATACCGCTATCCCTTCATCAACGTTCAGCCCTGGGGCTCGACCACCGTCGAGCCGATCGCGCAGATCATCATTCGCCCGAACGAGACCTATGCCGGCAGGCTCCCGAACGAGGATGCCCAGAGCATGGTGTTCGACGCCTCGAACCTGTTCAGCGTCGACAAGTTTTCCGGCTACGACCGCGTCGAGGGCGGCGGCCGCGCCAATGTCGGCGTGCAGTCCACCACGCAGTTCGACAGGGGCGGCGCCGTCAAGGCGCTGTTCGGCCAGTCCTACCAGCTGTTCGGCATGAACTCCTTCGCGGTCAATGACTCCATCAATACCGGTCTGGATTCCGGCCTGGACAAGCCGCGTTCCGATTACGTCGCGAGTGCGAGCTACTCACCCAACAGCACCTATACGTTCAGCGTCCGCTCCCGCATGGACGAGCAGACCTGGAACGTCCAGCGCTTCGAGGCGGAAGGCCGCGCCAATTTCAATCGCTGGTCCGTCTCCGTGCTGTACGGCAATTACGCGCAGCAGCCGGAACTCGGTTATCTGACCCGCCGCGAGGGCATCTTGACCTCGGGCTCGATCAAGCTCGCCACCAACTGGGTGGTATCGGGTTCGGCGCGGTGGGACCTCGAGGCCAACAAGATCAACCAGTATGTGCTCGGCGCCGGCTACGTCGACGATTGCTTCGTGCTGGCGGCGAACTACGTAACTTCGTATAGCTATTCCGCGGGCACCGCGCCGCCCGTGCTGAGCCATGCGTTCATGTTCCAGATCGGCCTGCGCACGCTGGCGACCTCGTCGACGTCCAGCAGTTCCGCCGGCCTCCAGTGAACGGTTTGAAGTGCCGGCCGCGCTTGCCCTCATCACAGGCTCGACGCGGTTGACATGCGAGCGACAATCATGACGTCCCCATTGCCCGTCTTCCGCCTCCTGCTCGCCGTCAGTGCCGGGCTGTTCCTGACCGGACTGCCCTCGCCGTCGCGCGCGCAGAACATCGTCGTCATGGTCAACGGTGATCCGATCACCGATTTCGACATCGATCAGCGCTCCAAGCTCGACCAGCTGACGACGCAAAAGGTCCCGAGCCGCGAGCAGGTCATCAACGAGCTGATCGACGACAAGGTGAAGCTCAAGGAAGGCAAGAAGTACGGGGTCGATCCCGGCGTCTCCGAGGTCAACCAGTCCTTCGAGGGGATGGCGCAGCGCATGCGCATCACGCCGGAGCAGCTCACCAAGTCGCTCGAATCCAAGGGCGTCCGCCCCGAAACGCTGAAGGGCCGCATGAAGTCCGAGATGGTCTGGACCAGCCTCGTGCGCGGCCGCTTCAAGGAGAAGCTGCTGGTCGGCGAGCGCGAGGTCGCGCAAGCCGTGCAGGCCCAGACCGGCGACAAGCTTCAGATCGAGGGCACCGAATACAAGATGCAGCCGATCGTGCTGATCGTGCCGCGCGGCTCGTCGGCGGCATTCCTGGAAACACGCAAGAAGGAAGCCGAGACTTATCGCTCGCGGGTCGGAAGCTGCGAGGAAGCCAATTCTCTGTTCCGCTCGACGCCGAACGCCACCATCCGCGACAGCGTCACCAAGACCACTGCGGAACTGCCGGAGGCGCTGCGCAAGGTGCTCGACGACACGCCGATCGGCCGTTTGACCGCGCCCGAGCTGACCAAGAACGGCATCGAGATGGTGGTGCTGTGCTCGCGCAAGCCGACCATGATCGACACGCCGAAGAAGCGCGAGGTCCGCGAGAAAATGTACCAGGAGAAGTACGAGAAGACCCAGAAGGCCTATCTCGACGACCTCCGCAAGGCGGCGATGATCGAATATCGCAACCGCTGATGGCCCATCGCGCAGCAAAGTCCCTTCCCCTTGCCCTGACTCTGGGAGAGCCCGCCGGCATCGGCCCCGACATCACGATCGCAGCCTGGCTGAGGCGCCGCGAGCTGAACCTGCCCGCCTTCTACCTGCTCGGCGACGAGGCGCTGATCGCCCGGCGTGCCAAGGCGCTCGGCGCCGATATCAGGATCGCCGCGGTGAGCCCCGGCGAAGCCGAAGCCGCCTTCGCTGACGCCCTGCCCGTCGTCGCCACCGGCGAGCGTGCGACCGCCGAGCCCGGCAAGCCCGATGCATCGAGCGCGACGGCTGCGCTCGCCTCGATCCGGCAGGCGGTCACCGATGTCCGCGAGGGCCGCGCCGGCGCGGTCGTCACCAATCCGATCGCCAAGAGCGTGCTCTACCGCGCAGGCTTCCGTCATCCCGGCCACACCGAGTTCCTTGCCGAGCTCGCAGCCGAGGACGGCCGCGTGCCGCAGCCGGTGATGATGCTGTGGTCGCCCCAGCTCGCCGTGGTGCCCGTCACCATCCACGTCTCGATGCGCGAGGCGCTGGCCCAGCTCACCAGCGAGCTGATCGTCTCGACCGTCCGCATCGTCGCAACCGAGCTGAAATCCCGCTTCGGCATCGCGCGGCCGCGCATCGCGGTTTCCGGCCTCAATCCCCATGCCGGCGAGGACGGCTCGCTCGGCCACGAGGAGCAGACCATCATCGCGCCGGCGCTCAAGGCGCTGCGCCGCGACGGCATCGAGGCAAGAGGCCCGCTGCCCGCCGACACCATGTTCCACGAAGCCGCGCGTGCTACCTACGACTGCGCCGTGTGCATGTATCACGACCAGGCGCTGATCCCGATCAAGACTGTCGCCTTCGACGACGCGGTCAACGTCACGCTCGGCCTGCCCTTGATCCGCACCTCGCCCGATCACGGCACCGCCTTCGACATCGCCGGCACGGGCAAGGCCAATCCGGCGAGCCTCATCGCGGCCTTGAGGCTCGCAAGCCGCATGGCTTCGCAAAGCTGATGAGCGCCATCGACGACCTCCCGCCGCTGCGCGAGGTCATTCGCCAGCACGCGCTGTCGGCGCGCAAATCGCTCGGCCAGAACTTTCTGCTCGACCTCAATCTCACCGCCCGCATCGCCCGTGCGGCCGCGCCGCTGGAAGACTCCACCATCGTCGAGATCGGCCCCGGCCCCGGCGGGCTGACGCGGGCGCTGCTCGCGCTCGGCGCAAGGCGCGTCATCGCCATCGAGCATGACGAGCGTGCGATCCCGGCACTGCGCGATATTTCCGCCCGCTACCCAGGCAGGCTCGAGATCGTGCACGGCGATGCCATGACCTTCGACCCGCGCCCGCTGCTCGGTGGCGAACGAGCAAAGATCGTCGCCAACCTGCCCTACAACATCGCGACCCAGCTTCTGATCAACTGGCTGACGAGCGAGCCCTGGCCGCCCTGGTACGATCTGATGGTCCTGATGTTCCAGCGCGAGGTCGGCGAACGCATCGTCGCGCGCGAGGACGAGGAGGCCTATGGCCGGCTCGGCGTGCTCGCCAACTGGCGCTGCGAGACCAAGATCCTGTTCGACATTGCGCCGTCCGCCTTCGTGCCGCCGCCGAAGGTCACCTCCTCCGTCGTGCGCCTGGTGCCGCGCGCAGAGCCGCTTGCCTGCGATCGCAAGCTGCTCGAGCAGGTCGCAGCCGCGGCCTTCGGCCAGCGCCGCAAGATGCTGCGCCAGAGCCTGAAATCGCTCGGCGTCGATCCGGCGCGGCTCGCCGCTGCCGCCGGTGTCGATGCGACGCGGCGCGCCGAGACGATTCCCATTTCCGGGTTTGTTGCCATGGCCCGTGAATTGGCCAATATACGAACCGAAGAAGCATGATCCGGACCCGAAGGGCCGCGCTAGCGCAAAGTGTGAAGCGGTTTTCCGGACGAGATCATGCTCAAACCATGAGATAATTTCGGAGGAAGAAATATGGCGTTGATGCGTCGGCAGTCCCTGGTCAAGTTCGATGCACCCTTGTGCGAGACCGTCGTCGATACGCCGAAGCCGCAAGGGCGCGAGGTGCTGGTGCGCATCGAGCGCTGCGGCCTCTGCCACTCCGATCTCCACATCCAGGACGGCTATGCCGATCTCGGCGGCGGCAAGAAGCTCGACACCACGCGCGGCATGACGCTGCCCTTCACGCTCGGCCACGAGATCGCCGGCGTGGTCGACGAGGTCGGCCCCGACGTCGCCGCCGGCCTCGTCGGCGCCAGGAAAGCCGTCTTCCCCTGGATCGGCTGCGGCCAGTGCCGCGACTGCGCCAATGGCGACGAGAACCTGTGTGTGAAGCAGCGCTTCCTCGGCGTTTCCATCGATGGCGGATTCGCCACCCACGTGCTGGTGCCCGACGCGAAATACCTGCTCGACTACGATCCGCTGCCCGTCAACCAGGCCGCGACGCTGATGTGCTCCGGCGTCACCGCCTATGGCGCGCTCAAGCGACTGGTCGACCGTCCGCGCCAACGCAACCTCCTGCTGATCGGCCTCGGCGGCGTCGGCATGATGGGCCTGTCGTTCGCGCAGGCGATGTTCAAGCAGCCGATCACCGTTGCCGACCTCTCGCCGGCGGCGCGCGACACCGCGCTGAAGAACGGTGCCGCCGTCGCCTATGATCCGTCCGAGCCCGACGTGATCAAGCGGATCCTGAAGGAGACCGAAGGCGGCTTCGACGAGATCGTCGATTTCGCCGGCAACGAGAAGTCGATGGCCTTTGCGGTCGCGGTCGCCGCGCGCGGCGGCAAGATTGTGGTCTCCGGCCTGATGGGCGGCCAGTTCACACTGCCGATGGTGCAGTGGGTCTACAAGCGCATGACCATCGAAGGCTTCATGGTCGGCACGCTCGCTGAAGCCCAGGAGCTGATGGCGCTGGCGCGCGCCGGCAAGATCAAGCCGACGCCGATGCGCGAGGAGCCGATGGGCGATGTCCAGAAATGGATCGACGAGCTTCGCGCCGGCAAGGTGGTCGGCCGCATCGTGCTGAAGAACTGACCGTTCGCGTGCGGCGGGGGCGGACGCAAGTCGCGCCCGCCGCACGGAACGCCTTCGGCCCCGCTGCGTTGGCAGCCCATGTCCATTCGCTGCACCGTCGAAAGCGCATTCTTCATCGCCTGGAGCTGCCTGGAGCAGAGCGGCGAGCTCGGCCCGCCGGACGAGAGCGCCAACGTCATTCTCGACGCGATCGAAGCCCAGCTCAGGACCGGCGAACGCCGGCAGCTGATGCTCGCCAACAAGGCGATCGATGCCTACCGCGCGCATGCGGCGCAACGCCGATCCTTAGGGGACCGCGAAGCCTGCTTCGGGTGAAGGTCATCACCGCCCTAGGACCCGCCGGCCCGGCGGCATTCGGGCAGATCACGGCCGGCGGTCCGTCGGGCAAAGCGCACGGGGCACGGCGCTCGGCGCGAACAGGGTACGCCAAACGGCGACCCCGCTATGTTCACTCCTGAACAGACTTCGCGACGATTAACGCTGCGGGGCGCGCGCATGCAACCCCGCCGCCGCGCCTTCCAAAATTCCGCAAAACCCGCTCAAGAACTTTTGGGCCTTCAACGCCCCTTGTGTACACTTTGAAACCGTTGCTTCCGCCACGGAAACGTAGGGTTCTGGCGCGCCGATTCCCGGCAGCCAAGAGAAACACCTGTGACCGGTCGGCCCCTGAACGATCTGCTCCGGCAGCTCGCCCCCCGAGATTTTGAACTCCTTGCCCCTCATCTCCAGCTGGTCGAACTCGAGGCGAGCCACATCCTGCACCATGCAGGCGATGCCGTGGCGGCGGTTCATTTCCCCTGCGGCCCCACGCTCGTGTCGTTCGCCGTACCGGTCGAGGATGACCGCGAGGTCGAGAGCCTGCTGGTGGGACGCGAGGGCGCCGTGGGCGTTGCCGCCGGCCGCAATCCTTCACTCGCTTATTCCCGTATCGTCGTGAAACTGGGCGGCGCGCTCGTTCGGCTGCCGTTGCGCGCGCTCGAGCAGGCGCAACAGAGGTCGGCCGCGCTGCAAGAGGTATTTTCGCGCTATGCCGACTGCCAGTTCGCGCAGTTGCTGCAAACAGCAGCTTGCAACGCCGCGCATTCGATCGAGCAGCGCGCCGCCAAGTGGATCATCTCCACGCAGGAACATATCGGCCAAGCGGAGATTCCCCTCACCCACGAGCAACTTGCCGGCATGCTGGGTGTCTCCCGCAGCTATGCCAGTCGCGTCATCCAGATGTTCAAGGCGAGGCGCATCCTCGCCACCCGCCGCGGTGCCATCCTGGTCCTCGACGCAGCCGCTCTCGACGCCAAGGCATGCTGCTGCAACGACTTGGTGAAGAAGCATTTTGATGAAGTGCTCGGCAGGGCGACTGCCGCCCAAGGCTAGCGCGCGGCGGTCTCACACACGCGGCGGCGCCGACTGCCGCTTCTGGTGCAGATAGACCGGGCTGAAGTCGCCGAGCCGCTGCAAGTCGCGCCATTTCTGCACGATCAGCTCGCCCTCGCGCAGATCCATGGCCCCGCTGCGCCTGAGTTCGGCCAGTGTCCGGTTCACGGTTGCGATCGCCATGCCCAGCGTCTCGCCGAGCTGCGCCAGGCTGATCGGCATGGGGCAGCGATTGCCGCGCACGAGCTGCGCGGCGCGGGCGCGGTAGAATAGCTCGCAGAACAAATGTGCCATGCGCGCCTGCATCGGCCGGGCGCTGTTGTTGGTGATGGCCTCGCGAAAGATCGCGGCATCGAGCAGCGTCTCGCGCCAGACGGCCAGCCCAAAGCTGGGCCGTCGCCGGAACGCGATGAACAATTCGCGATGCGGAATGAAGGCGACCGAGGCCGGCCCCAGCGCGCTCAATCCATGATCCATCTGGTCGATGAACAGGCCCTGCGCGTCCGGCAGGTCGCCGGTGAGATGGAACGCGAGATATTGTCGCCCGCCGCCAGCCAGCAGATGGTAGCGCGCGACCATGCCGGTGACAACCAGCACCGAATGTTCGGGTTCGTCGCCCTGACGGATGAAATCCTCGTTGGGCCCCAAATCGCGCAGCGTGAAGGTAAGCGCCCGGATTTCGGCAACGTCTTCCTCTGTGAGCGCGGTGTGCTCGCAAAGGTTCCGGATCAGCACGTCGTGGGTTTTTTCCATGAGGTCGCCAAAAATGCGCCGGTTCTATCAAATGATACGTCCGGCCAGGGTTCAGCGGACTAGAACGCGGATCGGAAGCACAGGTTGCTAACCGGTTTGCGACCGTAGCGGGTCGCATCCATCCGTCACACCGACTGCGAACCGAGCCGGCCCCTTCATGAGCCCGACCACGATCCTGGAGCGAATCCGCAGCCTGTTCACGTCGGATGCGACCGAGCCCCTCGACAACATCGGGGATGCCTTCGTCACGGCAACGCTGAAGCTCCCGGTCCAGCCGATGTCCGACCAGGAACTCGCCCGCGCCATCCGCGAGTTCCGCAAGGCGTCGGTGCCGCGCAGCGGTTGAAGCGGCACGCGAGGCTCATGCCGCATCCGAAATTCATCTCGCGTCTGCTGGCCATGGAAGGGCTGTCCGGGGACGAACGCCAGAAGGTCGCCGCCCTGCCCTCCACGCTGCGCCAGGTCGCCGACGGCGAGATCGTGTTGCGACAGGGCGAGGCCGCCTCGCGCTGCGTCTTCGTCGTGAGTGGCTTCCTCTATCAGGCCCGCATCGTCGGCGACCGCAGCCAGATCCTCGCTTTCCACGTTCCCGGCGACATGCCCTGCCTGCACTCGCTGCTGGTCTCGCCGATGGATGCGGATCTCGTCGGCCTCGGACCGACCATCGTCGGCACTGTCGCGCACGGCCAGCTCCGGCAGCTTCTCGACGGCTCGAACCATTTAACCCGCGCGTTCTGGCGCGAGACGTTGATCGATGCGGCGATCGCGCGGCAATGGATCGCCCGCCTCGGCGCGCAGGCGGCCTTGCCCAAGGTCGCGCACCTCATCTGCGAACTCGCCGCAAGGCTGGAGGTCGTCGGGCTTCTCAAGGACGGCTGCTTCCAGATGCCGATGACGCAGCGGCACGTCGCCGATGCCTGCGGGCTGTCGATCGTTCACGTCAATCGCACCATCCAGGAACTGAGGCATCGTCGATTGATCGCTTGGGAGGGCAGCGAGATCGAGCTGCTGCGACCCGAAGAGCTGCGCGAGCTTGCGGATTTCACGCCGAATTATCTGACGTGAACGCGGCGGACGAATGCCAGGTCGCGGCCCGCTGGATCAGCTACTTCTTCTCGTCCGTCCTGCGCTGTCCGGACGTGCCTTTGGTTTCGGGCTGCTTCGCCCGATCGGCATTCATGCCGGTGGTGTCCATTTTCCCTCTCTCCGTGGCACCGTTGGTATTTTCCGGCCTGTCCATGCCGGTCTGCGGAGCCGGCCCCGTATTCTGGGCAACGACCGGGCCGGACATGACTGCAAATACGGCCGCGGTAATGAGCGCTTTCATGGGCATCTCCCTTCGTCTGACGAATGACGTGGCCGCACGCGAGTTGTTCCCTGGTGTTCCGGCCGTCGTGCGCGACTGCGGCGAAGCATCGCCTCACGATCGCGGCCGCACCCATGATCCGAGCAGCGGGCCGCCGGCTCCGACCACCGGATCCGTCTTCGGCTTGCGGACCTTGGCGATGCGCTTGACGGCATCAGGACGCTCTCGCGTGTCGGTGCACTCGTCATAGGTCCCGTCCTGCGGGTACGCGCCGACGACGAGGAAGTCCCGGCTGGACTCGATGAGGCGGTGTCCCGTGCCTGCGGGAAGGACCAGAACATCGCCGGCCTTCACGCGCAGGATCCGCCCCTTGATCCCGCCGCACTCGATTCTGGCCGAGCCGCGCGCCACGCCCATCACTTCATGGACTTGCGAATGATAATGAACGAAGTCGTAGACGGTGTCGCGCCATGACCGCCCCCAGCCATTCGTATCGAACAGCGTATCGATGACGACCTCGGGCGGAAAACGCCGGGTCTTCAGGTTCACCGCGCCGCGATAGAGCAGCACGGAAAATTTCGGATTGTTCGGAACGATGCCGTCGTCGCGAAAATGCAGTTCTGCCGGTTTGCGCGATCGCACAAGCGTACGCAAAGTTGCCGCATCGGGATGGTGCTCCACCAGCTTCCTGGCGAAATTCCTGACCTGATCCTTGATGGGCATGACGTTTCCTCAGCCGCCGCGATTCAACGACGGCAGAGCCGAGAAGTTTCGGCCGCGGATTTATTCCTGCCGCTGAAATGAATGCCTTTCACCACATCCACCGTCATTCCTGGATGCGTGCGCGAGCACGCAGGCCCGGAATCCATCGGGCCGCATGCTCCGCCGCACAATGGATTCCCGGCTCGCCCCTTCAGGGCGCCCCGCAACGTCGCGTGGCGGCCGAGGCAACCGCGCGAGGCGTCGGGCAAAACACCGCGTCAAGCCGCCCTGCAAAAATATTCCACTTTCCCGAATTTCGGATTTGTGGCATGTCCCTTGCCATCCCGGCCCTTGCCAAAGGGGCGCTTCGCGATCGTCACGAGATGCGGGCCGGGCTTGCGGTGGACGCGGTAGCGCCGGCGCGACATGCCTGATGACAGGGCGGGCAACCGTGAGTCTTGAGGCGGCGCGATACGACCCGGCGCGGTCACAGCGGTCTCGTTGATGCCGGGGGCGAGCACACGCCAGCCTCCAGGTCTTTCGGCGGGATCGTCCGCGGACGGAGAAGTCGTGTGGTCCTGACGCCCGGGGTTCTGGCGTCAAGCTTTGCGGTGATGCGGCGGCCCGACCGGGTGCGCACATCGATCATCCGCAAGGCGACGGGGGCAATAGTGCAACGCTCCCCGGGGAGCACGAAGGACACCGTGAAAACCATCGCGCAGGGAAGGCCGGATGTTCGGCTTCACCTGTGATCCACCCCGTGTGCATTCCTGTCGCGCACGGATCTCGGGTGCCGCCGGCGCCCGGCCTTCCCTGCGCCCTTTGGCCTTCATCGGGCGCCGAACGACAGCAAGCCTCGGGCGAAACGCGCCGCGAGAATGCGGGGGCGCGTCGGCAATGTGAACGAGAGTTGGAGGATGCCGACGACCCCTTGCCCATCGTCGCGAGGAACCTGGCGGCGCTGCTGCGGAACCTGAGTTCGGCGAAGCAAACGCCGGCAAGGATGCCTGCTTTCGCGGCGGAACGAACGGCGCGCAAGCCCAATTCAAGCCACATCCTCTCCGGATTTGCGGCTCATTGCCACCCAAGTCTTTGATGACAAAGGGGTGGTCAAGAGTTGCGTCATGCGTAACCGGGAGACCAGGATGGGCAACCGCACCGCAAAATTCGTATCCGCGCTGGTCGGCAGCATCGTCGCCGGCCTGCCACTGGCCGCCGTGTCGCAGAACGCGCCGAACACACCGGGCATGGCCAACGCGGCCGCCGACTGCCTCGCCTCGCCGAAGGGCGCCGCGCCGCAGGGGCAGCACTGGTACTATCGCCTCGAACGCACGACCAAGCGGCAGTGCTGGTATCTGCGCGCCGCCGGCGGCAAAGCTTCCCAAACCGCGCAGGCGACGACCGACACACAAGAGGCCGATTCAGCCGCGCCCCAATCCGTGCAGAACGCGCGCGCCGAATATGTCGCGCCGCAGACCGGCGCGGCCCCCATCGCGCCGAACATGACTGCGCCGGCCGCGGCGGGTGCGCCGCCGGTCGCCCAACAGCCGGCGGCTCCCCTCGCCGAGACCACGCAGCCTGCCGTCGCCACGCGCTGGCCCGATGCCGCCATGCCGGCCGCCGCCCCCGCACCACAGCCGCAGCCTGTCGCGGCCCCCGCGCCCCAGAGCGCGAAGCCGGCAAAGGCTGCCGCCCCGATGGCTCCCGCGGCAGACAGCAGCACCGACAAGCAGACCGGCTCGCTGCAGATGCTGCTGCTCGTGATCGGCGGTGCGTTGGCGCTCGCCGGCATCCTCGCCAGCCTCATTTACCGCTTCGCCGGGGGACGCGTCCGCGGCCAGGCCGCGGACCGCCGCGGGCATTGGGACGATTGGACGCCGCAGGATCATGACGGAAGCCGCGCGCCCTGGCTCGGTACAACGCCGGCCGTCACGCCGCGCGCAGAGCCGCGCCCGGTCGACTTCGATGAAGCACGACCGCCGCAAACCGCGCAAATCGCTGCATTCACCAGGGAGATCGGCAGGATCGCAGCCCAATCCGGCTCCATTCGCAAAGCCGCCGCAGATCTCGACAAGGCCGCCACCTTCACCGGGGCGTTCGAGATCGAAGCATCGCCCCCGCGGCTCGCGGCCAAGGAGGCCGCCAGGAACGCCGCCAAAGACGCCGATGACGAAAAGCCTGCAGCTCAAGGCGAAACGAAACGCGATGAAGCTGCTCACGTCGAGGAGGCCGTCGACGTCGACGTGGTCACCGCGATGCTGGAACGACTGGCGAAGCAAGGGCCCCGGCTGCCGCAGCCTAGCCCTGAAGCTGACCTTGCAAACCTCGGACGAAACCAACGAGGCCAATCCGCCGCTCGCGCTTGAGGCGCTCGGCCTTCAGGATCGACTGCACCTCTGCGAAGGCCTCGTCGACATCGTGGTTGATCACGATGTAGTCGTACTCGGCCCAGTGGCTCATCTCGTGGCTAGCGCGGCTCATGCGCTTGCGGATGACCTCGTCGGAATCCTGCGCACGCGAATGCAGGCGCTTTTCGAGATCGGCCGCCGAGGGCGGCAGGATGAAGACGCTGACGACATCGGCGCGCGCCTTTTCACGCAGCTGCTGGGTGCCCTGCCAGTCGATGTCGAACAGCACGTCCTGCCCGGCTGACAGCGCCGCCTCGACCGGCCCGCGCGGCGTGCCGTAGCTGTTGTCGAAGACCGTCGCCCATTCCAGCAGTTCGCCAGCCTTGACCATCGCCTCGAACGTCGCCTTGTCGACGAACGAGTAATCCTTGCCGTTGACCTCGCCCGGCCGCATCTCGCGCGTCGTCGCCGAGACCGACATTTTCAAGCCGGGCATCCGCTCGATCAAGAGACGCGACAGCGTCGTCTTGCCCGCGCCCGAGGGCGAGGACAGCACGAACATCAATCCGCGCCGCTCGACACCGTCAGTTTCGTGACCGCCCGTCGTCATCGATCACTCCAGATTCTGGACCTGTTCGCGGAACTGCTCGACCACGTTTTTCATGGCGAGGCCGGTATTGGTCAGCTCGATGTCGTTCGACTTCGAGCAGCAGGTGTTGACCTCGCGATGAAATTCCTGCGCCAGGAAGTCGAGCTTGCGGCCGATCGGGCCGCCTTTGCCGATCAGCTCGCGCGCCTGCGCGATGTGGGAGGCGATGCGGTCGAGCTCCTCGCGGATGTCGGCCCTGGTGGCGATCAGGATCGCTTCCTGCATCAAGCGGTCGGAATCGAAACGGTCGGAGGTGTCGAGCAGCGCGGCGATCTGCTCGGCGAGCCTGGCCTTGATCGCCTCCGGCTTGCGGCCGGGCGCGGCTTCCGCCTTTCTTGCCAGCTGCTCGACCTCGTCGACTCGCTGGATCAGGATCTGCCCCAGCGAAGTCCCCTCGCGCTTGCGCATCGCGACGAGTTCGTCGAGCGCCTTGTCGAAGGCCTCCGCGGCGGCGGCACGGGCCGCCTTGTCCTCTTCCTCGTCGCCCTCGGGCTCGGCGACCTCGACGACGCCCTTGATGGCGAGCAGGCCGTCGACGCTCGGGGCCACCGCGTCGACCTTGCCGGCGATCACCGAGGCTGCCTTCAGGACGGCATTGAGCACGTCCTCGTTGACGCGAACCGTGGCGGCGGCGTTGGCGCGCTTGACCGTGAGATTGGCGTAGACGGTGCCGCGCGAGAGCAGCTCGCCGGCGCGCTTTTTGGCGTGGGCCTCGAGCTCGTCGAACCCTTGCGGCAGCCGCATCCTGAGGTCAAAGCCCTTGGCGTTGACCGACTTCAATTCCCATTCGAACGTGTACGGCCCGCTAGCACCGTGGCATCTCGCAAAGCCGGTCATGGACGACAGCGCCATCAGGTCAAATTCTCCAGAAACACGGGATTCGCGAGGCATCAAGCCACGCGAATCTTAAGACTATTTTGCAGGAAAGTGGAATCCGCAAAGGCCAGCAAGCAGGTCTGCAGCGCGCCTAGCGCTGGACCACCGGGGGCGAGGGTTGCACCGCGCCCTGCCGCGCCGGCGCGGGATTGGGCGGATTGGCAGGCCGCGACGGCTGCTTTTTCTGCTGGTTGGGCCGGGCCGGCGTCGTCGCCGTCGGCGCATCGGCAGGTCCGGGCGCGGCGGCGGCGGGCGGCGGCGCATCCTCGGGCGGCTCGACCGTGTCGTTCTGGATCTGCTTTTCCATCGCGCGCAGCTTGGCCACGTTCTTCTGATGCGCGTCGTAAGTCTCGGTGAAGGCATGCCCGCCGGTGCCGTCGGCAACGAAATAGAGGTCGCGGGTCCGGGCCGGGTTGGCTGCGGCCTCCAGCGAAGCGCGGCCGGGGTTGGAGATCGGGCCCGGCGGCAGGCCCTCGATCACATAGGTATTGTACGGCGAAGGCTGCGTGATCTCGCTGCGCCTGATCGGCCGGCCCAGCGTGCCCTTGCCGCCGACGATGCCGTAGATGATCGTCGGATCGGACTGCAGCTTGATCCTCTGCTTCAAGCGGTTGACGAACACGGCGGCGACGCGGCTGCGCTCGTCCGGCTTGCTGGTCTCCTTCTCGATGATGGATGCCAGCGTGACGAGCTGCTCCTGCGTCTTCACCGGAATGTCCTGATTGCGACGCTCCCAGATCTCGCCGAGCACGCGCTTGTGCGCCTGCTGCATGCGCTGGACGACCTGCTCACGCGGGGTGCCGCGCGGGAACTTGTAGGTCTCCGGCAACAGCGTGCCCTCGCGCGGCAGCTCGCGCACGCTGCCGGTGAAGATGTCGTTGTCGGACAGGCGCGCCACGATCTGCTCGGAGGTCAGGCCTTCCGGAATCGTCACCGCATGCTGCACCACCTTGCCTTCGACGATGGTGGCGATGACGTCGCGCAAGGATGCGTTCTTCTGGAACGAATATTCACCCGGCTTGAGGTCCGAGCTCGCCTTCAGCGCGGCGACGCTGGCGATGAACACCCACGGATTGATGTCGGTGACGCCTTCCCGGTTCAGCGTTTCGGCGATGTCGCGCTTGCCCGCCCGCTGCGGGATGTTGACGATCTTGTCGTCCTTGAGCGGCCCGGGCGCCTCGAGCACCTGCCGGCCGTAGTAATACACGCCGCCGGCGCCGAGCATGGCGATCAGCAGAAGGGTGATGATGGCGTTGCCGACGACCACGAAAGGATTGCGCGCACGCTCCGATCGCTTCGGCGGCGGCGGGAGTTGCTCGGGCTCGAGCGCTGCCCGCGGACTCCGGGGCGAAATGGGCGGCCTTTCACTCATCGAAACAACCTGAATCCTGCCGGTTCAATCGCGACCTGACAATCGCTTGCCCTGCCAAATGCACGCGCCCACTTCCATGACTATCGCCGAATACGGCAAAACGGTGGATTCGTCTCAAACTCAATTAACTGGCCAAGCGCCGGACGATCACCGACGCATTGGTACCGCCAAAACCAAAAGAGTTCGACAAGGCGACATTGACCTCCCGCTGCTTCGCCTTGTGCGGCACGAGGTCGATTGCGGTCTCCACTGACGGATTGTCGAGATTGATCGTCGGCGGCACGACATTATCGCGAATCGCGAGAATGGCGAAGATCGCTTCGATCGCACCGGCGGCGCCGAGGAGATGCCCTGTCGACGACTTGGTCGACGACATTGCAACCTTGGAGGCGGCATTGCCGAGCAGACGCTCGACGGCCCCGAGCTCGATCTCGTCGCCGAGCGGCGTCGAGGTACCGTGCGCGTTGATGTAGTCGAGATCGGACGCAGTGAGGCCCGCGCGCTTGAGCGCGGCCGACATGCTGCGGAAGCCGCCATCGCCGTCGGGCGACGGCGATGTGATGTGGTAGGCATCGCCCGACAGGCCATAGCCGATCACCTCGGCGTAGATCTTCGCGCCGCGGCGCCTGGCGTGATCGAGTTCCTCGAGCACCAGGACACCGGCGCCCTCGCCCATCACGAAGCCGTCGCGGTCCTTGTCATAGGGACGCGAGGCCTTCGCGGGCGTCTCGTTGAAACCGGTCGAGAGCGCGCGCGCGGCGTTGAAGCCGGCAATGCCGATGCGGCTGATCGGCGACTCGGCGCCGCCCGCGACCATCACGTCGGCATCGCCCAGCGCGATCAGCCGGGCGGCATCGCCGACGGCGTGCGCGCCGGTCGAGCAGGCGGTGACCACCGAATGGTTCGGGCCCTTTAGCCCGTGCGCGATCGAAACGTAGCCGGAGGCGAGATTGATCAGGCGGCCCGGAATGAAGAACGGCGACACGCGGCGCGGTCCGCGCTCCTTCAGGAGGATCGCGGTCTCGGCGATGCCGCTGAGGCCGCCGATGCCGGACCCGATCATGGTTCCGGTCGCGCATTTGTCCTCTTCGGACTCTGGGTGCCAGTTGGCGTCGTCGAGCGCCTGGCCGGCTGCGGCCATGCCGAAGATGATGAAGTCGTCGACCTTGCGCTGGTCCTTCGGCTCCATCCACGTGTCGGGATTGAAGGTGTCGTTGGTGCCGTCGCCGCGTACGACGGTGCAGGCGTATTTCGTCTGAAGATCGGAGACGTCGAAGCTCTCGATCAGGCGCGCGCCGCTTTCGCCGTTGAGGATGCGTTTCCAGGTCGGTTCGACGCCGCAGCCGAGCGGCGACACCATGCCGAGACCAGTAACGACAACCCGCCTCATGTCCGAAAACTCCGCATCGAAAGACTCAACGGCCAATAACAAGAAACCGGCTGACCGCTGGGAAGCGGCCCGTCCGGTTTCAATGTTGTCCCCGCGAAAATGAAGAGCCTTAGCTCTTCGCGTTCTTCTCGAGAAACTTCGTGGCGTCGCCGACGGTGAGGATAGTTTCCGCGGCGTCGTCCGGAATCTCGCAACCGAATTCCTCTTCGAACGCCATCACCAGCTCGACGGTGTCCAGACTGTCGGCGCCGAGGTCGTCGATGAAGCTCGCAGCGTCGACAACCTTCTCGGGTTCAACACCAAGGTGTTCGACCACGATCTTCTTAACCCGCTCGCCAATGTCACTCATTGCATAACCTCGTGTTGTTCCCTGTAGACCCGACCCCCCGGGACGATACGAGCCGTCGTGGTCGTGTTACTTGCCTTCGCTTACGAACTTTAGATTTGGCCCCATCCTAACCGATACAGGGCCCGGCGAACGACGGCCAAAGGCTCCGCATCGCCAATATACAGGGTTTCAAAAACCTGCAATGGCGTTCTTTGCCCATCCGTTGAGCGTCCGGTTATCATACTTCAATTGCCTTGACTACAAGCCTCATTTCGCTCCGGAAACGGCCGTTTGCGACATCCCGCAGCGCCCATGTGGGCAGTGCGGAACGAAGCATCAGATCATGGCCATGCCGCCATTGACATGGATGGTTTGCCCGGTGACGTACGCCGCTTCGTTCGAACTCAGGTAGACGGCGGCCGCTGCGATGTCCTCGGGCGTGCCCAGGCGGTTGGCCGGAACCTTGGTGAGAATCGTTTCGCGCTGCTTGTCATTGAGCGCATCCGTCATCGGCGTCTTGATGAAGCCGGGGGCGATGCAGTTCGCAGTGACGCCGCGCTTGGCGTATTCGGCGCCCAGTGTCTTGATCATGCCGATCAGGCCGGCCTTCGAGGCCGTGTAGTTGCCCTGCCCGGGATTGCCGGTGACGCCGACCACCGAGGTGATGGCGATGATGCGGCCGAAGCGCTTGCGCATCATGAGCTTGGTCGCGGCGCGCGCGAGGCGGAAGGTCGAAGTCAGATTGACGTTGATGACCTCCTCCCAATCCTCGTCGCGGAGCTGCACGAAGAGATTATCGCGGGTGATGCCGGCATTGGCGATGAGGATGTCGACCTGGCCCATCGCCGCTTCCGCAGCGGGTACCAGCGCCTCGACCTCGTCGGCCTTGGAGAGATTACAGGGCAACACAAAAGCGCGTTCGCCGAGCTTGCCGGCAAGCTCATCCAGCACTTCCTTGCGCGTTCCTGATATCGCGACGGTGGCGCCCTGGGCGTGCAGGGCCTGCGCAATCGCGCCGCCGATGCCGCCGGTGGCGCCGGTGACGAGCGCCTTTTTGCCAGTCAGATCGAACATCGATAACTCCTTTAGCCCTGCTTCGCAGCGGCCAATGCATCCTTGGCGGCGGCAATGTCATTGGGACCGCCGACCGCGACGCCGACGGCACCGTCCGCAATGCGCTTGACGAGACCCGTCAGCACCTTGCCGGCGCCGATCTCGAAGAACCGGGTGACGCCCTGCCCTGCCATATAGGCAACCGATTCCCGCCAGCGCACCGTGCCGGTGACCTGCTCGACCAGGCGGCGGCGGATCTCGTCGGGATCAGTGATCGCGCTCGCCAGCACGTTCGACACCAGCGGCGCGGCCGGCGCCTTGATCGTGACCTTCGAGAGCGCCTCCGCCATGGCGTCGGCGGCGGGCTGCATCAGCTTGCAATGGAACGGGGCGGACACCGGCAGCAGCATGGCGCGCTTGGCGCCCTTGGTCTTGGCGATCTCGACGGCGCGATCGACGGCGGCCTTGTCGCCCGAGACGACCACCTGTCCGCCGCCATTGTCGTTGGCGGCCTGGCAGACCTGCCCCTGCGCCGCTTCACCCGCGACCTCCATGGCGGCCTCGTAGTCGAGACCAAGCAGCGCGGCCATCGCGCCGGCGCCGACCGGGACCGCCTTTTGCATTGCGAGACCGCGGGTGCGAAGGAGACGGGCGGTATCCGAGACCGTCAGGCTGCCGGCCGCGGCCAGCGCCGAATATTCACCGAGCGAGTGGCCGGCCACGAAGGCCGCGTCTCGTCCCACGGAAAAACCGGCCTCAGCCTCCAGCACGCGCAGAGTGGCGATCGAGACCGCCATCAGCGCCGGCTGGGCGTTTTCGGTGAGCTGAAGGGTTTCGGCCGGACCATCCCAGATGATGGCCGTCAGCTTCTCGGAAAGCGCGGCGTCGACCTCGTCGAACACGGCGCGCGCAACCGGAAAGGCTTCGGCCAGGGCCTTGCCCATGCCAACCGCCTGGGATCCCTGCCCCGGAAATGTGAATGCTGCCGTCATCGGCGCTCCCCTGCTGGTCGGGCACGATCCCTCTCGAGAACCGGCAGCCGATTACGCACGGCCTTGGGCCAAGGTTCCCTGGGGCCATGGTTCCGGATCATGCTCCAAAGGGGGCCGTAGACACTGTCCGGGGCCGGACTGTCAAGCCGAGAAGGGAACCCTGGCCGGCATTCAACAGGGATACGCCCCGTCAAAACCCGCCGGCGGTCTGGTTGGCGTCGACCTCCACCCCCGCCTGCGCACGGCGCGCGCTGTTCACCAACTGCCCCGGCCGGTCATCCCGGTCGGGCTTCGCCGTCGCCAGCCGCAGCACGGCGGCATAGCCCGGCTGGACCTCCATACGATCCGCATGCCGGCTTGCGCTCAGCAACCGGTGCACCTTCGGCAGATTGTAGCAGGGCACATAGAACAGCAGATGATGCTCGAGGTGATAGTTCACGTAGTAGGGCGCGATGAACAGGCGCTCGAGAAAATTGGCATGCGTGGTGCGGGTGTTGCGCAAGGGATCGCTGCTGTCGGGGACGACGGCATGCTCTGCAATATTGCGGATACGGGTGATGACCATCATCCAGGTCAGGAGGGGCACCAGCCACAGCAGCGGATAGGCCCACCACACGCCGGCGGCCGCAAGCGCCGCGAACATCACGGCATTGACGATGCATTGCGGACCGAGCTTGTCCCAGAAATGCACGAGGCGCTGGCGCCACGGCCAGTCCTTCGAGCCGAGCGCGTTGAGCAGCTGCGCCTTGCGCTGCTGGTAGCCGGTCTGCCCGGTGATGTCGCGAATGAACTTGCGGCGGTAGCTCAGCTTCGTGATCGGAAACGGCGCCGACAGCACGAGATCGGGATCATCCTCCTGTTGCGTGTGCGCATGGTGCTGCAGGTGGTAACGCCGGTAGCTGCGCGTCTCCGCAAACAGCGGATAAGCACAGAACCACTGGCTCAGCGTCAGATTGGTTTTCTCGTCGGCGGACAGGCAGCCGTGCGCGCCGTCATGCATGAGGATCGTAAGCCCCAATTGGCGCGAGCCGATGATCGCAACGGCGAGGATATAGGTGATGGGATTGGGCCACCACGCGACCAGAGCGATCGCGCCAATGATCAGCGCCCAGGCGTGCGCGATCAGCGCGACACCCTTCCAGGTCACGCGCTGGCGCACGTCGACCAGTTGGTCGTCGGTCAGGAAATCGCGGGCACGCATGCGAAGCGCCGTCATGGCTAACTCTCCTCATCCGAAGTGGTTGACGTGTCGCGCTCCTCGACCAGACGCAGGCGGGCAGCATCGCCCGTGGATTTCGCCTGCTCGCCGAGCACGCGCAGCATTTCGGCGCAGAGCGCCTCGGGCGAACGGCCCATCGCATAGCCTTCGAGGATGACGCCGATGGCGACGGCCCAGAACCGCCGCGAGCTTTCGTCGGGCGCGCGCAGTGAGCGCCACCCGTGCCGCGCCACCTGGTCGGCGTAAGCACGCGCGCCCTCGCCGTGCAGGCGCTCGATGGTGCGCTCGACGAGCGGTGCGAGATCCTGGCGGCGACGCGTCAATGTCAGCGCTTCGGCGAAGAAGGCGACTGAATCGCTCGCTGTCACGGTCACCGCCAGCGCTTGTGTGTATTCAAGCGGCGTGCGCGCCTTCAGCGCCGCCTGTTCGGTGGCGCGCGCCAGATACAGCAGCTCGCGGCAGGCGCATTCGACGAACAGCGCCTCCTTGGTGCGGAAATAATAGGTGATCTGGCTGGGGAACGCGTCCGCAGCGGCGGCGATGTCGGTGATCGCCGTGCCAGACAGCCCCCGCTCCCGGAATAGCGGGCTCGCCGCATCCAACAACAGCGAGCGCATTTTGCGGCCTGCCGACCGTGTGGCTCGCGCGGCGTGCTTGGGGTCGCCAGTCGACGCTTCAAGCGGAGCCTGGACCGATTCACCCGTCATCAGCACCTCCCGTTAATCTCTTTGTATGTCATACAAACAAATAGGTCAAGCTGGTAAGTGAGGATGGATTCGGCCGCCCCATACCGGCATAAGTCTGATCGAACGAGGCGCTTAACCTTGCCAAGTCAGCCAAAATCCGTATAAGGCGCGCATCCGCAGACTCCGGCCGGGAGCTGAACGGACGGTCTCAGCAAATCATTCGTGATTTTGGTGTGGCAGGGCCAGTCGGCCCGTCGTCCCGTGTTTCCGCCTTCTGAGCTTAATCCCAGAGTCCTTTCCGAAGGCCTCTTAAGGGCTTGACGCCGGGCGATGCGCCAACATGAGGAAAGGACCACCATGGCTCTTTATGAGCATGTTTTTCTCGCGCGTCAGGACGCGAGCACGCAGCAGGTCGAAGAACTGACTGCGCAGATGACCGGCATCGTCGAGGGTCTCGGCGGCAAGGTCACCAAGACCGAGAATTGGGGCGTGCGCTCCCTCACCTACCGCATGAACAAGAACCGCAAGGCGCACTTCGTGCTGCTCAACATCGACGCGCCCTCCGCGGCGATCGCCGAGATCGAGCGCCAGGAGCGCATCAGCGAAGACGTGATCCGCTATCTCAGCGTCCGCGTCGAGGAACTCGAGGAAGGCCCGTCCGCGATGATGCGCAAGGCCGACCGTGATCGCGAGCGTGACGATCGTGGCGGCGGCTTCCGCGGCGAGCGTGAAGGCGGCTTCCGTGGTGACCGCGAGGGCGGTTTCCGTGGTGGCGATCGTGACGGTGGCGGCTTCCGCGGCGACCGCGGCCCGCGCCGCCCGCGCGAAGAAGCTGAAACCACCACGACGGATGGGGAGTAAGAACAATGGCTGAAGCTGGTGCACGCCGCCCGTTTTTCCGTCGTCGCAAGAGCTGCCCGTTCACGGGCGCCAATGCTCCCAAGATCGACTACAAGGACTCCAAGCTGCTGATGCGTTACGTCTCCGAGCGCGGCAAGATCGTGCCGAGCCGCATCACCGCGGTGTCCGCGAAGAAGCAGCGTGAGCTCGCCCGCGCCATCAAGCGCGCGCGGTTCCTGGGCCTGTTGCCCTACGTCATTCGCTGACACGACCAATTCGGCCGGCGGCCTCGAGCCGCCGGTCGCCACTTTTTCGAACTCATAAGGCTTCCGGGTCGTCCGGTTGCCGATGGTTGGGGCGAGATGCCTCTAACCGCTCGAAGGGAGCGGGACAGCTGATGATGCCATTTGTGCTGATAGCCCTGATCGCCGGCGCCGCGTCGGCCCTGATGTTCGCCTCGATCATTTCGGGCGCGCTGATCTCGCTCGTCCTGTTCTATCTCGCACCGCTGCCGCTGATGGTGGCATCGATCGGCTGGGGGCCGCTCTGCGCGAGCCTCGGCGGCATCGCCGCTGCGATCGGCCTCGGTGCCCTGTTCGGCCTGCCCTATTGCATTGCATTCGCCGTCACCGTCGCGCTGCCGGCTTGGTGGCTCGGCCATCTCGTTCTGCTCAGCCGGCCGGCGGAACATGTCGCGCCAGAGGCCGCGGCCGGACCGCCCGCAGAGCCCGAGCTGGAGTGGTATCCGGTCGGCCGCATCCTGTTGTGGCTCGCGGGCTTCGCCGCGCTGACCACGGTCGCCGCCCTGCTCACACTCGGGACCGACGCCGAGACCATCCTCGGCACGCTGCGGCGCGGCCTGATGCGTCTCCTTCGGACCACCGACCCGCAAAGCTCCGGCGAAGCCGGCCAGCTCGTCGATGCGCTGGTGCGAATCGCACCGGCCGGAGCAACCCTCATCGCGATGTTGACGCTGACCCTCAACCTCTGGCTCAGCGCCAAGATCACGGCGACGTCGGGGCGGCTGCGGCGCCCGTGGCCGAACATGATGACCGCGGAATTGCCGCCGATGACGCTGGTGGCGCTCTGCATCGCGCTCGCCTTCTGCTTCACCGGCGGACTGCTTGCGATCGTCGCGCAGATCACCGCGGCGGCACTGATGATGGGCTATGCGCTGACCGGCTTTGCCGTGCTGCATACGCTCACGCTGACACTGAAGAGCCGCACGTTCTGGCTCGGCTCGGCCTACGCCGTCGTGGTCGTGTTCGGATGGCCCGTGATCGCGGTGGTGATCCTCGGCCTTGCGGATGCCGTGTTCCGCTTCCGCGATCGCTTCCAGCGCAGCCGGCAGCCGCCGCCGCTGCCGACCCCTTAAGTCCAACCCCGAAACTGAAACTCAGTCACTTCAAAGGAGAACGAATATGGAAGTCATTTTGCTGGAACGCGTCAACAAGCTCGGCCAGATGGGCGAAGTCGTGAAGGTTCGCGACGGCTATGCCCGCAATTTCCTGCTCAAGCGCGGCAAGGCGCTGCGCGCCACCGCCGACAACCGTTCCAAGTACGACGGCATGAAGGCCGAGCTCGAAGCCCGCAACCTCCAGGCCAAGGGCGAGGCGTCCAAGGTCGCCGAGAAGATCGCAGGCAAGAACATCATCGTGATCCGCCAGGCCTCCGAAGTCGGCCAGCTGTTCGGCTCGGTCACGGTGCGCGACATCGTCATGGCGTTCGAGGCCGACGGCGTCCACCTCGATCGCCCGCAGGTGCAGCTCGATGCGCCGATCAAGACCATCGGCAAGCACACGGTCACGGTTGCCGTTCACCCCGAGGTCGAGGTCGAGATCACCGTCACGGTCGCGCGCAGCCAGGACGAGGCCGAGCGCATCAACCGCGGCGAGGACATTTCGACCCGCAACGAGGACCGCGACGCAGCCGCCGAGGCGATCGCCGCCGCCGGCGAGTTCTTCGATCCGGAAGCCGAGCCCGACGAGGCCGAGCCGGCGCCGGCCGCGGAAGAGAAGTAACCAGGCAGGCTCGTCCTTCCGGGGCGATGCGAAGCATCGAACCACAGGTGCGCAATTGCGCACCGGAGAATCTCGAGATTCCGGTTCTCGCTCCGCTAGCCCCGGAATGACAAGCATCATCAAAGGCCCGGCTGCCTCAGGCGGCCGGGCTTTTCGTTTTGGCGGCGACGTCCTCGCTCAACATCGCGATCGAGGCGAGCGCCGTTGCCGTGTGCTTCTCGACACCGTCGCTGACGCAGAACACGTCGGCTGCAACCACCGATACCTGACGGCCCGGCTTGATCACCCTGGCACGGCAGATCAGCTTCTCACCGACGGCGGGCGACAACAGATTGAGCTTGTATTCCGCCGTCAGCGCCGCTTGGCCGCGCGAGGTGGCGGCTGCGATCGTTGTGGCGTTGTCGACCAGGAAGGCGGTGACGCCGCCGTGGAAGAAGCCGTGCTGCTGCAGCAACTCCGGCCGGCGATCCACGGCAATCGTGCAGGTGCCGCGCGACAAGTCCGAGAGCTCCGCGCCGACCAGGTTCATGAATCCTTGCCGGCCGACATTGGCATGGATGTGCTCGGCAAGGGCTGCGAATTCGGGATCTGCTTCGGCGCGCATGCCGTCTCTCCTCATTGCTTGTCGATGCGATCGAATGGCCGGAGCGCGCGGATGGCGCAGGCGATCAGCGTGTCGGCCTCACACCTCGGATCGGTGCGGTCGCGTCCGGAGAGGTAGGCGCGGCAGAAAATCTGAGCCGGGCCGATCAGCTGGCTGACGAACATCACCGGTTTCATCGGCAGGAGTTCGCCGCTTGCAACCAGCGGCGCACGCCAGCGCTCGATAGCTTCGGCAAGGCGCGCGTTCTGTGCGCGCTGGGCGTCGCGCAAGTCCTCGCTCCATTCACTGCGTGATATCTCGAAGAGGTAGCGCGCCTCGCGCCGGCTGGTCACGACCCAGTCGAGATGCGCCCGGATCAAGCGATCGATGCCCTGCTCCGCATCCGGCAAAGGATCGAGCGCCGCCAGCACCGCGGCGTGATAGTGCCGCAAGACCTCCAGGAACAGCGCTCCGGCGAGTTCCTTCTTCGAGCCGAAGGCGTGGAAGAAACTGCCATTGGAGGCGCGCGCCCGGGTGCGGATGGCGGCGACCGTCGCGGCCTCGAAGCCGACGCGGTCGAACACGATCAGTCCGGCTGCCAACAATTCGTCACGCACGCTAGCCGTCATCGACATCTCTCCTAGAGCAATACTCTAGAGTACGACTCTAGCGATGGTCAACACAGTACGGGCCGCGACGAACGCGACCCGATTGTCGTCGATCAAAGAGGAGTTGGCTTAGCGCGAGATCGGCGGCGCCGGCGGACCGGACGATCCGGCTGGCGCTGCAGGCGGAGCTGCAGCGGCCGCGGGGGGTGCCGGCTCCTGTGGCTTGGGCGCCGGTTCGGAGCTGGCCGCGGGCGCGGCGGGCTTGGGTGCAGCCTCTTCCGCCGGCTTGGGCGCGGCCGGCTCGGCAGGCTTCGTGGCGGCTGGGGCTGCTGGTGAGACCGGCGGGACCGGATCGGGCCGCAGTGCCGGAGCGTCGCTGCCGCGCGGCTCGACCTTCGGGCTAGTGGCTTCGGGCTCGACTTTGGCGCTGTCGGGCTTGGTCTCTGGCTTGGCCTCGGGCTTGGACTCCGCCTTCGGCTCGCTCTTCCTGTCGTCACCGGGCGGCGCGGCGGCGTCGACCTTCGGTGTTTCCTCAGGCTTGCCCCGACGCTTGGCCTTGCGTCCCTCGGGCGCTGCCTGGCCCTCGGGCCTCACACCGTCTTCCGCCGGCCGCCCCGCACGCTTCTGGCGGCCGCCCTCGGCCGCGGGAGCAGCCTCGCCATCCGGCTTGGCCGCGTCGTGGGTACGCGGGCGGCGGCCCTGCTGCTCCCCCGCCTGTCCCGGAGCGGAGTTCGCGTCCTTCTCCCTGGCGCCGTCCTTCTTGCCGTCCTTGGCCTGGTAGCGGGTGTCGGTCGCGCCGTTGGAGACGAGATAGGAGGCGAGCACGCCCGCCATGTCCGAGCTCGTGGTGTAGTGCTGGCGCAGGAAGCCCGGCAGCGAACCCGGCGCGACGGACTTCAGAAGTCCGCGCGGGCTCTTGTGGCAGACATTGCAGGTCTGCGCGAAAAGCTGAGACGGGGTCTTGCCGGCCTCGAGGTTGGTCGCCTGCGCAAGAACGGCATCGGCCGCGCCGAAGCCGATCAGAAACAATACCGTCGCGAGGCTGAGCGCTCGGCTCGACATTCCCATCATCTCCGTTGAATTCCGAGGGGTGCAGCCGGCCTCCGGCGCGGCGGCGGGTCACCTTTTATCCGATTGAGCCGCGAATGGAAGCAGCCTCCACGCGCAAGGATGTGATTAAGCGCTTTTCGAATATCGGCCGTGAACTCAGCGCAATAGCGCGGCAGCCCCACCCTCCCCAGATTGGATGCAAACGCATAGGAACCGCTGCGGCGCCTGGGCGTCAGATGTGAAGGCCGGGTTAGTCGCATCTTTTCGGGTTCGCTCGAGAGGACATGTCGATGGACCGTTTGTTGCGTGGATTCCTGTCTCAATTCATCCGCCGCGGGTCGATGACGGTGACCGGCGCAAGCGGGGGGAAATTCACCGTCGGCGACGGCTCCGGAGTTCCGGTCGCGGTGCGCTTCGTGACCGCGGAGGCCGAGCGGAAGATTCTCGTCAATCCCGAGCTCGGGCTTGGCGAGGCCTACATGGACGGCGAGTTCGTGGTCGAACGCGGCACCATCGCTGATGCCCTCGCGATCCTGCTCGATCAACCCGACCCGTTGCCGCAGTGGGCCAAACCCTGGTGGCATCTGCGCTACCTGACGCGGCACCTGAGACAGTTCAATCTGCGCTCGCGCTCCCGCAACAACGTCGCACATCACTACGACCTCGACGCCCGGCTCTATTCGCTCTTCCTCGACGCCGACAAGCAGTACAGCTGCGCCTATTTCCCGACGCCAGAGACAACGCTCGACGATGCGCAGCTCGCCAAGAAACGGCACATTGCCGCCAAGCTGTTCATCAAGCCCGGCCAGCGCGCGCTCGACATCGGCTCGGGCTGGGGCGGGCTCGGGCTCTATCTCGCCGAGATCGCTGGCGCCGACGTCACCGGCATCACGCTCTCGGCCGAGCAGTTGCAGATTGCCAATGCGCGCGCGGTCGAAAAGGGCCTGACCGGCTCGGCCAGATTCCTGCTCCAGGACTATCGCGACATCACCGGCCCGTTCGACCGCATCGTCTCGGTCGGCATGTTCGAGCATGTCGGCGCCCGCTTCTACGACACCTACTTCCGGCGCTGCGCCGAGCTGCTCAGCGAAGACGGCGTGATGCTGCTGCATTCGATCGGCCGTTCGCAGGGCCCGGACTCGACCAATCCCTGGATCGCCAAATACATCTTCCCCGGCGGCTACATCCCGGCCTTGTCGGAGGTGCTCCCGGCGATCGAGCGCGCGGGCCTCTTGGTCTGCGACATCGAGATCCTGCGCCTGCACTATGCCGAGACGCTGAAAGCCTGGCGGGAGCGCTTCATGGCGCGGCGCGAGGAGGCCGTGCAGCTCTATGACGAGCGCTTCGCCTTGATGTGGGAATTTTATCTCGCAGCCTGTGAGATGACATTTCGCAAGCAGGACATGATGAACTTCCAGATCCAGCTCACCCGTCGCCAGGGCGTGGTGCCGTTGACCCGCGACTACATGCCGCGTGAAGAAGCCCGGCTGCGGGCTCGCGAGGACACACCCCCGTCGAGGCTGAAATTGGCTGGTGAATAGACCCTAATGACGCAGGGTCGAAATCTGGGAGGAGCGGAAAAGCGCCGTTAACGCCAATTGCGCCCGCAGCTCGACCAGAACTTCGGGTGCGACCGGCTGGCGGCGCACTTCGGGCCGTTCAGCGTGCTCCATGGCCGCAATCAGCCCCGACAACCAAAGCCGGCTACCTGCCCCGCTTCGCCCGATCTGGTGCTGCCGTTCTGGCCGCATCGCTTGCCTCGTTCCCTGTTGGACCGCGGGAGACAATTCCCAGCCCGTCCGCCTGTTCCGGTCATACCCCCGAAAGAATCCGGGAAGATGTGATCCACTTCACATAAGTCTGGTCGTGGTTGGCTTAGACCGTCGCCATGAGCAAAGAGACCCAAACCTCATTCGACGTGCAGGACGACCTCCGCACCGATTACGCCCTGATCGTCACCGGCGTCGGGGCGGCTCTGGTTGCGCTGGTCTACCTCCTGCTGGTCTGAACCAGAGCCGGAAGCACCCAGCGTGCGTCAATTCGCGCGCTTTCAGGTACGTCTGCGCGTCAATCCATTAGGTTCACGACTTCAGGATTTTTCCATGGCGCGGTCGCGGCTGCTTCCAGGCCGCACCGGTTCCGCGAAAATCCGTCAAGCGCGACGCGTGCTGCGACTGCTAATCATCCACCATTTTTACTGAGCGGTTGATAGCGGTCAGCTTTCGCTTCCGCTTTGCACCGAGGCGGCGCTTTATCCCGGCCCCGCATCCGCCCAAGAAAATTGCTAAGCACGTCCGACCATGGCCCTGACTGATTCGAACGTTCTCAAACTCGCGCCCGACGCAGGAACCCCCGCCTATCGGAGCGCGCCGCACAATATCGAGGCGGAACAGAGCCTCCTGGGCGCGATCCTGGTCAACAACGACGCGTTTTACCGCGTCTCCGACTTCCTGGAAGCGAAGCATTTTTTCGAACCGCTGCACCAGACCATCTTCGAGACCGCCGGCAGCCTGATCCGGATGGGCAAGATCGCGACGCCCGTCACGCTGAAGACGTTCCTGCCTGCCGACACCGATGTCGGCGGTATGACCATCGGGCAATATCTGGCGCGGCTCGCGGCCGAAGCGACCACCATCATCAACGCCCAGGACTATGGCCGCACCGTCTACGACCTGTCGCTGCGGCGCGACCTGATCGGCATCGGCGAGGACATGGTCAATGTCGCCTATGACGCGCCGGTCGACTTCCAGCCACGGGCACAGATCGAGGACGCCGAGCGCAAGCTTTACGAACTCGCCGAATCCGGCCGCTATGACGGCGGCTTCCAGAAATTCTCGCAGGCCCTGGCAGTCGCGGTCGATCTCGCCGCCAAGGCGTTCCAGCGCGACGGCAAGCTGTCCGGCATCTCGACGGGCATGCGCGACCTCGACACCAAGATGGGCGGCCTGCAGAGCTCCGACCTCATCATCGTCGCGGGACGTCCCGGCATGGGCAAGACGTCGCTGGCGACCAACATCGCCTACAACGTCGCGCAAGCCTATGTTCCGGAGCTCCAGGCCGACGGCACCATGAAGGCCGCCAATGGCGGCGTGATCGGCTTCTTCTCCTGCGAAATGTCGGCCGACCAGCTCGCCACGCGTATCGTGGCCGAGCGCACCGGTGTTCCCTCCTCCCACATCCGCCGCGGCGGCATCTCGGAAGCCGATTTCGAGAAGATCCGGGAGGTTTCGATCGAGCTGCAGTCGCTGCCGTTCTACGTGGATGCCACCGGCGGCCTGTCGATCGCGCAGTTGATGGCGCGCGCGCGCCGGCTGAAGCGCCAGAAGGGCCTCGACCTGCTCGTGATCGACTACATCCAGCTGCTCTCGGGCTCGGGCAAGCGGAGCGACAATCGCGTGCAGGAAATCACGGAGATCACGACCAGCCTGAAGGCGCTGGCCAAGGAGCTCAATGTTCCCGTGATCGCGCTGTCGCAGCTCTCGCGTCAGGTCGAATCGCGTGACGACAAGCGGCCGCAGCTCTCGGACCTGCGTGAATCCGGTTCGATCGAACAGGACGCCGACGTCGTGCTGTTCGTTTACCGCGAGGAATATTACCTCGCGATGAAGGAGCCCCGCCCAGGCACGCCCGAGCACGAGAAGTGGCAGCTTGACATGAGCCTTGCGCACGGAAAAGCCGAGGTCATCATCGGCAAGCAGCGCCATGGCCCGACCGGCACGGTCGATTTGGCGTTCGAAGCCTCGGTCACGCGGTTCGGCGACCTCGCGCCTGACAGTCAGGTACCGGCTCGCAGCGGCAACGACTACTGAGTTCCTTGAACCAGAACGGCCTCTTGCGTAAAACGGCGCCATGACAATGGCGTCCGACCCTAAAATGAACCCGCAATCCGGCCTTCTCTCCGCGGAGGCCAATCAGGCTGCCGCGCTCGCAGCCTATGGCGGCGTGCTGACCGTCGATCTCGACGCCATCATCGCCAACTGGCGCAAGCTCGAGAAGACGGCGGTGCCGGCCGAATGCTCGGCGGTGATCAAGGCCGACGCCTATGGCTGCGGTGCCCCCGAGGTCGCGCGTGCGCTGAGCAAGGCCGGGTGCAAGACCTTTTTCGTCGCCACCATCGAGGAGGCCCGCAAGGTACGTGCGGCCGTTCCGGAGCCTACGATCTACGTGCTCGGCGGCTATTTCCAGAACACCGGCGAGCACTACGCCAAGATCAACTGCCGCCCGGTGATCGGCGACCTCAACGAACTCGCCGAATGGGACGTGTTCTGCCGTCGCACCGGCTGGAACGGCGGCGCGGCGGTTCACATCGACACCGGCATGAACCGGCTCGGCCTCACGCTTTCCGAAGCGCAGGCCATCATCCCCCGCATCAACGCCGGCGATCACGGCATCACGCTGGTCATGAGCCATCTGGTCTCGGCCGAGCAGCTCAACAGCCCCGTGAACGCCAAGCAGCTCGCTTCCTTCCGCGCGATCGCCAGCGAATTCTCCGGCGTGCCGGCGGCGCTCGCCAACTCCTCCGGCATCTTCCTCGGCGCGCCCTTCCAGTTCGAGCTGGTGCGGCCGGGGGCTGCGCTCTACGGCGTCAACCCGACGCCGGAGGCCGACAATCCGATGCAGCCGGTGGTCGACCTCAAGGCGCGCATCGTGCAGACCCGCACCATCGATCGCGGCGAGAGCGTCGGCTATGGCGGCACCTGGACCGCGCGGCGGCCGACCAAACTGGCGATCATCGCGGTCGGCTATGCCGACGGCTATTTCCGCGCCGCCAGCTCCAACGACGGCACCCGCGGCGCCGAGGTCATCGTCGCCGGCAAGCGCTGCCCCGTCGCGGGCCGCGTCTCGATGGACCTCATCGCGATCGACATCACCGATCTGCCGCCGAATGCGGCACGGCGCGGCCATATGGTGACGCTGCTCGGCGAAGGCATCACCGTTGACGAGCTCGCGCATCATTTCGGCACCATCGGCTATGAGGTGCTGACCAGCCTCGGCCGCCGCTACGCCCGCATCTACAAGGGCGGCAATGTGGAGGAGCCGCTGGTCAAGCCGGCAGCCGCGACCGGAGCCGAGCAGCCTCCCTCACCGCCGCCGGTCGAGCAGCCGGCGGCACCGCCGCCGCTGCCGGGCTAGTCCCCACTCTCGTGCCCCTGACGCAGCGCAATGCGCCGCGGCTTGTCCGGGACACGAGGCAGGCAGCTTACTTCTTTTTCCGGCCGTCCAGCGCCGCCTTGCAGGTCGCACTGAGCTGGTCGCGCTTGCCATTGAGACATGCGACGATGCCGCCGCCCGGCGCGATGCCGGCGCAGAATTTGTCGTAATCTGTCTTGCACGCACCGCGCGGGTCGGACGATTGTGCCGACGCGAGCCCGGAGAACGCGACAGCGACGACGATGGCGGCGAAGTTCAACTTGGACATTGTGTCTCCGGTACGGGGCGGCAAGAGCCGGCAGCTCTACATGAAGATCGCGACATTCAACATCAACAACATCAACCGCCGCCTGCCCAATCTCTTGGCATGGCTGCGGGCGGCGAAGCCCGATGTCGTCGCACTTCAGGAGTTGAAGGCAAGTGATGGCGAATTTCCGGCGGCCGCGATCGAAAAGGCCGGCTATGGCGCGGTGTGGTGTGGACAAAAGACCTGGAACGGGGTCGCCATCCTCGCCCGCAAGGCCGAACCCATTCTCACCCGCGACCGCCTGCCCGGAAAAGCTGCCGATCACGAAGCCCGCTACATCGAGGCCGCCGTGCGCGGCATCATCGTCACCAGCATCTATCTGCCCAACGGCAATCCGCAGCCCGGACCGAAATTCGACTACAAGCTCGACTGGTTCGCACGGCTCAAGCGCCACGCGAAGAGCTTCATCACGCAGGATCTGCCGGTGGTGCTCGCCGGCGACTACAATGTCGCACCGATGCCGATCGACATCTATCCGACGCGCTCGTGGGACAAGGATGCGCTGATCCAGCCGAAGAGCCGCGCGGCGTTTGCCTCACTGGTCGAACAGGGCTGGTGCGATGCGATCCGCGAGTTGTACCCTGAACGGCGCATCTACACGTTCTGGGACTACAAGCGAAACCGCTGGCCGCGCGATGCGGGCCTGCGGCTCGACCATCTCCTGCTCAGCCCTGCCCTCGCCCCGCGCCTCATGAAGGCCGGTGTCGACAGAGATGTCCGCGGCGAGGACGGCGCCAGCGATCACGCCCCGGCATGGGTGGTGCTGCGGTGACCCTCACCACAGATTCCTGCCGTCGATGACGTCGACCGGCACGGCCTCCAGATCGGAATCGTCGAACAGGCGCGCATTCCGTCAAACCGTGCGGAATTCGGGCGTGCGGCACCGCTATTCCCCTGCATACCTCGCGGTCAGCGAGTGCCCGTGCAGACTTCCCGAGAAGACGACGATCGCTTTTGACGAAGGTTCTGCTTGCAGCTTTCCGGTCATCATGTTCGGACTGGCGGGGACAAGCGGAACCGTCACCGTCTTACCGCCGTCTTGGATCGTCGCGCGTCCGCGCATGTCCCTTGTCGAAAGCGGCGAACCGTCGTCGTCTCCCACATAGAAAACGATATCCAGACCCTTCCGCACAAGCTCGATCGGATGCCCTTGCGATTTGACGACGGGACCGCCGTTGCTGCCCTTTGTCTGTGCAACAGCGAGCTGGGGGATTGCCGTGCTCAAGGCGATCATGGCTGAAAAGATGTACCGTCGCATTGTTAGTCTCCTTCGGTAGTTGCAGAATCAATAGGCTTCCGCGGGCGTGAGCGCCGCTGCGCGTTCGGCCAGCAGGCGATGCAGCGGCTTCCTGGCGAGGATCAGAAACAGGATGGGGGTCACGAGCGCATCAAGTATCGTGGTGCTGAGCAGACCACCGAAGATCGTAACGGCGACCGGATGCAGGATTTCGCGACCCGGTTCGTCCGCGCCGATCAGAAGCGGGGTCAGCGCAAGTCCGGCGCAAAGTGCCGTCATCAGGACGGGGCTGAGACGTTCCATGCTTCCCCTGAGGATCAGGCCAGTCCCGAAACGCTCCCCTTCGTAGATGGCCAAATTGATGTAGTGGGAGATCTTCAGAATGCCGTTGCGCGCGGAGATGCCTGCCAGCGTAATGAAGCCGATCATCGACGCAACCGACAGCGGTTGACCGGCAATCTTCAAACCGGCGACGCTGCCGATCAGAGCCAGCGGAATGCCGCCCATGATGATGAGCGTCAGCGCAACCGATCGATACCGGCTGTAGAGCACGATGAAAATCATCGCAAATGATGCAAGCGACAGGATGGCGATGCGCCAGAAGGCCTCTTGCTGCGCCTGGAATGCTCCCTCGAGGTTGGTGGTGTAGCTCTGCGGAAAATCCAGGTGCGACACAACTCGTTGGATGTCGGCGGCGATGTCGGCAATGTCGCGGCGGCCGTCGCCGTTACCGTAAACAACGATTCGGCGCTGGGTTCCCTCGCGCTGAATCTGATTTGGACCATCCGTCTCGACAATTTCGGCCAGCGCACTCAGCGGGACGAATTCAAGGCCGGTGGGTATCAGAAGGTCTTGCAGTCCCGTCGTCGATCGGTTCTGCTCCGAGAGGCGCATGACGACGTCGAAGCGGCGATTGCCGTCCACGATCTGGGAGACCTTTCGGCCATTCGACAGCGTATCGAGCGCCTGCGTGATCGCGGCAGGCGTCAAGCCATGAAGGGCGGCGCGGGCATGATCGACCTGGACGCGCACCTGGGGAATGAGGACCTGCTTCTCGACCTGAAGATCGACCAGCCCCGGAATTGTCGAGAGGCGCTGGCGCGAGGTTTCGGCCAGCCGGCGCAATATCTCGATGTCCTGACCGTAAATTTTGAGCACGATCTGGGCGCGGATACCCGATTGCAGATGATCGAGCCGGTGACTGATGGGCTGCCCGATCGCGACCGAGGCCGGCAGTCCGGAAAGCACCTCGCGGATGCTCGCGTGGACGTCTGCCTTGTCGCGCTTCGAGCGAACGAGGTCGACATCTATTTCGCTGTAGTGGACGCCCTCGGCGTGTTCATCCAGCTCCGCCCGGCCGGTGCGGCGGCCGACGGATTTCACCTCCGGCACCCTGGCAATCAATTGCTCGGCCAGCAAGCCGAGCCGATGCGATTCGGCGAGCGAAATGCCGGGATTGTATTGCAGCGACAGAACGAGCGTCCCTTCGTTGAATGGCGGCAGAAAGCTGCGCGGCATGAGGCTCGCTGCGTAGAATGCCATCACGACCGCTGCCGCGACCGAGCCGAGCACAAGTCCGCGCCGCTCGAATGCCCAGCAAAGCAGACGTCGGTACGCCTGCTTCAACCCTCGCACGACAGCGCTTTCGCGGTCGCCTGAATGAGCCCGCCCGGACAGCAGATAGTAGGACAAGACGGGCGTCACCGTTACCGACGTCAACAGCGAAGCGAGTATCGACACCACATAGGCAATGCCGAGTGGCGTGAACAACCGGCCTTCGATTCCTGGAAGCGCGAACAGCGGTACGAATACGAGGACGACGATCATCGTCGCATAGACGATGCCGGAGCGGACTTCCTGGCTCGCTTGGGCGATCACTTCGAGAACAGGCCGCGGCGCGGCTGAAGCGGCATTCTCCCGCAGGCGCCGCAGGACGTTCTCGACATCCACCACGGCATCGTCGACCAGCTCGCCGATGGCGATGGCGAGGCCACCAAGCGTCATCGTGTTGATCGTGAAGCCGAAGGCGCGGAACACCAGAGCGGTCACGAGGATGGACAGCGGAATGGCCGTGAGCGAGACGAACGCCGCCCGTCCATTCATCAGGAAGATGAAAAGGACGACCGCGACGACGATCGCCGCCTCGACCAGGACCCGCTGGACATTATGAATCGACGTCTCGATGAAGGTGGCTTGACGGAACTGAACGCTGGTGAGGCTGATCCCTGATCGCATGGTCCGTTGCAAGTCGGCGAGCGCCGTCTCGATATTCCTGGTCAACGCGACCGTGTCCGCCGCGGGTTGCTTCATCACGCTGACGATGACAGCCGGTTTCCCGTTGTAGCCGGCGTCACCGCGCTTGGTGCGCGCGGCGAAATCCACCTTTGCGACTTGCATCAACAGGATTGGCTGCTTGTCCTGTGTCGCAACGACGGTGTTGCCGAGGTCCTCGATTTGCTTGGTGAGGCCGACGTTGCGGATCAGATATTCACGGCCATGCTGGTCCACGAATCCGCCGCCGCTGTTGGTGCCGAACTTGGCTACCGCCTGCTCGATCTGGACATGGGTGATGCCGAGAGCCTGCATGGTCGCGATGTTCGGCGTTACGCGGTATTGCCGAATCTCGCCGCCAATGGGGATCACCTGGGCCACGCCCGGGATAGCGAGTAGCTGCGGCCTGACGACGAAATCCGCGATTTCGCGAACCTCCATGGGAGAGGCCCTGCCGTCGCTGGTCATGGCGATCAGCATGATTTCGCCCATGATGGACGTCACGGGCCCCATCTGGGGATTGACGGCGGGCGGCAGTTGCTCGCGGATCAGCGCCAGCCGTTCGGAAACGAACTGCCGGGCGCGATAGACATCCACGCCCCAGTCGAACTCGACATAGACGATTGAGAGTCCGACGCCCGACACCGAGCGGACACGTATGACCCCGGGCATGCCGTTCATCGACGTTTCGATCGGGAACGTCACAAGCTGTTCGACCTCCTGCGGGGCCAGTCCTTCGGCCTCGGTCAGGACATTGACCGTCGGACGGTTGATGTCGGGCAGGACGTCAACGGATATGCTCGGCAGGACAAGCAGGCCATAGCCGGCGAGCACCGCAGCGGCCGCCAGCACGAACAGGCGATTCCGCAGGCTCGTCGTGACGATGAGCTTGAACATGCGCGGCTCCTACCGGATCTGGTTGATGAGGTCGGTGCCGCGGACGACAATCCGTTCGCTCCCGCTGAGGCCAGATGCAATCATCACGCGTGTCGCGTCCACGGGAAGAACCCGTACCGGGTGTGGCTCGAAGCGCTCGGCGGCGGTGTGCAGCCAGACAATGTTCTCCCCGTTGCTGCTTCGCGTGACGGCGTCGCGCGGAAAGATCAGGCCCGAGACAGGCGCGCCGCTCTGAAGCATCACGTTGAGCGGTTGACCGATGTTGAGGCCCGCCGGCGGCTCCGGGATGGCAAACTGAACGACGGACGCATGCTGCCGCAATGTGCGGCTCGTTCCGACGTGGGACAAGGCGATCGCCTGTCCGTTAGGCGCGATCGCCGTCGCCGCTTCAGGCGCTTTCAGCCCGATGTCCTCATAGGCCAGCGCTTCGACCCACAGGCTCCCGGGGTCGACGATCTGGAAGAGAACGTCCTGTGGCTGAATCACCTGTCCTGGCACGACCTTGGCCGCGGTGATGATGCCGTTGGTCGATGCGCGCAACTCCTCAAAGCCGGTGCGGGAATTGCGAACGGTTTCACGGCGCGCCCGCAACCCTTCCAGTTCGCTTTCGAGGTCGTGGACCTGCCCCTGCGGCACAGCGCCTCGCTCTGCCAACGGCCGCAAGCGGCGGAGCTTGTTCTCCGTGACCGCCGTCAACTGTTCGATTTCGCCAACCTTTTCGAGGATCGTCGTGCGGTCCGCGACCGGCAGATGCGGCTCGATCCGGATGAGAACGTCGCCTTTCGCGACCGTCTGCCCGATGCGCGGTATCGCGCCGCCATTGGGAATGACGCGGCCGCCGTAGATGCTTTGCACGATGCTGCTGCGGTTCGGATCGGCAATGACGCGGCCCATCAGATTGACGGCGGGGCGGATCGTGTGCGGTTCGGCCGCCGCGGTGCGTATATCAAGCAACCGCTGGGTAGATTTGGCTGCGAAGGCGGAGCCGTCCTGCAGACGCCTCGGCGCATCGCTCAGCGCCAGCGGTGCGGGTGAACCGGCAGAGCTCGCACCGGTCTGGCTTTCGTCAAACGACGTCGCGGCGAGAACAACTGATATGGCCGACACCACTGCCGAGACTGCGGCCGCGATTCTGCGGCCCGACCATATCGAATAGCCAAAAAGCAGACCGAAGCCGGCAGCGGCCCCTGCAAACGCTGCTACGAGGCGACCGGAGGAAAGCCAGCCGTGCCCATGCGCCCGAGGCGGACTGGCCGGCTGCGGCGCAGTCAGTGAGTCCACCAGGAGATCGTCGCCCTTTTGGGCGGACACCGAGAAGATGACCTCCACCGATCCGGCCGGCTGCCCTGGCATGGCCAGTGTGTAGAGCCCGCTTCCCGCCTTCGAGGCTTCGACGGCATTGGCATCGCCGACGGTCACCTGCAAGGTCGCATCCGAGACAGGCTCGTTGGTGACGGCATCGTCGAGGTAGATCGAAAGCTGGTTGTTCCTGAGGATCCCGACGATCTCATAGAGTTCGGATCGCGCCACAACTCTCGGATATGCCGATGACACCACCGGCGCTTTGTTGGCCTCTCCGTGGTCGTGCCCCTCATGCGCGCCGGAGCCGGCACAGCCAAGCATCAAGCTCGCCAGGCATGCAAGAACCGCCAGGCCAAGCCGCGGGAGCCGCCCTCTCGGGCAGCACTGTATCGTCAACATGGAGAATCCCTTCAGACATGCGAAACGGCAGCGGCGCGAAGGCCGCCCGAATTACGCGATGCTGAGGGTACTTGGTGGTCGGATCAGACCTTCGGGGCTGACGCCATCGATGGCCCGCACGGCCAGCAGTTCGACAGGACCAAGCAAGGCGAACAGGCTTGCCAGAACGGTGCATTCGGGTGACGCAATGGAGCTGCCAAACATGCTCCAGGACAGGTTTGGACCACCATCATCATCGTGGTCCGGCGCGTCGTGAACATGGCCTTCGGCATTGTCGCCGTCATGTGAGTGAACGTGACCTGCGAGCTGATCATGAAAATGCACAGAACCGCTCAAGGCGACGGCCGGCTCCGGCATGGCACCCAGGGCAGCCTCCGCCTGAGACACCGAAATCAGCGCGCCTTGAAGCACAAAGGCCGATATCGCCAGGAACATGCTTGTTCTGGCGATCTGGCGAAGGCGTTGAAGGGGGCCGTGCAGCACAGCGAACAATTAGAAGATTTTCACTGCCGTTTCAAGGCGACGCCAGCGTTTATACTTCGGCCAGCGCGGCGGCGCTGCAAGCACCACGCAGGACCTGCCCCATCGGGCAAAACGCTGGCACCATGTCACCCACGAAGAATGCCCGGCCGCGCCGGGCCGTGAGAGCGCTTCAGGTCGCCCCTTCATCGGGAATGTTGAGAACGGTGCCGCAGGCCTTGCAATGCACGGCGTCGGAATCGTGCCGCTGGAGCCCGCAGACCGGGCAAGAAAATCGCACCTTGTGCGGACTGAGGAGCGCGCGGGCGAGATTGAAGAACAGCGTGACGCCGAAAATCATGATCACGACGGTGATCAAACGACCGACCGTACCCGACAGGGTAATGTCGCCAAAGCCGGTCGTCGTGAGCGCCGTGACGGTGAAATACAGGGCATCGGCATAGTTCCGGATCTCGTCGTTCCGAAACTTCTGGGTCTCGTAGACGATCCCGGTCATGACGAAGATGAAAACGGCTAGGTTCGTGACGGCGAAGATGACGTCTTCGTTGCGACGAAAGAACGGTGAATCGAGGCGCAACCTCACCAGCATCTGGTAGTCGCGGAGCAGCCCCAACGTTCGCAGGATCCGGAGAAAGCCGCCGGCTTCGCCGGCTAGCGGTGCCAGGAAGGACACGATCGCAACCATGTCGGCCCAGGTAGCGAGTTGCGTGAATTTTCGAACCGGATGCCGATCGACGAGGAGCCGTGCCGAGAAGTCGGCAAGCAACGTCACGCCGAACAGGACATCGAGCGTCTCGATGATCTCGCTGGGAGGCAGGAACGAGGTTGCGATGATGAACAGCACCGTCACGATGTCGAAGGCGAGCAGCGCGTAGCGGAAACGCACGCCACTCGGTGTTGCGCCTTCGTAGAGGCGGCGAACGTTGCTTCTGAGAGACGTGAGGGTCACTGAATCATGATCGTGGTTTGCCTGGATGATTGCAACTCGGACCGCACGCCGCAAGATCGGAGCTGATCCTGCCACCCTCTGGATGAAACAGGAACGCAGAACACGACGCGGCGTTCAGCTCGCCTTCGTGGGCTGGCTGCCCAAACCCGAGGAATGCCGGAAGCTCGCCGAGCAATCTCGCGCGCGCCAACGATCGAAGGCGAGCCAGTTGGAGCTCCCCGAAGAGTGCCTGTCGGCGGCGCGCGCCGACACTGTCGCCAGACGCGGAGCCGAACCGCGAGCGAAGCCCGGCAGCGACATTTGCAGGACGGGCGTCCTGACATGCGGCCACAGAGCCGGGAGGGACCTACCCAGACTTGTCCGGCCAAGGCCTCTTGACCTTCGCCCCTTGGTCAGCATACTGGTCTGACCAAGATCAGACCAATGAGATCGGGATGGAACTCAAGCGGGCCAGCGAGGGTGAAAAAGGGTTCGAGAAGGTCTTCGCCTTTTTGCGCGAACGCCTTCTGGCAGGCTCGCTCAGGCCCGGCGACCGCCTGATCTCCGAGCGCGAGCTGGCAACCCTGCTTGGGGTCAGCCGGCCGATCGTCCGCGAGGCGCTGCGGGCCCTTACCGTGCTGGGCATCGTCGAGATTCGCGACCGCATCGGCACCGTGGTGACGCGACCGGATGTCTCGGTGCTGAACGATTTTTTCACCTTCGCGCTCGCCCAGCAGGCGGACATGCTCGACGACGTCATGCAGGCGCGCGTCGCGATCGAATGCCAGGCGATCCGGCTTGCATGCGAACGCGCCAACATCGCCGATTTCGAACGGCTACAGCACGCACTCGCCAAGATCGGAGAGACGATCGACGAAGCGGATGCGGGCGGCATGGCCGACTTCGACTTCCATCGCGCCATCGTGGTCGCCTCGCATTCGGAAACGCTGACTGTGCTGCATAGCTCGCTGGCGGGCTTGTTGACGCATTCGCACCGCAGCCGCCGCGAGCTGGTTCAGGCCTTTCCGTCGATGAAGACTTATCTCATCGACGATCACCGCCGCATCTTCGATGCGCTCATTGCGCGCGATCCCGAGCGCGCCGATGCGACGCTGCGCAAGCATTTCGCCATCGGCGACGAATACCGCAGGCGCGCCGTCGTCGGCGACATCGACAAGACCAGCGCCTCGGGCTGATCGCAGACTGCCAATCGATCAAGAAGCCTATCAAACAAGAAACGGACTGATGACATGGGACGGAACGACAAGGGCAATGTCGGCTTCATCGGCATCGGCACGATGGGCCGGGAGATGGTGCGCAATCTCCTGGTGGCCGGCCACGCGGTCCGCGTCTTCGATCTGAACGAAGCCGCGCTGGCCGACAGCATCGAGGAAGGCGCGAGACGTGCCGAGAATCCCGCCGATGCCGCGCGAGGCGCCGATATCGTCATTACGATGCTGCCCGACACCCCCCATGTCGAGGCGACCGTTTACGGCGAACACGGCCTGCTGAAGTCTCCACCGCCCGGCAAGCTCATCGTCGACATGAGCACGATCTCGCCGGTCGCGGTCCGCCGCATCCATGCCGATCTGCAAAAGGCTGGCGTCGACTTCATCGACGCCCCGGTCTCGGGCGGCCCCGTGGGCGCCAAGAACGCTGCGCTCTCGATCATGGCCGGCGGCGATGCCGAAGCCTTTGCCAAAGCCGAGCCGTTCTTCCGCGCGATGGGCACGACCATCACGCATGTCGGCGCATCCGGCGCCGGCCAGACCGTCAAGCTGTGCAATCAGCTGATCTGCGGAATCAACATCCAGGCGATCTGCGAGGCGCTGGCGCTCGGCCGCGCGTCGGGCCTCGATCTCAATCTACTGCGCCGGGTGCTGCTTGGTGGCTCCGCGGCGTCCTGGATGCTCGACAAGCTCGGCCCGGCGATGATCGCGGGCGACGTCTCTGCCGGCTTCCGCATCGATCTGCAGCTCAAGGACCTTCGCCTCGTGCAGGAGCACGCGCAGGCGCTGAACGTGCCGCTGCCCGGCACCGCGCTCATCACCAGCCAATACATCGACGCGCGTGCCCACGGCGAAGGCAGCAACGGCAATCAGGCGCTATTCCGCGTCTATGACCGCATGACCAACCAGACAACCGGCTGAACTTGATACGATGAGCCTTCAACTCGACTTTCCCGCAGTGCTGGAGCGTTGGCCGAGTTTTCTCGCCGGCGCTGTCCTCACGCTGGAGCTTGCGGCCTTCGCGACGGTGCTTGGCGCGCTCCTCGGCACGCTCGCGGCGGTCGCGCGCGGCACGCATAACGCGTTGATCGCGGGCGCCTGCAAAGTCTATGTCGAGACGATCCGCAACACGCCGCTCCTGGTGCAGATCTTCCTGGTCTATTTCGGCTTGGCCAGTCTCGGCCTGAAGTACTCCGCCTTCACCGTGGCCGTGGCCGCGCTGACCATCAATGTCGGCGCCTATACCGCCGAGATCATGCGCGCCGGCTTCGAGGCGATCCCGCGCGGGCAGATCGAAGCCGCCGAGGGGCTGGCGCTGTCGCGCCTGCAGATCTACTGGCACATCATCCTGCTGCCGGCGATCGAGAAGGTCTATCCCGCGCTGACGAGCCAGTTCGTGCTCTTGATGCTGGCCTCCTCGGTCTGTTCGCAGATCTCGGCCGAGGAGCTCACCGCCGTCGCGAACTACATCCAGTCGGACACTTATCGCGCGTTCGAAACCTACATCATCGTCGCCGTGCTCTACGTCATCCTGTCACTGGTGATGCGTGCCGGCTTCTGGGGCCTCGGCCTCGTGCTGTTTCCGCGCCGGCGGCGGCTCGGCACACCATTGTGAGATGACCATGGGCGGACATCTCAACATCAACCATTTGATGTTCCTCGGCCAAGGCGCGCTGTGGACGATCGGCCTGTCCATGATAGCGCTGATTGGCGGCGGTATCGTCGGCTTCGTGATCGCGCTCGCGCGGATCTCGCCGCTCAAATCGGTACGGATCGCGAGCGCCGTCTACGTTCAGCTCATCCAGGGCACGCCGCTGCTCGTCATTCTCTTCCTCGGCTATTTTGGTCTTGCCGCCATCGGCCTGCAGGTCTCGCCGCTTGCGGCTGCCGGCGCCTCGCTGACGCTCTATGTCGCCGCCTATTTGGGCGAGATCTGGCGCGGCTGCATCCAGTCGGTGCCGAAGCCGCAATGGGAGGCGGCCGAGGGCCTGGCGCTGAGCCGGACCCAGCGCATGATCAAGGTGATCCTGCCGCAGGCGATCCGCATCGCGACGCCGCCGACCGTCGGCTTCATGGTGCAGATCATCAAGAACACCTCGCTCGCCTCCGTCGTCGGCTTCGTCGAGCTGATGCGCTCCGGGCAGATCGTCAACAACTCGCTGTTCGAGCCGTTCGCCATCTACGCCATCATCGCCGTCACCTACTTCGCCATGTGCTATCCACTGTCGCTGTTCAGCCAGAGGCTGGAGCGGCGGATGGGGCGTGGCAGGTCCAACCTCGCGCCAGCCTGACATGCAGCAGACCCCCTCCCCATCCGAACCGATCGTTTCGCTTCGCGACGTGCAGAAGAGCTTTGGCTCGCTCCGCGTGCTCGACGGCGTCTCCTTTGCCGTGGCACGCGGCGAGGTGCTGGCGCTGATCGGCCGCTCCGGCTCCGGCAAGAGCACGGCGCTGCGCTGCATCGACCGTTTCGAGAAGGTCGACGGCGGCGAGATCGTCGTCTGCGGGCATCGCGTCGACCGCCCCGACGTGAACCTGCGCGCGCTGCGCCAGGACGTCGGCATCGTGTTTCAGAGCTACAATCTGTTTCCGCACCTCACCATCGAACAGAACATCACGCTCGCCCCCTGCGCCGTAAAGGGCATGTCCGGCTCGCAGGCCAAAGACCTCGCCAGAAAAGTGCTCGCCCAGGTCGGGCTCGAGGAGAAGCTGCACGCCTATCCAGAACAGCTCTCGGGCGGCCAGCAGCAGCGCGCCGCGATTGCCCGCTCACTCGCCATGCAGCCCAAGGTCATGCTGTTCGACGAGGTCACTTCCGCGCTCGATCCCGAGCTCACCGGCGAAGTGCTGAAGGTGATCGAGCAGCTCGCGGCTGACGGCATGACCATGGTGATGGTCACCCACGAGATGGGATTTGCCAAAGGCATCGCCGACCGGATCGTCTTCATGCATCGCGGCAAGGTCCACGAGACCGGACCCGCCTCGATCCTGACCTCGCCGGCGACGCCTGAACTCACGCAATTCGTGGGCACTGGAAACTTAAAATCATAACAGGAGAGGAGACCAGGAATGACCAACAAGACCTTGCTGGGAACGGTTACCGCTTTGTGCGGCCTCATCGCGATGACGGCCACGCCCGCTTCCGCCGATCTGCTCGACGACATCATGAAAGCGAAGAAGATCCGTATCTCGACGGATCTCGCCATCCCGCCTTCGGGCATGATGGACAGCACGATGACGCCGACCGGCTCCGACGTCGAAGTGGCCCAGTTGCTCGCCAAGGACTGGGGGCTCCAGCTCGAGTTCATCCAGACCACCGGGGCGACCCGCATCCCGAACGTCCTGACCGGCAAGGCCGACATCATCATCTCGACCCTGTCGGTGACTGCCGAGCGCGCCAAGGTGATCGACTTCACCAAGCGCTATGCGACGCTGCAATCCGACGTCGGCTGCCTGAAATCATCGACGATCAAGGACTGGCCGGACCTCAAGGACAAGCCGATCGGCGTCTCGCGCGGCACCACGCAGGACACCACTCTCTCCAACATGAAGGACAAGGACCTCAAGATCGCCCGCTACGACGACGACGCCACCATGGTGACGGCGGCGGTCTCAGGCCAGGTCGACTGCGTCGGCTCGTCCGCGACGATCATCAACCAGATCGGTGTGAAGAACCCCTCGCGCGTGTTTGAATCCCGGATTCCGCTGGCGACCTTCGATCTCGCCATCGGCCTGAAGAAGGGCGAGCAGCCCTTGATGGACAAGCTCAACGCCTGGATCACCGAGAACGTCAAGAACGGCAAGCTCAACGCGATCTACAGGAAGTTCCATGGGGTGGATCTGCCGCCCGACATGCGCAGCTGAACCAAACGAAAGAAAACGTGACAGCCACACGCGGCTGTCACGTTCATGCAAGATCAAGAAGGACATTACATGCGTCTCGTCATCGGATCCGACCACGCCGGCTGGCCACTCAAGCAGACCGTCATCGACCACATCCGCAAGCTCGGCCACGAAATCATCGACGTCGGCTCCCATGACGACAAGCCGGTGGATTTCCCCGATATCGCGCGGGCCGTTGCGGCGAAGGTGACATCGGGCGAAGCCACGCGCGGCATCATGGTCTGCGGCACCGGCGTCGGCGCCTCGATCGCCGCCAACAAGATGAAGGGCATCCGCGCCGCAGTCTGCCACGACGTTCACTCCGCCCATCAGAGCGTCGAGCATGACGACGTCAACGTCATGTGCATCGGCGCGCAGATTGTTGGCGCCTGGCTCGCGGTGGACCTCGTGTCTTCCTACCTGTCCGCCGAATTCTCCACCGACGAGGATTTCCGCCGCCGCGTCGAGAAACTGCGCGTCATGGACGAGCAAGGCTGACGGTCTCTCCATGATCCTGGTGTTCGGATCGCTCAACGTCGATCTGGTCGCAGAGGTGCCGATCATTCCAGGCCCGGGCCGGACGGTGCTGGCACCATCCTACCGGACCCACTTCGGCGGCAAGGGCGCCAATCAGGCCGTCGCCGCCGCGCGGATCGCCGGACCTGGACGCGTGCGCATGGCGGGCCGCGTCGGCCGCGACGGATTTGGCGACAGCGCGATCGAAAACCTTCGAGCCAATGGCGTCGATGCCGACCTGGTCATCAGGGCCGATGAGCCGACCGGCTGTGCGTTCATCACGGTCGATCAGGCCGGCGAGAATGCGATCACGGTGGCAAGCGGCGCCAACATGACGGCGAGCGCCAGTGATCTTGCCGCCGAGCTGTACAGCTCCGACACCGTGCTGATGCTTCAGATGGAAGTGCCGTTCGCGCAAGCGAAGGAAGCCGCGCGCAGAACCTCGGCGGCCTCCGGCACCGTCATCTGGAATCTCGCGCCCGTTCCGGACAAGATGACCCGCGAAATGGTGACGGAGCTTCTCGCCGTCACCGACTATCTCCTGGTCAACGAGCATGAAGCGCTCGATGCCGCCGCCGCCGTCGGCCTTGCTTGCGACGACCACGAAATGGCAGCAGCCGGGCTCGCCAGAGCCGGCAACCTCACCTGCATCGTCACTGCCGGCGCGCAAGGCGCGCTCGCCATGACGGCCGAGGGAACCTGCCTGCGCGCGGCCGCCCCGCGCATCACGCCGGTGGATACGACCGGCGCCGGCGACACCTTCGTCGGCGCATTCGCGGCCATACTCAGCGAAGGCGTGTCGCTACAGCACGCGCTGGAGGTGAGCTGCGAAGCCGCGGCGTTGAAATGCCTCAAGGCCGGCGCCCAGACCGGCATGCCGATGCGCAGCGCGATAGGTTCCATCGCCTAGGACGGATCGCCCGCATCGCCGGCCACGGCTAAACTCTCCCGATTCGTGGAGCGCTGCCCTTGGCCTTCCTCTTCGTCCTCACCGTCGGCCTCGTCGCCGGCACCATTTCCGGCATCGTCGGCACGGGCTCGTCGATCATGCTGATGCCGGTGCTGGTCTATGCCTATGGGCCGAAGGAGGCCGTGCCGATCATGGCCGTGGCCTCCGTCATGGCGAATTTCTCGCGGATCCTGGCCTGGTGGCGCGAGGTCGACTGGCGGGCCTGCGCGGCCTATTCCGTGACAGGCATTCCAGCCGCAGCGCTCGGCGCGCGCACGCTGCTGGCGCTGCCTTCGCATGCGGTCGATATTGCCATCGGCCTCTTCCTGATCGCGATGGTACCGGTGCGGCACTTCCTGGCGCGGCACGACCTCAAGGCCAATCTCTGGCACCTCGCGATCGGCGGCGCCGTCATCGGCTATCTCACCGGCATCGTGGTCTCGACCGGCCCGCTCAGCGTGCCGCTGTTCCTGTTCTACGGCCTCAGCAAGGGCGCCTTCCTCGCCACCGAAGCCGCCTCGTCGCTGGGGCTCTACCTCAGCAAGTCGGTGACGTTCGAGCGCTTCGGGGCGCTGACCGCCGACGTTGCTCTGAAAGGATTGGTGGCCGGCTCGTCGCTGATGATCGGTGCCTTCGTCGCAAAACGCTTCGTGCTGCACCTGAAGCCGGAGATGTTTCGCCTGCTGATGGACGGCATCATGCTGGCGGCGGGCATGTCGATGCTGTTGAACGCATTCTGACCTCTGAGAGACATACCGCCGAGCAAAGGACCCAATGAATGCGCACCGTCTCCCTGATCGCCGCCGCCGGCATCGTCCTCTTCGCAATACAGCCGGTGTCCGCCGCGCAGACGTTCGACGGCTTATGGGCCTCGACGAAAAAGGACTGCCGCGACAGCGAGGCCCCGGACAGCAAAACGATGATCGACCTCGACAACGTCATCAAGGGCAAGCCGGCCCCGCTGGTCGATCGGTACGAGAACCATTGCCGCATCGACCGCAAGACGCCGGCCGGCGACGGCCTCGTGCTGTCCGCCACCTGCTTCGAGTTCTGGGACGATTACACCAAGGGCGTGAACGGCAGTAAGGTCACGATCAAGCTGGCGCCGGGCGCCAACGGCACGATCAAGATCGACGGGAAGCCCTATCTGCTGTGCAAGCGCAAGGACGAGCTGCCGAAAGCCCGCTAGCGCGGAACGCGTCGCACTCCCATCTCCGATCGTGCTAAGCACCCACAGCAGAGCAACGACTCAACACATCCATGGCCAAGAACACGCTTTCCTTCGTCTGCCAGAACTGCGGCGCGGCCTATAACCGCTGGCAGGGCAAGTGCGAGTCCTGCGGCGAGTGGAATACGCTCGCCGAGGAGGACACCAGCGGCAGCGTGCCGGTGTCGATCCGCTCCAAACGCAAGGGGCGGACGTTCGCGCTGGAGAGTCTTTCCGGCAAGAGCCCGGATGCGCCGCGCCTGTCCTCGGGGATGAGCGAGCTCGACCGCGTCACCGGCGGCGGCTTCGTCCGCGGCTCGGTGCTGCTGCTCGGCGGCGATCCCGGTATCGGCAAATCGACGCTGCTGACGCAGGCGACCAGCCTGCTGGCGCGCGCCGGCCACCGCGTCGTCTACATCTCCGGCGAAGAGGCGGTCGCGCAGGTGCGCCTGCGCGCCGAACGGCTCGGCCTGTCGGACGCACCGGTACAGCTCGCCGCCGAGACCTCGGTCGAGGACATCGTCTCGACGCTGTCGGAGGGCGCGGTGCCCCGGCTCATCGTGATCGATTCGATCCAGACCATGTGGACCGACACCGTGGAATCGGCGCCCGGCACGGTGACGCAGGTGCGCGCCTCGGCGCAGGCGCTGATCCGTTTCGCCAAGAAGACCGGCGCGGCCATCATCCTGGTCGGCCATGTCACCAAGGACGGCCAGATCGCCGGTCCCCGCGTGGTCGAGCACATGGTCGACGCGGTGATGTCGTTCGAGGGCGAAGGCTCGCAGCAGTTCCGCATCCTGCGCGCCGTGAAGAACCGTTTCGGGCCGACCGACGAGATCGGCGTGTTCGAGATGACCGGCCTGGGCCTGCGCGAGGTCACCAACCCCTCGGAGCTGTTCCTGTCCGAGCGCGATCTCGGCACGCCCGGCACCGCAGTCTTCGCGGGTATCGAGGGCACGCGGCCCGTCCTGGTCGAATTGCAGGCACTGGTGGCCCCGACCTCGCTGGGCACGCCCAGGCGCGCGGTGGTCGGCTGGGATCCGAGCCGGCTGTCGATGGTGCTGGCGGTGCTGGAGGCCCATTGCGGGGTCAAGCTCTCCGGCCACGACGTTTATCTGAACGTCGCCGGCGGCCTGCGCATCCACGAGCCGGCGGCGGATCTGGCCGCTGCGGCGGCATTGGTCTCATCCCTGGTTAACGCGCAATTGCCGAGCGATGCGGTCTATTTCGGCGAGATCTCGCTGTCCGGCGTGGTGCGCCCGGTGGCACAGACCCCGGCACGGCTGAAGGAGGCGGCAAAACTCGGCTTTCAGCGTGCCGTGTTGCCCGAATCGGCCCGCGGTGAGAGCGGCGGCGATGCCGGATTGACGCTGAATGCGGTCAACAGCCTGACGACATTGGTGGCCGAGATCGCGGCCCGCGGCTCCCGCCGGGGCGAATCGAACGCGCAGGCCGAGAAAAATGCCACACCGGCAAGATTCCGCCGTGGAGAGGGTTAGCCGGAGGTGACGCCGGAGGTGTCCGCCGCTATACACCCGTCACAAAAGCAGCATGGGATTGCGTGGTTGCGGCCTTGCCGGGAACGCCGTCTGCCCCTCTTTTAAGGCAGCGGCCAAATACCGATTCGGCTAAAGCACCTTGGAAGTACGAGCGGACCAGACCAGCCGATGCCAGTTACCATCCTCGACCTGATCCTGCTCGGTGTGATGCTGATTTCGGGCCTGCTTGCCTTGGTCCGCGGCTTCATGCGCGAAATCCTGTCGATCGCGGCCTGGGGCGCGGCGGCGATCGTGACGCTGTACTCGTTCTCGAAGCTGCTGCCGACCGCAAAGACCTACTTCAACAACGACACCGTCGCGACCGTGGTCGTGATCGCCGGCGTGTTCATCGGCACCCTCGTCGTGGTCTCCGTGATCACGGTCCGGATCTCCGACATGATCCTGGATTCGCGCATCGGCGCGCTGGACCGCACCCTTGGCTTCCTGTTTGGCCTTGCTCGCGGCCTTTTGATCGTGGTCGTCGCCTACCAGTTCTTCATCTGGCTGGTTCCCGACAAGCAGCAGCCGGATTGGGTTCGCGGCGCAAAGTCCCGAACCGTGCTCGATTCGACCGGAGATTGGCTGAAGTCGCTCTTGCCGGATGACCCCGAGAACACCATCTTGAAGAGATTCAAGAAAAACAAACCAGATGATGATCAAGCTGATTCCGAACAGCAGCCTTCGGGCAGTGGCGACGGATACAGTAAACCTGCTCGTGACAGTTTGAAGAAACTGATCGAGAAACCTGCGGCGCGTTGATTGCCCCTAAAGAGAGGCGTGGACGAGATGCGACACCCTGACCAGGACGCCCGACTTGATCTCGATCCGAACGCCGGTCCAGGCCCGGCCGCGCTAGAGGTTCAGGACGATCTGGAGGGGGATACGCTGCGCGAGGAATGCGGCGTCTTCGGCATCTACGGTCATCCCGACGCCGCCGCCATCACCGCGCTCGGCCTGCACGCTCTTCAACACCGCGGCCAGGAAGCCGCCGGCATCGTCTCCTACGACGGCAGCCGTTTCCATTCAGAGCGCCGGCTCGGCCTCGTCGGCGACACTTTCTCCCGCCGCGAGGTGATCGACCGCCTGCCCGGCAACATGGCCGTCGGCCATGTCCGCTACTCCACCACCGGCGCCACCATCCTGCGCAACGTGCAGCCGCTGTTCGCCGAGCTCAATGCCGGCGGTCTCGCTGTCGCCCATAACGGCAACCTCACCAACGGCCTGACGCTGCGCCGCGAGCTCGTAAAGAACGGCGCGATGATGCAGTCGACCACCGACACCGAGGTGATCCTGCACCTGGTGGCGCGCTCCAGGCGCAGCCGCTTCATCGAGCGCTATGTCGACGCGCTGCGCGAGATCGAGGGCGCCTATGCGCTGGTGTCGCTGACCAACAAGAAGCTGGTCGGCGCGCGCGATCCGCGCGGCATCCGTCCGCTGGTGCTCGGCGACCTCGACGGCTGCCCGATCCTGACGTCGGAGACCTGCGCGCTCGACATCATCGGCGCGCGCTTCATCCGCGACATCGAGCCGGGCGAAGTCATCGTTTTCGACGAGAACGGCCAGGACATCCACAAACCGTTCCCTCCGATGGCGCCGCGCCCCTGCATCTTCGAATACATCTACTTCTCCCGTCCGGATTCCATCGTCCATGGCCGGTCGGTGTATGAAGTGCGCAAGGCCTTCGGCGCCCAGCTCGCGCGCGAGAGTCATGTGCCGATCGACGTCGTGGTGCCGGTGCCGGATTCCGGCGTGCCCGCCGCGGTCGGCTACAGCCAGCATTCCGGCGTGCCGTTCGAGCTCGGCATCATCCGCAACCACTATGTCGGCCGCACCTTCATCCAGCCGACGCAGGCGATCCGCGAATCCGGCGTGCGCATGAAGCATTCGGCCAACCGCGCCGCGATCGAGGGCAAGCGCATCATCCTGATCGACGACTCGCTGGTGCGCGGCACCACCTCGAAGAAGATCGTGCGCATGATGCGCGATGCCGGCGCCAAGGAAGTGCATTTCCGCCTCGCCTCGCCGCCGATCCTCTATCCCGATTATTACGGCATCGACCTGCCCGATCGTGGTGGTCTTCTGGCGGCGACGCATTCGCTGGAAGAGATGCGCGAGATCATCGGCGCCGACTCGCTCGCCTTCCTGTCGATCGACGGCATGTACCGCGCGATGGGCGAGCCCGGCCGCGACCCCGCCAATCCGAAATTCTCGGATCATTGTTTTACCGGCGCGTATCCGACTCACCTCACCGACCAGACCCAGACCGAGCAGCAACCGCGGCAATTGTCGCTGCTGGCGGAAGCGAGCTGACGCTGGGGCGTTCGGAGGCCTCTTTTCGTCATGGCCGGGCTTGTCCCGGCCATCCACGTCTGTAATACCCGCCGCAAGGAACGTGGATGCCCGGGACAAGCCCGGGCATGACGGAAGTATTCGACGATGACAAAACCTCTCACCTCCCGCATCGCTCTCGTCACCGGCGCCTCGCGCGGCATCGGCTTTGCCACCGCGCGTGCGCTGGCCAAGGCCGGTGCGCATATCGTGGCGGTGGCGCGCACGCAGGGCGGGCTCGAGGAACTCGACGACGAGATCCGGAAAGACGGCGGCAGCGCCACCCTGGTGCCGCTCAACCTCACTGATTCCGACGGTATCGCGCGTCTCGGCGCCGGCCTGCACGAGCGCTACGGCAAGCTCGACATCCTCGTCGGCAATGCCGGCGTGCTCGGCCCGTCCTCGCCAATCGGCCATATCGAGCTCAAGACCTTCAACGACGTGATGGCCGTCAACGTCTCCGCGAACTTCCAGCTGATCCGCTGCATGGAGCCGTTGCTCAAGCAATCCGACGCCGGCCGCGCTGTGTTCGTCACCTCGGGCGCCGCCAACAAGGCGACCGCTTATGTCAGCCCCTACGCCGCGTCCAAGGCCGCGCTGGAGACGCTGGCGCGCGTCTGGGCGCAGGAGACCGCGAACACGAAGCTGCGCGTGAACCTGTTCAACCCCGGCCCGGTCCGCACCCGCATGCGCGCCACGCTGATGCCGGGCGAAGACCCCGCGACGCTCGATCTGCCCGAGCAGGTCGCCGAATTCATCGTGCCGATGTGCGCGCCCGATTGGACCGAGACCGGCAAGTTCTACGACTACAAGACCCGCAGCCTCATGAGCTTCCGTTCGCCGGCCTGATTGACTTGACCGCCTCCCCGCGATTGACTGCTGCTGCTCAAGCGGCAGCAGGCCGTAAAACCAAAAAAGGGAGGTTGCCATGGCTCCATGGCATGGCGGCGCGGATCTTGCGCGTGCACTCGCAAATGTCTCTCGCACCGTCTCCCTTCTGATCACGGCCGTCGCGCTTGTGCTTCCTGGAACGGCGACTGCGGGTGACGTGCCGACATTCGCGGTCGATGCCGCCTGGCCAAAGCCGCTGCCCAACAACTGGATCCTCGGCCAGGTCGGCGGCATCACCGTCGACGCGCAGGGCCACATCTGGGTGATCCATCGCCCGCGCTCGCTCACCGACGACGAGAAAGGCGCAAGCCTCACCCCGCCGCGCTCCAAATGCTGCGTGTCCGCGCCGCCTGTGCTCGAATTCGACAGCGACGGCAATCTGCTGCGGTCCTGGGGCGGTCCGGGCCAGGGCTACGAGTGGGTCGGGCGCGAGCACGGCATCGAGGTCGACGAACGCGGCTTCGTCTGGATCGGCGGCAATGCCGACAACGACAATGCGATCCTGAAATTCACGCTCGACGGCAAGTTCGTCGCCCAGATCGGCAAGATGGCGCCGAGCCTCGGCAGCAACGACACGACGCAGCTCGGCAAGCCCGCCGAAACCGCAATCGACAAGGAGGCGAACGAAATCTACGTCGCCGACGGCTATGGCAACCGCCGCATCATCGTATTCGATGCGACCACGCTCGCCTACAAGCGTCACTGGGGCGCCTACGGCAACAAGCCCAACGACGACAAGCAAGGTCCGTATGATCCCAAGGCGCCGGTTGCTCAGCAATTCGGCAATCCCGTCCACTGCGTGAAGCTCGCCAATGACGGGCTAGTCTATGTCTGCGACCGCATCAACAACCGTATCCAGGTCTTCAGGAAGGACGGCAGCTTTGTGAAGGAGTTCTTCTTCGAGAAGAACACGCTCGGCAACGGCGCGGTGTGGGACATCGCGATCTGGCCCGATCCGAAGCAGACCTATCTGCTCAGCGCGGACGGCGAGAACAACGAGATCCGGGTGATCAAGCGCGAGGACGGCAGCGTGGTCGGCAGCTTCGGGCACAGCGGCCGCAACGCCGGACAATTCCACTGGGTCCATGCCATGGCGATCGACGCCAAGGGTAACGTCTATACCGCCGAGGTCGATACCGGAAAGCGCATCCAGAAATTCAAGCTGACATCGGACGCGCTGAAATAGCGTCTGGACGCATTTTGACCAAAAGTTAACCGACGGATGACGCTACGACGCAGTGTCATCCGGCTTTAGGTGCATTGCCGCCGGGCGTGGGACACGCTAGAGCCATCAGCCGGAAAGAAAAGCTTCGCAAGAGAGCCGTCCGCATATTTGACAATGGAGGAAACCTTTTATGACGACGACGTTCGCACGCCGTTCCGCGGCCCTTCTGGCCTGTGCCGCCTTCGGTTTTGCCACATCTGCTTTCGCCCAGGACAAGACCATCAAGATCGGCGTGCTCAACGACATGTCGAGCCTCTATGCCGACATCGGTGGCCCGAACTCGGTCGCGGCGGTCAAGATGGCGGTCGAGGATTCCGGCCTGAAGGCCAAGGGCTGGACCATCGAGGTCCTCTCCGGCGACCACCAGAACAAGCCCGACATCGGCGTCAACATCGCCCGGCAATGGATCGACGCCGACAAGGTCGACGCCATCGCTGACACGCCGAGCTCCGGCGTTGCCCTCGCCGTGAGCAACCTCGTCAAGGAAAAGAACGCGGTGCTGCTCAATTCGGGCGCGGCCACCGCAGACCTCACCGGCAAGGCCTGCACGCCCAACACCGTGTCCTTTACTTACGACACCTACATGCTCGCCAACGGCACCGGCAAGGCGCTGACCAAGGCGGGCGGCGACAGCTGGTTCTTCCTCACCGCGGACTACGCCTTCGGCCATGCGCTGGAGCGTGATACCGGCGCGGTCGTCACGGCCACGGGCGGCAAGGTGCTCGGCGGCGTCAAGCACCCGCTCAACACGGCGGACTTCTCCTCCTTCCTGCTCCAGGCACAGTCCTCAAAGGCCAAGATCATCGGCCTCGCCAATGCGGGCGGCGACACCACCAACGCGATCAAGCAGGCCGCCGAGTTCGGCATCGTCCAGGGCGGTCAGAAGCTCGCCGCCCTGCTGCTGTTCATCAACGACGTGCACTCGCTCGGCCTGAAGACCGCGCAGGGCCTGACCTTCACCGAGTCCTTCTATTGGGACCTCAACGACCAGACTCGCGAATGGTCGAAGCGCTTCCAGAAGGTCTCTCCCAAGGGCTCGATGCCCTCGATGACGGTTGCAGGCCTCTATGCCGAGATCCTGCATTACCTGAAGGCGATGGACGCGCTCGGCAGCAATCCGCGTGACGGCGCCAAGGTCGTCGCCAAGATGAAGGAGCTGCCGACCGACGATCCGCTGTTCGGCAAGGGCCCGCTGCGCCAGGACGGACGCCGCCTCATCCCCGCCTATCTGTTCGAGGTGAAGAAGCCCGAGGAATCGAAGGGGCCGTGGGACTATTACAAGCTGGTCTCCACCATCGCGCCGGAAGATGCGGCCAAGCCGCTCAAGGACAGCGACTGTCCGCTGGTGAAGAAGTGACCGCGTAGCGGTCGCGCGCTATCTCCGTAATATCATGCCCGGGGCTTGCCCCGGGCATTTGCATCTTTGCCTCGAAAAACGCTGCCGCAGGATGGGCTAAGCGAAGCGTGTCCACGGCCATTCTATGGTTGTGGAGAGATGGCGGGCACGGCGCGGGCGCCTTGGCCCACCCGACGAGACCTACGAAACCGGCTTGATCCCGCCCAGCGATCGCACCGCGATCATCACGCAGACCGCCATCAACGCCGCCGCGAGCAGGAACGGCGCGCCGGGCAGATGCAGCGGCGCGCCGGCGCCGATGAAATAGGAAAAAGTCAGTGTGAACAGGAACGGGCCGACGAGCTGCGACACGCTCTGCACGCTCGCGGTCGCGCCCTGCAACTGGCCCTGCTGATCGGGCGCAACCAGCCGCGTCATCAGCGATTGCGAGGCGGCCCCGGAGATGCCCCACAGCGACAAGACCGGAATCCCGAGCCAGGACAGCGGTCCGGTCGGCGCAGCGCCCAGGATCACGAATCCGAGCGCGCCACAGCACAGGCCGAGCAACAGCGCGTTCCGCTCGCCGAGCGCGCGCACGATCGGGCCAATTGCGAGTCCCTGCACCACCATGGCGCAGATGCCGACCATCGCCAGCGTCAACCCCACGGTCTTGGAATCCCAGCCATAGCGGTAGGTTGCATAGAGCACGAAGGTCGAGGGCAGCACGACATGGGCGACCTGCGCGATGAAATTGACGACCGACAAAGCGGCCAGCAGCGGATTGGATCGCAACAGACGCAGCGCCCCGAGCGGACTGGCACTTCGCCAGCGGAACGGCGCGCGCTTGTCCGGCGCGAGCGATTCCGGCAGGACGAAGAGCCCGTAAAGCGCATTGGCGAAGCTGAGAGCTGCCGAGGCCCAGAAGGGCAGGCGCGGATCGAGGTCGCCGAGCAGGCCGCCGAGCGCCGGCCCCAGGATGAAGCCGGCACCGAAGGCCGCGCCAATCCTGCCGAAGACCGCCGCGCGCCGCTCCGGCGGCGTGACATCCGAGATGTAGGCGAATGCGGTCGAGATGCTCGCCGAGGTGATGCCCGAGATCACGCGGCCGATGAACAGCCAGACCAGAGACGGCGCCAGCGCCATCAGCACGTAGTCGGCCGCGAGGCCGAAATTCGACAGCAGCACCACCGGCCGACGGCCGAAGCGGTCCGACAGCGCGCCGAGCAGCGGCGAGAACACGAACTGCATCAGGGCCCAGGCGGTGCCGAACAGGCCGAAGATGCGGGCTGCGTGCGCCGTGTCGTTGTCGACGAAGCTCTCGATCAGCTTGGGCAGGATCGGCATGATCACGCCGAGCGCGAGCATATCCAGCAGGATGGTGACGAAGATGAAGACCACCGCGCCGCGACGGACCGGCGGCGCGCTCTGCGCCGTCGCCTCGCCGGCGCCGTCACTCACGACGGGCGCTTGCGCTTGTGCGCAAAGGGATTGGCCTTCTCGCGCAAGGTGATGCGCACCGGCGTGCCCGGCAAGTCGAAGGACTCTCGCATGGAATTGGTGAGGTAGCGCAAATAGGACTGCGGTACCGCGTCGGCGCGCGAGCAGAACAGCACGAAGCTCGGCGGGCGTGCCTTGTTCTGCGTGATATAGTTCAGCTTCAGCCTGCGGCCGGACACGGCGGGCGGCGGATTGGCCTGGACCGCCTGCTCGAACCAGCGGTTGAGCGCCGAGGTCGGCACGCGCCTATTCCAGACCGCATAGGCGTCCTGGATCGCCTGCATCAGGCGGTCGATGCCCTCGCCCATCAGGCCCGAGACCGCGACGATCGGCACGCCCTTGACCTGCGGCAGCCAGTGATCGGCATCACGACGCAGGCTCGAGATCGCGCCGCCGCCCTTGGTCTCCATCAGATCCCATTTGTTGACGGCGAGCACGATTGCCCGGCCCTCGCGCTCGATCAGATCCGCAATACGGAGATCCTGCTCCTCAAAACGGTTCTGCGTGTCCATCATCAGGACGACGACTTCGGCAAAGCGCACCGCGCGCAGCGCGTCGGCGACCGAGAGCTTTTCCAGCTTCTCCTCGATGCGCGAACGGCGGCGCAGGCCCGCGGTGTCGAACACGCGAAAATCGCGGCCCTTCCAGTTGATCTCGACTGCGATGGAATCGCGCGTGGTGCCGGCCTCAGGGCTCGTCAGCAGGCGCTCCTCGCCAAGCAGATGATTGATCAGCGTCGACTTGCCGGCATTTGGCCGGCCGACGATGGCGACCCGGATCGGGCGCGTCGCGGCCTCTTCCTCGGTGAGCTGTGAGTCGTCGTCCTCCGTCTCGTCTTCGTGGACGGGCTCGGGCATCAGCTTGGCGAGCTCATCGTAGAGCTCGCCCATGCCCTCGCCGTGTTCGGCCGAGATCTGAATGGGATCGCCGAGGCCGAGCGCAAAGGCTTCCATCGCGCCGGCATCGCCGTGCTTGCCCTCGCTCTTGTTGGCGACCAGCAGCACCGGCTTGTTGGCTTTGCGGGCGAAATCGGCGAAGGCGCGATCGGTGGGCGTGAGGCCGACGCGAGCGTCGATGACGAAGAACAGCGCATCCGCCCGCGCGATCGCGGTCTCGGTCTGCTCCTGCATGCGCGCGGTCAGTGAGCCCTTGGCGCCCTCGTCGAGGCCGGCGGTATCGATGATGGTGAATTCGAGATCGCCGAGCCTGGCATCCCCCTCGCGGCGGTCGCGGGTGACGCCCGGCAGGTCATCGACGAGCGCGAGCTTCTGTCCGACCAGACGGTTGAACAGCGTCGACTTGCCGACATTGGGCCGGCCGATGATGGCGATTGTGAAGGGCATCGGTCATTCGTGCGCTGCCGGGGCAGTGCCTGTCAATGTATTGGAGACAATTGTTTGAGCACGATCTTTTCGGAAAACCGCTTCACGCTTTTCCGGACCATGCTCTAGCGCGAGAAGCTGCCGCTCGGCAGCGGCGCCGGGAAACCGCCCTGCGGCTGCTGCTGAGTGGTCTGGGTCGGTTGCCCCTGCTGGTCCGGCGGCGGCGCGGTGGTGCGCTTGCGGACGATCTTGTGCTTGGGCGGCGGAGCGGCCGTGGGCGGCGCCGCCTCCGGCTGGGCCTCGCCGTCGACTTCGCCGGCAGGTGCCTCAGCCGGCGCAACTGCCGCTGCGGCCGGCTGTCTGGTGTGCTTCGCCTTGGAGCCCTTCCCCGGCCTGGCCGGCTCGGGCGGCGGCTCCGCAGGCAAAGCCGCGACCGCAGGCGCGTTCGGATCGGGCTGTTGCTGCGCGCCCTTGTAAAGGTCTCTCGGTACGCCCTGCTCGAGGCCAGGCACCCCCTCCGGGAACACCGGCTTGCGGTCGCCCGGCAGCTTTTTCTTGGTATCGAGGAAGTCGAGCATATCGCTTGGATCGAAGCTGGAGCAGCCGCCCAGGACGCCTGTGAAGGCGATCAGGACGGCGGCTGCGATCAAGCGTGGCGTGCGGCGCATCGTGTGTCTCGTTACGTCAGAGGGCCCGTCGGTCAGCTTCTTGGTCAGCTCTTGGCGACGGGCGGCAGCAAGGCCTGGAGAGCTTCGGCGCGCGAGCGCAGGCCGGGCGGCGTTTCGCCGTCTTCGCCAATCGCGTCGAGCCATTTGCGGGCCGCGGTCATGTCGTTGTTGCGCCAGGCCGACAGCGCCAGCATCTCGCGGGCGGTGTGCCGGAAGGTCGATTTCGATTTCGGCGCGCCAGCGGCCTCCAGCCGCTGCTGCATATCGGCATAGCTGGCGCTGTCGAGCAGCAGGCCGGCGGCACGGATCTTCGCCAGATCCTGCCACTCACCGCCCACGCCGCGGTCGGCAGCAATGTCGTCATAGATCTTGGCGGCGGCCTTCGGATCGCGGCTGGCGGCCTCGGCGGCGGCGCGCAGCCGCGCCAGGGTGCGATAGCCCGACGGCGCCTTGGCGGCCAGCTCGGTGAAGGCGGCCTCCGCCTCTGCGTGCTTGTCCTGCTCGGACAGCTCGGCGGCCTTCTCGAAGGCAGCGCCGGCCTCGGCGGCCTTCCGGGCCTCCAGATACTTATAACCCTGCCAGCCAGCGGCGGCGGCCACGACCAGCACCATCAAGGCGATGAAGACAATCGAATACTTGTCCCACAGCTTCTTGAACTGTTCGCGACGTACTTCCTCGTCGACTTCGTCAAATAATTCAGACACTTATGCTAATCCCATGCCCGTCCGGGTGCGCGCGCCAAAGCGTCCGCGTCAGGAATCCCGTCCCCACGTGGCGGCGAGGTACCCTAACGATATGGCGGTGGCAAGGCAAAGCGAGCCCGATCAAGGTGTTAACCACCCGGGAGGAGCCCGGGTGCGGCTGCCCGGTCAGGCTCCCAAGAGCTCCCGCAGCTGCCGCTTCAGTACCTTGCCGTTGGCATTGCGCGGCAGCGGGTCCGCCGTGATCGCCACGGTCTCGGGAACCTTGTAGTCGGACAGGCGCTCCGCACACCAGGCACGCAGCGCCTCACCGGCGACGGGCTCCCGCGTCACCACCACGGCGTGAACGCGCTCGCCCAGCACGGGGCAAGCCCTGGCGATGATCGCACTCTCGACCACCGCGGGATGGCCGGCCAGCACGGATTCGACCTCGGCCGAATAGATCTTCAGGCCGCCGCGATTGATCATGTCCTTCTGCCGGTCGAACACGCGGACGAACCCTTCCGCATCGACCGAACCGAGATCGCCCGAGTGCCAGAATCCGCCGGTGAAGCTCTCGGCGGTCGCCTTCGGATTGTTCCAATAGCCCTTGATGACGGAGGCGCTCCGGATCCAGAGCTCGCCGATCTCGCCATGGGGCAGCTCGCGCCCGTCCGGATCCATCGCCACGATGCGCGTGCCGGGACACGGCAGGCCGACGCTGTCGATGTGGCTCTCGGTCAGTTCGCCCGGCATGATCGTCGAAGGTGACGTCGTCTCGGTCGCGCCGTAGCAGTTCATCAGCTTCAGGCCGGGGATCTTCGCCTTGAGCTTTTCGATGGTCGCGACCGGCATCGGCGCGCCGCCGAACCCGCCGATGCGCCAGCTCGACAGATCGTAGCTGTCGAAGTCAGGCTGAAGCAGACAGAGATTGTACATCGCCGGCACCATCACCGTGTAGGTGACACGCTCGCGCGCGGCGAGCTTGAGGTAATCGGCGGCCCTGAACTCGGGCATGATGATCAGCGCACCACTGCAGCGGACCATGGTCGTGATGTTGGCGACGATTCCGGTGACATGACCGAGCGGCACGGCAGCGATCGAGCGGTCCGCTTCCGTCAATTGCAGGCAGGACACGAACACCATCGAGGAATGGATGATGTTGCAATGGGCCAGCATCGCGCCCTTCGGCTTGCCTGTCGTGCCCGAGGTGTAGAGGATCATCGCGGTATCCTCCTCGCTCGTTTCGACCGGTGCCGATGCCGGATCGTTATCGCAGAGCGCAGCGAAGCGCGAGCGAGCCGGATCGTCGTCGATGGCGAGGCGGTGGACCAGGTCGGGCACGTCCTGCGCGTCGGGCAGCCGCTCTGCGAGCCCTGCTTCGTGGATCAGGATCTTCGCGCCGCAATCGGCGAGGACATAGGCGATCTCCGGCTTCTGCTGGCGCGTGCTGAGCAGCACGGTGACCAGCCCCTCATGCGCGGCGGCGAAGAGCAGCAGCGGAAATTCGATGCGGTTGCCGAGCAGGATCGCGACGCGGTCGCCGCGCCGCAATCCCAGCTTGCGAAAACCCGCCGCGATCCGCGTCGCCTGCTCGACGGCCTGCCGCCAGCTCAGCCGGACATTGCCTGCGATCAGCGCCTCGCCATCGGCGTTGCGGGCGCGGGCGTCCGCGATCATCGCCCACAGGTTTGCCGGCCGGTCGCAAAAGGCCGACACCACTCGATCGCCAAAGCGCGTCTCGCGCCGCATCGGCGGGATCTCAGATTGCGACCAGTCCATCGGAACGTCCTCGGCTTGTCGTTTTGTCAACTTCCGCGCACTTATGTCCGGATCGCGTCTTGCGCTGACCGGCTAGACGCCGATGACGGGCACGCCGATCACGACCGGATGGAACGCGAAGGCCAGTGCGAGATAGGCGACGAGACCGACTGCGACGGCGATCAGATCGTTGCTGACGCCGCCGACCGGTATAGGCGGGCCGCCGGCGTCGGTGCGATGCTTCAGCGAGATGCGATCATATACCGCCCAGCCCAGGAACGAGCCGAACAGGATGATGGAGCCGAGGTCGCCATTGGCGAGCAGATGCGCCGCCGCCCACAGCTTGATGCCGGCCAGCATCGGATGCTTCAGCGTCGCATAGATGCGGCCGCGCAAATAAGAGGCGACCACCAGGATCACGGCAGGCAGCATCAGCGCGAGCGCGATGTGCTTCATCGCCTTCGGCGGGTACCAGACATCGATCCAGCCGGAGCTGCGATAGTGAGCGAAGCCCCAGATGATCAGCGCGAGCCCCGCCAGCGAGATCAGGCTGTAGAGGATCTTGTAGGTCCCCTCGCCCAGCCTCGCGATTGCCCGCGCGCGCGCCTCACGTTTCGTCGTGAAAGTATGGGCCGCGAAGAACAGCACCAACCCCAGGACCATCACCAGCAGACCCATGGCATCCTTCCCCCAAGCAGCCCCCAGCAATGGCTATCATCGATTGGCCGATGGTCGCAACTCTCCCCCTCATGGTGAGGAGCGCGCCCTTGCGCACGGGCTGCAGCAATCCTCGCGGCTACTTGCCGAGCTCGCGATTATCGACATACCGGATCGCAATCGGTCGGCCGGCCAGCGCCCCACCGAGGCCGGCCGTGAATTTCAGCGGCAGGCATGCATTCAGCGACGCGTTGATCGCTTTGAGATAGGTGGTTCGGGTTTCTACCGGAACGCCAGGGGTCACGAAGGTCAGGCGCGGCGGGCCGATCAGGCCACCCGCCTTGTTGAAGCTGAAGCGCACCGACATCTGCGTGCCCGCGCGCGCATTGTCCGATGGCGGCGACCAGCAGCTGCGCAACTCGGCGAAGAGATCGCCGATCGTATCCAGATCGTGATCGGGCTTCTGGTATTTGGCGCGATCAGACTCTGATGGAATGCTCTGGATGGTGAGCTGGAGGTTCTGGCCGTAGGGATAATCGATCTCTGGAATGCAGGGACCGGGCTCGAGCGGGCTGCAATAGGACGGCGTGCAGGGCCGGCCGTCGAGCACGCTGCACGGCTCGTGCGCAAACGGGATCGGATTGATCTGCCGGGGCCGCGCATCGGCGGCGGCTGATGCCGCCAGCAGCAGGAGAATCAGGATGCCGCGCCACATGTGACGAGACCGCATTGGCATTTGCACCACAGGTGGCGACGCTTGTGAACGGATCAAGTGGGACGACCGGCTTGCACCGGAACGTGAGAAAGCAACCCCGCGCAAAGTAGATGGTCCGCAGCCGAACACGCTCGGTCGGGAGCGCAAACTCGCATCACTCGACGACTTGGTCCGCTTGTGCCACCAGCGTAGGCGGTACACTCAGGCCCAGCGCATTGGCTGTCTTGAGATTGATTAGGAATTGGAATTCATTCGGCTGCTGGACTGGCAAATCCGCAGGACGCGCTCCTCTCAACACGCGGTCGACATAGTCCGCCGAGCGACCGACGAGGTGCGAAATCGAGACCCCGTACGACATCAGCCCGCCATCCGTGACGAAGAAAGGGAACGGATACATCGCCGGCAGGCGGTGGGCGGCCGCGAGATCGAGAATCAATCGCCGGTGAACGATTGGAAACGCGTCGGGAAAGATCAGCAGGCCCCCGTATGGCTGCTCTGCAAAGCGGGAGATCGCCCGGTCGAGCTCGGCGGCGTTGTGCGCCGGCGCGGGAACAAGCTGGAGCTGGACCGCCGGAATGACCGCCTCCACGGAGGGCATCAGGATCATGGGAGCTGTTCGCGGATTGAAGACCGCGGCGACCCTTTGCACCTGTGGCGCCGCCTGCTTGAGTAATTGCAACCACTTGCCGGCCATTTCGGGCTCGAAAGTCGTGAAACCCGTAATATTTCCACCAGGCTTGCTCAGACTTTGAACGAAACCGGCACCCACTGGATCGGCGACAACCGCGAAGACGATCGGCAAAGTTGGCGCGCGTCGCCTCAAGGCTTCCACGGACGGAGTGCTGATTGCAACAAGCACGTCCGGCCGCATATCCACTAGCTCAGCCGCTTGGGCATCCGCCAAATTCGGATCGCCGGCCCACCAGCGATATTCGATATGGATGTTGCGTCCCTGCTCCCAACCGAGTTCACCCAGACGCTGCCTCAGTTTCTGGTAGCTGGCCTGGCTCTCCGCATCCGTGGGCCTGCCCCCCGCCAGCGCACCGATCCGCCGCACACTACCTTGCGCGGATGCGCCAAACGGGTAGGTTGCCGCGCCTGCAGCAAGCGTGATGAATTCGCGCCGCCTCATGACCGTCGACCTCGCCATGCGTTGCCGTCCTGCATCAGGAGAACGTCTAAGAAAGACTATCCCTTTTTCTTGACGTCCTTGACGTTGGTGAACTCGATGCCCTCGGCGCGCTCCTTGGTGTAGCCGAGATAGAACTCGTTCCGCGCCAGATACACGGGATCGCCGTCGACGTCGTCGGCGATGCTGGAGGTGTTGGCGGCAATGAAGGTATCGAGTTTCTTGCGGTCGTCCGAGGAGACCCAGCGCGCCAGCTGGAACTCGCTGACCTCGAACTCGACCGGCAGCGAATATTCCGCCTCCAGCCTCGCCTTCAGCACGTCGAGCTGCAGCGCGCCGACCACGCCGACCAGCGCCGGTGCACCATCGCGCGGGCGGAACACCTGCACGACCCCCTCTTCCGACATCTGCTGAAGCGCTTCCTTCAGCTTCTTCGCCTTCATCGCGTCGGTGAGCCGTACGCGGCGGACGATTTCCGGCGCGAAGCTCGGCACGCCGACGAAATTGAAATCCTCGCCCTCGGTTAACGTGTCGCCGATGCGCAGCGTGCCGTGATTAGGAATGCCGACGACGTCGCCGGCGAAGGCTTCATCCGCGACGGAGCGATCCTGAGCGAAGAAGAACTGCGGGCTCGACAGCGGCATGCTCTTGCCGGTGCGCACGAGCTTGGCTTTCATGCCGCGGCTGAGCTTGCCCGAGCACAGGCGCGCGAAGGCGATGCGATCGCGGTGGTTCGGATCCATATTGGCCTGGATCTTGAAGACGAAGGCGCTCATGCGCGGATCGGTAGCCTCGACCTTGCGCTGGTCGCTGTCCTGCGCGCGCGGCTCGGGCGCGAACTTGCCGAGACCCTCCAGGAGGTCGCCGACGCCGAAATTGCGCAGCGCGCTGCCGAAATAGACCGGCGTCAGATGCCCCTCGCGAAACGCTTCGAGCTCGAACGGTTTCGACGCTTCGGTGACGAGTTCGAGCTCGTCCTTCACGGCTGTTACGTCGAGATTGGCGTTGAGCTTGGCGAGTTCCTCGATCTCGATCTGCTGCGCCGCGCCGGTCTTGGCGCCGCCGCCTTCGAGCAGGCGCACGCCGCCATTGGCGACGTCATAGGTGCCCAGGAAGTCGCGGCCACGACCGACCGGCCAGGTCATCGGCGTGGTGTCGAGCGCCAGCGTCTTCTCGATCTCGTCGAGCAGCTCGAACACGTCCCGGCTCTCGCGGTCCATCTTGTTGATGAAGGTGATGATCGGGATATCCCGAAGACGACAGACCTCGAACAGCTTCCGGGTGCGCGCCTCGATGCCCTTGGCGGCGTCGATCACCATCACGGCGGAATCGACCGCCGTCAGCGTGCGGTAGGTATCTTCCGAGAAGTCCTCGTGGCCCGGCGTGTCCAAGAGGTTGAACACCAGCCCTTCGAACTCGAAGGTCATCACCGAGGTCACGACCGAGATGCCGCGCTCACGCTCGATTTTCATCCAGTCCGATCGCGTGTTGCGCCGCTCGCCCTTGGCCTTGACCTGGCCGGCGAGATTGATGGCGCCGCCGAACAGCAGCAGCTTTTCGGTCAGCGTGGTCTTGCCGGCGTCGGGATGGGAGATGATCGCAAAGGTCCGCCGCCGCGCCACTTCAGCGGCAAGCGGGGAACGGGCCGGCGATTCGGCTGAGGTGGCGATGTCGGACATGGCGGGAGCGTGTGGCAGGGAAAACGGGCCTGATCAAGCCTCATTTGGTGATTGCGGAGCCCCTCGGCCAGCCCCATATGGCCCTCCGGGAGGGACGGCCCTCCTGCTCATCAGCCTGTAGCCGCGGGGACGACCCTGCCTTGAACGGAGGGTCGTCATGGCCTGGAGCATCCTGTTCGTTGCCGGTCTTCTCGAGATCACCTGGGCGATCGGCCTGAAATATACCGAGGGCTTTACCAGGCTTGTTCCGTCCCTCGTCACGCTCGTGGCCATGGCCGGCAGCGTCATCCTGCTCGGCTTCGCTCTCAAGTCGCTGCCCGTCGGAACCGCCTATGCGGTCTGGACCGGCATCGGGGCCGTCGGCACCGCGACGCTGGGCATCTTCCTGTTCGGCGAGCCCGCCACCGCCCTCCGCCTTGCCAGCATTGGGCTGATCGTCGCCGGGATTATCGGGCTGAAGCTCGTTACCTGAAGAAGATCTGGACCGCCCACCAGGTCAGCGCTGCAACGATCGCGGAGGCCGGGATCGTGATCACCCAGGCATAGACGATCGAGCTCGCGACGTTCCAGCGCACCGCCGAAACGCGGCGGGCGGCGCCGACGCCGACGATGGCGCCGGTGATGGTGTGAGTGGTCGAGACGGGAACGCCGAGGAAGGTAGCCATGAAGAGGGTCACGGCGCCCCCCGTCTCGGCGCAGAAGCCCTGCATTGGCGTCAATTTGGTGATGCGCAGGCCCATGGTGCGGACGATGCGCCAGCCGCCCATCAGCGTCCCCAGCGCCATCGCCGCCTGGCAGGACAGCACCACCCAGAACGGCACGGAGAATTCGCTGCCGAGATGGCCCTGCGAATAGAGCAGCACCGCGATGATGCCCATGGTCTTCTGCGCGTCGTTGCCGCCATGGCCGAGCGAATAGAGCGAGGCGGAGGCGAATTGCAGAATACGGAAGGCGCGATCGACCGCGAATGGCGTCGAGCGCACCGATGCCCAGGACACGATCGCAACCAGCATCATCGCGAGCAAGAAGCCGACCAGCGGCGACAGCACGATCGCAAGCACCGTCTTCGTCAAGCCACTCCACACCGCGGCCGAAATCCCGGCCTTAGCCATGCCGCCGCCGACCAGTCCGCCGATCAACGCGTGCGATGACGAAGACGGGATGCCGAGCGCCCAGGTCACGAGGTTCCAGACGATGGCGCCGACGAGCGCCGCGAAGATCACCTGAGCATCGACGATCGCGGGATCAATGATTCCGGTGCCGATGGTCTGGGCGACGTGCAGCCCGAACACCATGAAGGCGATGAAATTGAAGAACGCGGCCCAGAATACCGCGAATTGCGGCCGCAGCACGCGGGTCGAGACGATGGTCGCGATCGAATTGGCGGCGTCATGCAGGCCGTTCAGGAAGTCGAACAGCAGCGCGACGGCGATCAAGCCGACCAGGATGGGAAGAGCCAACGCAGCATCCACGGCGCGGCCCCTGCCCTAAGCTTTGCGCATGATGTCCGCGCAAACGCGTTCAGCGTTTGTCGCGACGGAAAACCGCTGCACACTTTTACCGATCATGTGCTAAACCTGCTCGATGACGATGCTGTTGATCTCGTTCGCGACGTCGTCGAAGCGATCGGCCACCTTCTCGAGGTGGTCGTAGATCTCGGCGCCGACGATGAAGTCCATCGCGTTGCCATCGCGATGCTTGAGAAACAGCTCCTTCAGCCCGATGTCGTGGAGATCATCGACGCGGCCCTCCAGCTTGCCCAGCTCTTCCGTGATGGCGGTCAGCATGGCGACGTTCGGGCCGATCGATTGCATGAGCGGCAGCGCACGGCCGACCAGATTGGCGCATTCGATCAGGAGTCCGCCGATCTCGCGCATCGGCGGCTCGAAGCTGCGGACCTCGAACAGCATCACGGCCTTGGCGGTCTGCTGCATCTGGTCGATGGCGTCGTCCAACGACGTTATCAGGTTCTTGATGTCGCCGCGGTCGAACGGGGTGATGAAGGTGCGCCGCACCGCCGTCAGCACCTCGCGGGTGATGTTGTCGGCGTCGTTCTCGAACTGGTTGACGCGCTGGCAATAGACCGGCGTCTCCTCGCCCCCGTTGAGCATGCCCTGGAGCGCGATCGAGCCCTGGATCACCGTCTGGGCATGGCGGTCGAACAGGTCGAAGAACCGTTCTTCCTTGGGCAGGAAAGCGCGAAACCATCGCATCATGGGGATAGGCTACCGGTTGGAAATGGCCCGGCCCGAGGGCCGTCATGAAGCTGTCATAAACCATTTCCGATCCGCGCGCGTGTCATCTCACGCCCGCGGAGCCGGATCATCCACCGCTTTCAAGCAGCAATTAAATCGAAGTCAAATCAGCTATTTAGAGCGATCGCCGGAAGTAATGGGCGATTTCGCCGATAACGCCGCGGCGGAAGGTGAGCACGCAGATCACGAAGATCGAGCCCTGGATCACCGTCACCCACTGGCCGAAGCCCGCCAGGTACTGCTGCATCGCGATGATCACGAAGGCCCCGACCACCGGTCCGAAGACGGTCCCGAGGCCACCGACCAGCGTCATCAGCACGACTTCGCCAGACATCGACCAGTGGACGTCGGTGAGCGATGCGTTTTGCGCCACGAACACCTTCAGCGCACCGGCAAATCCGGCCAGCGTGCCCGACAGGACGAAGGCCAGGAACTTGTACTGGTCGGTCCGGTAGCCCAGCGAGATCGCGCGCGGCTCGTTCTCGCGGATCGCTTTCAGGACCTCGCCGAACGGCGAGTTGATGATGCGGAAGATCAAGAGAAAGCCGGCGAGGAAGCCGACCAGCACGACGTAATACAGCACCGTCGGCTTGGAGAGATCGAGCACGCCGAACATGCGCCCCTGCGGGATGCCCTGGATGCCGTCCTCGCCGTGGGTGAACGGGGCCTGGAGATAGATGAAGTACAGGAGCTGGGACAGCGCCAGCGTGATCATCGAGAAATAGATGCCCTGGCGGCGGATCGAGATGTAGCCGGTGATGATCGAGAGCACGAAAGCCGCGGCGATGCCGACGAGGATGCCGAGCTCGGGTGGAAGGGCCCACACTTTCAGTGCATGCGCGCTGCAATAGCCCGCCGTTCCCAAGAACATCGCGTGGCCGAACGACAGCAATCCGCCATAGCCGACCAACAGGTTGAAGGCGCAGGCGAGCAGCGCGAAGCACAGCGCCTGCATCACGAAGAACGGGTAGACTCCCGTGAACGGCACAGCCGCCAGCAGGAGCGCCATCACCACGAAAACGATCATCTCGTCCCGCATTGCACGCGGGGTTGCCGGCAGCGTGTCGTCCGTCAGGGTTGTCATATCAGGCCGCCCTTCCCGTCAATCCCGTTGGCTTCACCAAGAGCACCAGCACCATCAGCACGAACACCACGGTGTTGGACGCCTCGGGGTAGAAATATTTGGTCAGCCCCTCGATCACGCCGAGCGCAAAGCCGGTGATGATCGAGCCCATGATCGATCCCATGCCGCCGATCACCACCACCGCGAACACGACGATGATGAGGTCGGCGCCCATCAGCGGCCGCACCTGATTGATCGGCGCCGAGAGCACGCCGGCAAGCGCGGCAAGGCCGACGCCGAGACCGTAGGTCAGCGTGATCATGCGTGGAACGTTGATGCCGAAGGCGCGCACAAGCGTCGGATTCTCAGTGGCGGCGCGCAGGTAAGCGCCGAGCTGCGTCTTCTCGATCAGGAACCAGGTCGCAAGGCAAACCACCAGCGAGAACACGACGACCCAGCCGCGATAGATCGGCAGGAACATGAAGCCGAGGTTCATGCCGCCCTTGAGCTGGTCCGGAATGGCATAAGGCAGGCCCGAGGAGCCGAAATAGTTCTGGAACACACCCTGTACGATCAGCGCGATGCCGAAGGTCAGGAGCAGGCCGTAGAGGTGATCGAGCCCGGTCAGCCATTGCAGCATGGTCCGTTCCAGGATCATGCCGAAGATGCCGACGATGATCGGCGCCAGCAGCAACGCCCACCAATAGTTGATGCCGCCGAGGTTCAACAGGAAATAGGCGACGAAGGCGCCCATCATGTAGAGCGCGCCGTGGGCGAAATTGATGATGTTGAGCATGCCGAAGATCACGGCAAGCCCGAGACTGAGCAACGCATAGAACGAGCCGTTGATCAATCCTACCAGTAACTGTGCGTAGAGAGCCTGCATCGGGATTAGCTTCCGCCACCAAAATGAAAGCCCGCCGGCGGCACGACCGCGCGGCGGGCCACGAGAGTTACTTCTTCACCAGCGGACAGGCGCTCTCGGAGAGCGGCCGGAATGCCTGGTCCGCAGCAACGGTGCCCACCAGCTTGTAATAGTCCCACGGCCCCTTCGACTCCGAGGGCTTCTTGACCTCGAACAGATAGGCCGGGTGAATCTTGCGGCCATCGACCCGGATACTGCCCTGACCGAACAGCGGATCGTCGGTCGGCATCGACTTCATCTTCTCGACCGCCTTGACGCCGTCATGCGGATTGCTGCCCATCGCCTCCAGCGCCTTGAAGTAATGGATCAGTCCCGAATAGACACCGGCCTGCACCATCGAAGGCATCGCCTTGTTCTTCATGCGCTCGGAAAAGCGCTTGGCGAAGGCGCGCGTTCCGTCGTTGAGATCCCAATAGAAGGTCTCGGTGAAATTGAGCCCTTGCGCCACGTTGAGGCCGAGCGAATGAACGTCGGTGATGAACAAGAGCAGTCCGGCAAGCTTCTGCCCGCCAGCGACGATGCCGAATTCGGCGGCCTGCTTGATCGAATTGGTGGTGTCGCCGCCGGCATTCGCAAGTCCGACGATCTTCGCCTTCGATGCCTGCGCCTGCAGAAGGAACGAGGAGAAGTCCGAGGAATTGAGCGGGTGCTTGACGCTGCCGAGCACCTTGCCGCCCGCCTTTTGCACCACCGCCGTGGTGTCGCGCTCCAGCGCCGCGCCGAACGCATAGTCGGCCGTGAGGAAGTACCAGGTATCGCCGCCGGCCTTCACCAGCGCCTGACCGGTGCTGTTCGCCAGCATATAGGTGTCGTAGACCCAATGGACGGTGTTCGGCGAACATTGGGCGTTCGTCAGATCCGAGGTCGCCGCGCCGGTGTCGATCAGGATCGAATTCTTCTCCTTGACGACATTGTTGACCGCGAGTGCGACACCGGAGTTCAGCACGTCCATGAAGATGTCGACCTTCTCGACGTCGATCCATTGGCGCGCGATGGTGGTGGCGATATCGGGCTTGTTCTGATGGTCGGCGGAGATGAGGTCGATCTTCCAGCCCTTGGCGGCAAGCCCGGAATCCTCGATCGCCATTTGAGCGGCCAGCGTGGAGCCCGCACCACCGAGATCGGAATAAAGACCGGAATTATCGGTCAGCACGCCGATCTTGACGGTCTTGTCCTGTGCCGACGCGCCGCTCGCGACCAATCCCAACGCCACGCCGAGAAAAAGTGCCGAAAAACGCTGTTTCATAATTCCCTCCGGGAAATCCACTATTGAATGCGCCGAGCCGTCAGACGCCGAGATAGGTATGCAGCTTGTCCATGTTCGCGGACAGTTCCGAATTCGCGAAACCGTCGATCACCTTGCCGTGCTCGACGATGTAATATCTGTCGGCCACGGTCGATGCGAAGCGGAAGTTCTGCTCGACCAGGAGGATGGTGAAGCCCTCTTTCTTGAGCCGCGCGATAGTGTGGCCGATCTGCTGGATGATGACGGGCGCCAGGCCCTCGGTCGGCTCGTCCAGCATCAGGAAGCTCGCACCGGTGCGCAGGATGCGCGCGATCGCCAGCATCTGCTGCTCGCCGCCCGACAGCTTGGTGCCCTGGCTGTTGAGCCGCTCCTTCAGGTTCGGGAACAGATCGAAGATCTGATCGAGCGGCAGCCCGCCTTCACGGACCACCGGCGGTAGCATCAAATTCTCCCGCACGTCGAGGCTGGCGAATATCCCCCGCTCCTCCGGGCAGAAGGCGATGCCCATGCGCGCGATCTTGTCGGAGGTCGCGCGGATGATCTCCTGGTTGTTGAACTTCACCGAACCGGTACGCTTGCCGATGATCCCCATGATCGACTTCAGCGTGGTCGTCTTGCCGGCGCCGTTGCGCCCGAGCAAGGTGACGACCTCGCCCGCATTCACGTCGAAATTGATCCCGTGAAGGATGTGAGACTCGCCGTACCAGGACTCCAGGTTGCGGACCTGAAGGATTTGTCCGCCGGCCGCAGTCTTTGCCGGAGCCTCGGCGATCGCAGTGTCAGGCATGACCGGCTCCCAGATAGGCTTCCTTGACGCGCTCGTCCTTGGTGAGCTCGGAGTAATGGCCTTGCGCGAGCACCTGCCCGCGCGTCAGCACGGTGATGATGTCGGAGAGATGGGCCACGACACTCAGATTATGCTCGACCATCAGGATGGTATATTTCGCGGAGATGCGCTTGATCAGCGCCGCGATCTTGTCGATGTCCTCGTGACCCATACCGGCCATCGGCTCGTCCAGCAGCATCATCTCAGGGTCGAGTGCCAGCGTCGTTGCGATCTCCAGTGCGCGCTTGCGCCCATAGGGCATCTCGACTGCCGGCGTGTTGGCAAACTCGTTCAGGCCGACATCGTTCAGCAATTCGCGCGCGCGATCGTTGAAGCGGTTGAGAACCGACTTGGAGCGCCAGAAATCGAACGAAGAGCCGTGCTGGCGCTGAAGCGCGACACGGACGTTCTCCTGCGCGGTGAGATGGGGAAACACCGCCGAAATCTGGAACGAGCGAACGAGCCCCAGCCGCGCCACGTCGGCCGGCGCCATCGCGGTGATATCCTGCCCCTTGTACAGGATCTTCCCGGCTGACGGTTTGAGGAACTTGGTCAGAAGATTGAAGCAGGTCGTCTTGCCGGCCCCGTTCGGGCCGATCAACGCATGAATGCTCCCACGGCGGACCTTGAGCGCAACGTCGCGGACAGCGAAGAAGCCCGCGAATTCCTTGGTCAAGCCTTCCGTTTCGAGAATAAACTCATCGGCCAAACAAATTTCCCCCTGCCCGCACTAGCTGCGTGGCTATCCTTGTTGCTTCGGCTTTCCGGAGACCCTGGAGCCCATCCGGAACGCCGTCTCCGGGCGCGGAATATGCCGGAGGTGACGGGGGTTAGGCAAGGCGGAAAGCTGAGCAGATCAAGCCTCCGGCTGGGATACAAATCCTCCCTTAGTCGGAGACGTTTGATGTCGTGCCCGCCCGGCCCCCCGGTTCGCGAAGGCACCGGTCGTCAAGCCGTCGTTAACGGTCTTTCGTCCGGCGCGCCAGCCTTCATCAAAAATTTTCCCCCAAGGGGGATCATGAGCGGGTTCTGACGTCCCGGGAATACTGTCTTGGATTTCGCAAGCGCCGCTCCTTCCGTCGTCAAATCGATCAGGCAGCGTGATCTCCTGAACACGTGGCTGCGACTTTATGCGCGCCAGCAGATCGTGCCGGCGGTCTGGGAATATCAGCCTGCGCGGCTCGAGGAAGAGCTGTCCGATCTCATCTATTACACGGTCGACACTGCGACGCCGGCGCCGCGCCTCACCATCCAGAGCGAAAACACGCGCATCTCGCGCGCCTATGGACATACCGGCAAGGGCGTTCTGCTCGACGATTATCTCGGGCCGAGACTCGCGCCGTTTGTCATGCCGATTTATCACGAATGCGTGGCACGCGGGCTGCCGGTCTACAGCGTTGCCGATGTCGACGACGTCTACGGGCGAATCGTCGCTTATGAACGGCTGCTGCTGCCTTTCCAGACCGACGGCGCGGTCTGCCACATCATCGCCTCGGTCAAGACGTTCTGCGAGGACGGCGGCTTCGAGATCAAGAACCTGATGCGCGGAAATGACGCGCTGCCCCGTCCAAAGCTGCGCGCCGTGATCGATCGCGAGCTGTTTCATCGGGCCCCCGGTCGTATCGCCACGGCCGAATTGGTCGAGTTCGCGGACCAACCCGGCGTCGCCACCGAGATCATCGAGTTGAACTAGCGGTCAGCCTGATTTGCCGACTTCCTTGGCATAGATGTCCGGCTTGAAGCCAACCAGCAGCTTGCCGCCGATTTCCAGCACCGGCCGCTTGATCATCGATGGTTGCGCTAGCATCAGCGCCAGTGCCTTCTTCTCGCTCAAACCCTCCTTGTCGGAATCGGGGAGCTTCTTGAACGTTGTCCCGGCGCGATTGAGCAGCGTCTCCCAGCCGACCTTGTCGCTCCACTGCTTGAGCTTGTCCTTGTCCACACCGGCCGTCTTGTAGTCGTGGAATGCGTAGGCGACACCATGGCTGTCGAGCCAGCCGCGCGCCTTCTTCATGGTGTCGCAGTTCTTGATGCCGTAGATGATGTTGGGCAAGACGTTCCTCGCGCATGGCATATCGTGATGGAGGTGGCGTTGTACGAAACTCCGGTTCGCGCGACAATATTGCGAACGATGCCAACCCGCCGAACGGACATCCCATGCACGTCACTCACGATCCCGCGGCCACCGCCGCGCCGACCATCGACTTCAACAGCTTCCTCGCGGTCGATATCCGCGTCGGCACCATCGTCGATGCCAAGCCGTTCCCCGAGGCGCGCAAGCCGGCCTTTCGGCTATGGATCGACTTCGGGCCTGCAATCGGTGTGCGCAAGAGCTCGGCCCAGATCCCGGAAAACCATCCGCTCGAGACACTGGTGGGGCAACAGGTCGCGGCCGTCGTCAACTTCCCGCCGCGCCAGATCGGACCTGTCATCTCGGAGGTGCTGACGCTCGGTTTCCCCGATGCCGACGGCAAGGTCGTGCTGATGCAGCCGAGCAAGCCGGTGCCGAACGGGGGGCGACTGTTCTAGATGCGCGTTAGGGCCGCTGCGGAATGTTCAGCCCGCGCTGCACCGCCGGACGCGCAAGGCCGCGTTCGAGCCAGGCACCGACCGCTTTGAACCGGCGGAATTCGACGAGATCACCGGCGCCGTAGAAACCGATGAGATTGCGCACCCAGCCCAGCATGGAGATGTCGGCAATGGTGTAGTCGTCATCCATGAACCATTGCCGGCCGGCCAAATGCGTCTCCATCACGCCGAGCAGGCGCTTGGCTTCGGCGACGTAACGGTCGCGCGGCCGCTTGTCCTCGAAATCCTTGCCGGCGAATTTGTGGAAGAAGCCGACCTGGCCGAACATCGGCCCGACGCCACCCATTTGGAAGTGCACCCACTGAATGGTCTGGTAGCGGCGCGCGGCGTCCATCGGCAACAGCTTGCCGGTCTTCTCGGCGAGATATTGCAGGATCGCTCCGGACTCGAACAACGGCAACGGCCTGCCGCCGGGACCATTGGGATCGAGGATGGCCGGGATCTTGCCGTTGGGATTGAGCGACAGGAATTCAGCCGTCGTCTGGTCGTCCTTGCCGAAGTCGACGAGATGGACCTCGTAAGGCAGTCCGATCTCCTCCAGCATGATCGAGACCTTGACGCCGTTCGGCGTCGGCAACGAATAGAGCTGAAGCAATTCGGGATACTTGGCCGGCCAGCGCTTGGTGATGAGAAATGCGGACAGATCGGACATCGGGACCTTCGGTGCATGGACTGAGGCGCACCCAATCTAGGCCAGACGCCGCACGGCGCAAGTCACTCTTCGTCCCGGCACTCCTGCATTAGGGCGGCAGCGTCGCCATCGCCACGATCGGCGTCCCTGCTTGATGTTGCAGTCGGTCCTCGGTGAAACGCTTCCCTGTCGTCAACAGCAAGATCGTAAAGGCAATCGCTAGCATCGCGGTCGCCAGTTGGCAGACGTCGTTCATGGTGTTGCGTCCCTCAGCGGCTCATTGCCTAAACGTCGGTGCACGGACCATGTTCCTGCACTGCTCAGGAATATTGCTACTTTTTCCCGATCGATGACGTGAGAACATCGCGCCCGAAGGGACCATTACGCCGTCCAAGCGTTGTCGCCGGATGAGCATCGAAAAGCGCGCCCTACTCGACCATGCTGAACGATGTCGTAGCGTCGCCGACGGCCTCGCGCATGACGAAGCTGCGCACAGATTGCGGGCAATGGCCGCGGAGTATGAAGAGAGAGCAGCAAGTCTGGACGACGATGGCGCCGGCCGGCAGCCAAGCCATCATCATCGCGGCTCGCCGGGAGGCGCGCGCGAGAGATGACCGGATTCAATAGTTGATCTCCATACGCAATCCCCGCGGATCGATCTCGTCGCCGCCGACGCGCTGCGTGCTGTCACGTGCGGCGACCGCGCAGGCGCAGGCATCGATGAGATCGTCGCGGCCGATGCCGGTGCCATGGCGAAGCGTCAGCCAACGTTCGATCCTGGTGAAGCCTCGGTCTCTCAGCAGCGCAATGCGTTGCGCTCGACCGCGCGGCGACGTCTTTGGTTCGAGCCGAGTCCGGCCGGCGAGATTCCAGAAGATCAATTCCGGATGCGCTTCGCCGATCATCGCTTGTCGCGCCGGCGTCATGACATCGTCGACCTCCCTGAGCTTGTCTCTGATGTTCCAGAGCTGCGCCGACACGCCCCTGCCCTTGCCTTCGTGCTTCCAGTAATGGCGATTGGCGGCCGCCATGTCGGCAAACGTCCAGAGGTCGCGGCGCGCGCCGAGAAACACGGCGGGGCCGATCAACTCACGCGCACGCAGATCGCAAAGACGATAGCCGCTCAGGTTCAATCCGATCGGCATATCGATCATCGCACGCGCATGCTCGATCGCAAGCAGCCGCGCAAGGCCCGGCGAATAGTCGAAGCCGTGATCGCCGCGCTCGTCGATCCAGGCCGCGACCCAGCCGAAGCGAAATCCGTCGAGACCGAGATAGTTGGGCACGTCGCGACCAACAGGATTCGCGGGTCAGCCTCCAGCGGCCTGGTACGCCAGGCGCTTGAACTCGAAGAAGAAGGGATTCCAGAAACCCATGTAGCGCTGGGTCATCAGCACGCCCGCTGTATTGGCCTCGGGGCAGATCCACCAATGGGTGCCGGCAAGGCCGCCCCACTGGAACTCGCCGGTCGAGTTCGGGGGATCGAACGGCGTCGGCGCGAAGGTGACGGCACCGCCGAGGCCAAAGCCCTTGCCGGGGATCGGACCGAGATTGGCGAAGCGAATGGTTTGGCCCGCGGGCAGCTGGTTCGTCATCATCAGCCGCACCGTCTCCGGCTTCAGCAGCGCATCCGAACCGGGCAGCAGCGCACGGACCAGCGCGAGCATGTCGGGCAAGGTCGAGACCAAGCCGCCGCCGCCGGACAGCCGCGGGAACGGCCGCCGATAGGCCTGCGGAAAGGGAAGATTGTCGGCCCGCGTGAGGCCGGGCTTCATCGGATCGAACACGTCAGCGCCGTTATAGAGCGCGACCAGCCTGCCCTGCTCGGCTTCGGGCACGTGGAAACCGGTGTCGGTCATGCCGAGCGCATCGAAGATGCGCAGCTTCAAAAAGGCATCGAGCGCCTGGCTGGAGACGACCTCCACGACACGGCCGAGCACGTCGGTTGCCACCGAATACTCCCAGGACATACCCGGGTGATAGGACAGTGGCAGATCGGCGAGCCTGTCGATCAGGTCGGTGAGCGGCGTCAGCGGATTGAGCACGCGCGCTTCATTATAGCCTTTGAACAGCACCGTGCCGGGGTCGAAGATGCCGTAGCTGAGGCCGGAGGTGTGGGTCAAAAGGTGGCGGATCGTGATGGAGCCCTTGGCGGGCTCGGCGTCGGAAAGACCAGCTGCGCCCTGCTTCAGCACCTTGCGATTGCCGAGCTGCGGCAGGAATTTCTCGATCGGATCATCGAGCCCGATGCGGCCTTCCTCGACCAGCAGCATGATCGCGCAGGTGACGAAGATCTTGGTGTTGGAGAACGCGCGGAAGATGTGGTCGGGCCGCAGCGCCGTCTTGGCCTCGCGGTCGGCAAAGCCGACGCATTGCTGGTCGACCACCTCGCGGCCCCGCAGCACGGCCCAGGATGCGCCCGGAATGATCTCCTGATCGACATAGCGCAGCATTGCCGTCCGCGCGGCGGAAAAATCAGGTGTCCTGGCGTCCATGCGTTTCCCCCAATTATGGTTGCGACCGATATAGCGCGAATTCGCCGGATATGAAGCCTCCGGCGCGGCTTATTCCTGCTTCATCAGCGCGGTGATGTGCAGACGACGGCGGATTGTCATGCCCTGTCGCTGGTAGAGCGCGATAGCGGACGTATTGTGCGAAAACACGTGCAGGAATGGAATTTCGCCGCGCCTCTCGACCTGCCGCGCGACCGTCGCGAGCAACGCCTGCGCGTAGCCGCGGCCGCGATGACCGGGATGGACGCAGACGGCCGTCATCTCAACGAACCTTCCCGGCCTCATCCGCTCACCCGCCATGGCAACCAGCTCGCCGCCGGTGCGGATGCCGAAGAACGTGCCGAGCTCGTGCGTCCGCGCAGCGAACGGACCTGGCTTCGTCAGCTCCGTCAGCGCCATCATCGCGGGAACGTCGGCAGCCCCCAACGTGACGATCTCGGCATCGCGAAGCGGACTGTCGGCGGGTGAGCCGATCATCTGCTCGCCGGTCTCGGCCAGCACGACCTTGAAACCGGCGGGAACTTGGACAGGCTCAAGCGTGAACAGCGCAGCGACCTGCGAGGGCGCCATGAGATCGCCGAGCGCCGCGAAGCTTGCCGGGGACATGTCGACCATGTCGGCAAACGGCGTCATGTCGACGGGATAGCGCAGCGCACGCGGGCCGCCCTGGGCCAGATGCTTCTGGCCGGTTGTCAGCGCGCTCCAGATTGGACGATCCAGCAGCGCCACATCGCTGTCGGACACCGGCCTAGTCCTTCTCGAAGCTGACGATGACAGCGGCGTTGGCGATCAGGATGGGATCGTTGGCCACTTCCGTGGCCGAGGGAATCTCCAGCCCGCCCTTGACCGCGGTGACGGTCACGGTGCCGTAAGGCAGCTCCTTTGCAACCGCATCCTTGTCGACGGCTTCCGGATTTGGCACCGCGATCGTGACGTCGACGAACATGTCGTTGGCGGTCTTGCCGATCATCCGGAAGAATCCGAGGCTGGAATGCCTGATGGCATCCGACACGGCCCGCTTCGCCGCCTTGGTGGCGTCCCTGCCGTGGACGTCGACGCCCATGCCCATCTCGGTGACACAGCGAACACGAGTCATTTCATATTCCTGTCATTGGTTCGGTGATTGGGAGTGTCGGTGATTGAGCCGCTCCGTACAAGATCTCTCGTGCCGCGGCTCTGCAGCGCACCGCCAAGGGGCGCTGCGCTGCGTCCGGGACACGACCTCCATCGATCACGCCTTCGCCTTCTCATGCGCCCGCAGTTCGTCGACCAGCACCCGCACATTCTCCGAATAGTCGATCGGGATCGAAACGAGATGCACGCCGCCTTCCTTGAAAGCGGCGTCGAGCGTCGGACCAAAGCTGTCGATGCTCTCGATCCGGTGGCCCTTCGCACCATAGGCCTTCGCGTACTGGACAAAGTCCGGATTCCCAAAGGTCATGCCGTAGTCGGCGAAATGATCGACGGCCTGCTTCCACCGGATCATGCCGTAGGCGTTGTCCTCAAGCACCAGCACGACGAGGTTGAGCTTGAGGCGGACGGCGGTTTCCATTTCCTGGCTGTTCATCATGAAGCCGCCGTCGCCGGCGACCGCGAGCACGCGGCGGTCGGGATGGAGCATCGCGGCCATCATCGCCGACGGCAGGCCGGCGCCCATGGTCGCCAGCGCATTGTCGAGCAGCAGCGTGTTGGCGACGCGAGTGCGGTAGTTGCGCGCGAACCAGATCTTGTACATGCCGTTGTCGAGCGCAACGATCCCGTTCTCGGGGATCACCTGGCGGACGTCGTGCACGATGCGCTGCGGCGTCGGCGGCCAGCGCGCCTCGGTGGCGCGGTCTGCGATGTGCCTGAGAATTTCTTCGCGTAGCGGCAGCAGCGCCGCGGCCTGCGGCAACTTGCCTTCGAGCCGATCGGCGAGCAGCTCCAGGCTCGGGCCGACATCGCCGACCACCTCGGCATCGGGAAAATAAACCTGTTCGACGCTGGCTGACGTATAGCTGACGTGAATGACCTTCGGCCCCGACGAGCCCATGATGAAGGGCGGCTTCTCGATCGAGTCGTGGCCGATCGCGACGATCAGGTCGGCGGCTTCAATTGCGTCGTGGACATAGTCGCGCTCGGACAGCGCTGCGGTGCCCATATAAAGATTGGTGCCGCCGGGTACGGTGCCCTTGCCCATCTGCGTCGTGAAGAACGGAATGCCGGTCCGCCGCACGAAGCTGGCGATGCCATGCGTCGACCGCGGCCGGCTGGTCGCCGCGCCCATCATCACCAATGGATGTTTTGCGGCCAGGATCATCTCGGCGGCGCGATCGAGCGCGGCACGATGGGCGACCGGAATTTCGATCGGATGAACCGGGATCACGGGAACGGGCGGCACTTCGTCACCGGCAATGTCCTCGGGCAATTCGAGATGCACCGGTCCCGGCCGCTCCTCCATTGCCACGCGAAACGCGTCGCGCACCACGGTCGGGATGCTGGAGGCGCTGACGATCTGCCGCGACAGCTTCGTCAAGGGCTTCATGGTCGCGACCACGTCGACGATCTGGAAGCGCGCCTGCCGGCTGCTCATGATCGGCTTCTGGCCGGTGATCAGGATCATCGGCATCGCGCCGAGATGCGCATAGGCGGCACCCGTCGACAAATTGAGAGCACCCGGGCCGAGCGTCGACAGGCACACGCCGGGCTTGCCGGTCAGCCGCCCATGCGTGGCCGCCATGAACGCGGCAGCCTGCTCGTGGCGGGTCAGGACCAGCTCGATCCTGGAGGTGCGGAGCGATTCGACCAGATCGAGATTCTCCTCGCCCGGGACGCCGAAGATGCGATCGACGCCTTCGTTCTCGAGCGCCGCGACAAACAGATCCGATCCCTTCACCTTGTGGTCCTGTCCGTTCATGTCGCCTCCGCTTCCGTTCGCTTACGTGTTCCAAAGCAGCCGGCGCATGGTAGCGGCCTGCAGCTCCGGCACAACTCACAATGAGCGGCACACGGCATCGACGTCGACATCGCCATGCGACCCAAGCAAACAGTCGAGCGTCCCGCCACGAGGTCACTGGCGCGAACGTTGCATGCCCCACGCAACCTGCTATCGCTCGCGTCATGACACCCAAGACCTTCGAAACCCGCTGCCTGCGCCTGCCCGCCGTAACCAAGGTGGTGCAGTGGGAAGGCACGTCCGTGTTCAAGGTCGGCGGCAAGATGTTCGCGCTGGGCGGCGGCTTTGCAGCGCGTTCCGGCGGCTACATGTTCAAGGTCTCCGACATGGCCTATACCATGCTGATCGAGCACGGCCTCGCGCGACCGGCGCCGTATCTGGCGCGCGCCAAATGGGTGCAACTCGTCGGCAACGGCGCGCTGTCGGACGCTGAGCTGACGAGCTATCTCGCGCAGGCCCATGCGCTGATCGTGGCCAAGCTGACGCGAAAGACGCGCAAGGTGCTGGGGCTCGACTGAGCGCAAGCATCGACCCGTCGCCTCACGCTATCTCCTAGGGCTCCAGCCTCCTCCTCGGCGGTCACGGCCTCGCCGGCCCGCACGCTTCCAGCGTTCCTCCTCCGGATCAACGAACGTTCGATTGACCCGCACGATATATCTGACTAAAGTCAGACATCATGCTCGACCCCGTTTCCCGTGTCCGCCGCTTCAATCGCGCCGTAACCTCTGCCGTCGGTGCGCTCGATACCTCGTTCCTCGGACGCGGCCGGCCGCTTGGGGCGGCGCGTGTGCTCAACGCGATCGGGCATGGGCGCTCGGACGTGGCAGAGATCCGCGACTATCTCGGTCTCGATTCCGGGCTGATGAGCCGGCTGCTCCGCAGCCTCGAGGACGAAGGGCTGGTGGAGACCACCACGCATCAGGACGATGCACGGCGGCGGATAGCAAAGCTCACGCGCGCGGGCCGGCGCGAGTTCGCGGCGTATGAGGCTCTGTCCAATGCGCAGGCCGAAGGCTTCCTCGCGCAACATTCGCAACGCGAGGCGCTCCTGGCGGCGATGGATCTGATCGCCGCCACCCTGACGCGCGAGCGAATTGCGCTCGAGGAGATGGACCCGCAAAGCGAGGAGGCCTGCTATTGCCTCGGCGAGTACTATGCCGAGCTTGGCCGGCGCTTCAAACAAGGCTTCGACGTCTCGCGCTCGCGCGATCCCGACGCCAAGGACATGCGCCGCCCGCGCGGCACGTTCATCGTCGCAATGTCCGACACGCTGCCGATCGGCTGCGTCGGGCTGAAGGGCACCGATCACGGCTATGCCGAGATCAAGCGGCTGTGGGTCGCTCCGGCCGCGCGCGGATTGCGGCTCGGCCGCCGCCTGATGGACGCGGCCGAGAATGCCGCGCGCGGGCTCGGAAACGCGCTGCTGCGGCTCGACACCAACAGCGCGCTGCCCGAGGCCGGCCGGCTCTATCGCACCACCGGCTGGCGCGAGATCCCGCGCTTCAACGACGACCCCTATCCGGATCTATTCTTCGAAAAACGGCTGTGACGCCGCGCGACCAATCTGCCGCCTGCTGCGTTGTGCTTCCAGCATGGGAGCTTCGCGATGAGCAGCGCCGATCTCGCCGACCTCTACCGCAATTACATCGCCTGCCTGAACCGGCAGGACTGGCCGGCCCTTGGCCAGTTCGTGCATGACGCTGTCGTCCACAACAGCCGGCCTCTCGGCCTGCTCGGCTATCGCGCGATGCTGGAGCAGGATTTTCGCAACATTCCGGATCTGCACTTCGACATCGCGCTGCTGGTCTCCGAGCCGCCCAGGATTGCAGCGCGGCTGAAGTTCGACTGCTCGCCGGTCGGGACGTTCCTGGGGCTGGCGGTCAACGGGAAGCACGTGTCCTTCTGCGAGAACGTGTTCTACGAATTTCGCGATGAAAGGATTGCGCAGGTCTGGTCGGTGATCGACAAGGCCGCGATCGAGGCGCAGCTCTGAGACCGCGCCTCGATCTCGAACTCACGCTGGCGCCGGTGCCGCCTCGCCTTGCGGCTTGGGGAAGGGCCGGAACGTCATCGCCATCAGGAAGGCGCCGAGGCCCATCGCCCAGGAGGCGATGTAGAGCCAGGCGTAGCTGGAGAACGCGTCGTAGATCAGGCCTCCTGCAAGCGGGCCGGTGGCCATGCCGAGGCTGCCGGCCATCGCCGTGCCGCCGATCACCGTGCCCATCATCTTGAGCGGAAAATTCTCGCGGATGAGAACGGCGTAGAGCGGCATGGTGCCGGCATAGATGAAGCCGAAGGCTGCTCCGACCACATAGAACGTCGTGAGTTGATTAGCGAAGACATAGGCGAGCGCACCGAAGGCCTGGAGCAGCAGGCCGGAGACCAGCACGCGCTTGGCGCCGAAGCGGTCACCGAGCAAGCCGAAGGCGATGCGGCCGCCGAGACCGGCAAAACCCTCGATGCTGTAGATCGTCACCGCCGCGACCAGCGGAATGCCGCAGCTCACCGCATAGCTCACCGTATGGATGATCGGTCCCGAATGGGTGGCGCAGCAGAAGAAGTTGGTGGCGAGCAGGATGATGAATTGCGGCGAGCGCAGCGCCTCACCCATCGACATCTCGGTTTGCGCAGCGCCCTCACCCTTTGGCGCAGCCGCCGCTTGCGCGAGCGCAGGCGGACGGCGCACCAGGAACGAGACCGGGATCATGATGGCGCCGACCACCAGTGCCACGATCTGCATCGAGGTGCGCCAGTCGTAGCCCGAGACCAGCCAGGCCGCGAACGGGGCCATCGTCATCGGCGCCATGCCCATGCCGGCCGAGACGAGCGACACTGCGAGACTGCGCTGGGTCTCGAACCAGCCAGTCACTGCCGCCATCATCGGTGCGAAGATCGCAGCGCACGCCGCGCCGGTCAAAAGGCCGAACACGATCTGGAACACGATCAGCGAGGTCGCGAGGCTGGCGGCGAACAGGCTCAGCGTCAGCACGATCGATCCGGTCAGCACGACTGGAAGCGGCCCGAACCGGTCGGACAGCGTGCCCCAGACCATGCTGGTGAAGGCCATGGCCAGAAAGCCGATCGTCATCGCGCCGGAAATGCCGGTCACCGACCAGCCGGTCTCCTTGGCGATCGGCTGCAGGAACACCGGCAGCGAAAACATGCCGCCGATGGCGACGCAGCCGAGCAGCCCGCCGGCGGCGACGATCACCCAGCGATAGGGGGATTGGGTCATCTTTGTCTCCCGAGATGATCTTGTCTGATTGGAAGACGAATGGGAACCGCACCGGCCGACAGCGTCGCCACGTTTTTGAAGGGCATCGCCAAACAAAAATTGCGAAAACAACCCCATGCACAGTAGATGGTCCCAGCGGGATCAATGACTTAGCGGAGAGCGAAATGAGCGGCCGGCGGCCCGCGAAGGCTCGCTGTTGTTTGACGCGTCGGGCAAAACATCACGGCCTCATCCCGCCAATCCACCTCGCCTTCGCTCGTGTGACCGTCCGCGATCAAAGCTCACACGGCCGCTCTGCGGCGCCAGATGCTGACCGTGAGCCAGATTGCCGAGACCAGAAAATAGAGTGCGCCGACCGCAGCATAGCCCGCGACGTTCGCGATCGATGGAGCCGCGGGCATCGTGGCCTGAAAGATGAAGAAACCGCCTGCGAGGGCCGACTGGCCACCGCTCAGCACCATGGCCCATTGTGCGCCAAAGAGCTTCCAGCGCCGCACGGCCGTGCCGAGCTGGAGCAACCCGGATAGGATCGCCCACGCCCCGAAGATCCCGAGCACCCAGTTCATGCTGACCTGCAAGGCCAGCACGACCGCGATGGTCGTCGCGAGGCTGACCAGCACGTTCAGGCCCTGCGTGCGGTTTTGGTTCAACCCGCCGCTGCAGAGCGCGTCGAGATAATTGGCTGCGGCGTCCCACGCCGGATACGCGACGAGCAGCGCTGCTGCGACGATCGCCGACGACGGCGCGATCGCAAAAGCCGCAATGACCCAGGCGACGGAAAACGCGGCCCGCAGAAAATAATACTGCTTCAGCCATTGCGCGTGCTCGACGATGTCCGAAGTTGTCTCACGGTCTCTCATGTCTTCTCCTTACCTACTAGTTGGTAGTTAACACCAGACAAGTCGACGCCGGACGGTTTTGCGCCCAGCGTTGCGCCTCGTCATTCAGTGCCTGGTGGTCAGCCGGTCGAGCAGCGGCCGGGTAATGGTCCCGAACATCCTGGGATCGCCATAGGCGCGCGCCGATAGCATTGCGCCGTGAACGGTCGCCATGAATCCTTCAGCCTCGACCTTCGCAGTGCTGGAAAGATGCAGCCGCCCCTTCCGCTTGCCGCGCTCCAGCACCGAGGTCAGCCACGACGCCAGGAAACGGAAATGCGCGCGAACCTCCAGCGCCACCTCCTCGGGGAGGATGGGAAGCTCGCTGGCGAGCAGCGCGCAAACGCAGAAGGGAGCGGTCGCGTCAGTGATACACGCCTCCCAATAGGCGACATAGTTTTCGAGCTGGTCGCGCGCGTCCGGGATGTTGCGCTCAAGCGCCGCCAAACCCGCCTGCGCCTCCTCGCGATAGCGCGACACCAGGGTGCGGACCAGATCGACCTTGCTGGCGAAATGATGGTGGATGCTCGGCTTGCGAATGCCGACCACGTCGGCGATGTCGGCATAGCTGAAGCCGTTATAGCCGCCGGCAATGATCAGCGAGCGGGCGCAGGCCAGGATGTCGTCGGCGGTGGTGGAGACGTTGCTCATGCAGGTTAGCTACCTTCCAGTTGGTAGGGCGTCAAGGAGGGATGCTTCAACGATGCGTGAGTGGTAGGAGCCTCTCATGACCATCCGCCCCATCGTCCGCTACCCCGACCGCCGGCTCGCACTGCCGGCCCGCCCCGTCACCGCGTTCGACGATGGCTTACGAGAGCTTGCGGCGGACTTGCTGGAGACGATGCGCGCCGCACCCGGGATCGGGATTACCGCGCCGCATATCGGCGTGCCCTTGCGCGTCGTCGTGCTCGAGCTCGACGGCAAGGACGGGCCCCTCACCTACGTCAATCCGGTCATTGAGTGGGCCTCCCCCGAGATGATCATGCACCGCGAGGGCAGCGTCTCGATGCCCGGGGTCAACGACGAGGTGCAGCGCCACGCGCGCGTGCGGATCAGCTACAACGATCTCAGCGGCAACACGCAAAGCGAGGAATCGGAGGGCTTGCGCGCCGTGTGTCACCAGCACGAGATCGACCAGCTCGACGGCATGTTCTGGATCCAGCGACTGTCGCGGCTGAAGCGGGAGCGGCTGGTGAAGACGTACGAGAAGATGCACAGACCTTGAGGGGATCAGCCAAATGAATTCGCTATCCGCCAGCGCCGAAAGCTAGACGGATGGACTACGCCAGCGGCCCTCGCTTTCGCTCAGCCGCTGGCGCCTCACACGCTCAGATCATCCGGCCTTGGCGGGTACGGGCGTGTTGAGCAGCTGCTGCTCCCACAGGTACGCGATGCCGCTACCGCCGGCATGCTGGATGATCACCTCCGTCAGCGCGGCAGCTTGGTCGATCCGCGCCCAGTCGCGCTGCCATTCGGCCGCGACCGCCAGCCAGGTCATCATATTGACGCCCGCCGCGATCATGCGCTGGATTGCGACCTGGTGGGCCTCCACCGAAACGGCGCCAGAGGCGTCGGTGACCACCGTGACATCCCAGCCCTCGCCGCGAGCCTGAATCGCCGGCATCGCAACGCAAATTTCGGTCCACAGGCCAGCAATGATGAGCTGCTTGCGACCAGTTGCCTTGACTGCGTCCACCACCTTGCGATCCTCCCAGGTGTTGATGAACGTCCGGTCGATCACTTCCTGGCCAGGGCAAACGTCGGTGATCTGAGGAAAAAGGAGACCACCCCGTTCAGCGATCACCGTGGTCAGGATCGTGGGGACACCGAAGGCTTTGGCGGCCTTGGCCAGCCCGGCCGTATTGTTGATCACCATCTGCGGTTCGTGGCTGTTCACGTTCGCAAGTTGGTACGGCTGGTGGTCGATCAGAACGAGGACGGAGTCTTCGGGACGAAGGAGCGAAGCAAGGCCGTTACGAAAAGTCATCGTTGCATCCTTTACTGCCGCTGTGAGCGGCACTGGTTCGGAGACGTACGCCAACAGCGACGTAGCCCAACGCGAGATTGATGGTCTCGGATGCGATACGGTAGTGTCAGGTCGCGACACGCTGTGTCGCCGAATGAGGAACGCTGAATTGGATATTGAAGAGATACGGACGTTCGTCGAAATCGCCGACGCCGGGGGGATTTCGTCCGCCGCGACACGGCTGGGCGTCGCCAAATCGATCGTCAGTCGTCGGCTCCTCCGGCTTGAAGCGGAACTTGGCGTTCAACTGCTTGCAAGAACGACCCGCGGGGCTGCCCTCACGGAGGCCGGCGTCACCTTCCGAGACCATGCAGCCAGAGTCCACGCGGAGATCGAGGCAGCAAAGCAGGCAGTTTTACCCGCCGGAGAACTGCGCGGCCGCTTGCGAGTTGCAGTGCCGCTTTCTTTCGGCCCGACCCACTTCGCTCCCATCCTAGCGGAAATGGGCCGGCGCCATCCCCATCTCCAGATCCAGACCTGCTACAGCGATCGCTTCGTCGATCTCATCGCAGAAGGATATGATTGCGCGATACGCGTTGGCCATCTTCAGGACTCCAATCTGATCGCAAGGCGCGTCGGTCCCGTCTATGGGAAGCTTCTCGCCAGCCCGGACTACATCAAGACCCATGGGTCGCCTGAATCGCCGGAGGAACTCCTCGGCCACGAAGCGCTCATGCAGGGCACCGAAGCGTGGCAACTCATGGATGGCGACAAGATCATCACAGTGCGTCCGCAGGGGCGCTTCAAGGCCGACAACGGCACAGCTCTGGTTTTTGCTGCCTTGGCAGGACTTGGGGTCGCCTACCTTCCCGACAGGCTCACCCAAGAATACGTAGCGTCCGGCGCGCTCGTGCCCGTCATGACACGATATCCCCCGTCGCCGGCGGGTGCGTATGTGATCCGCCCGCCGGGTCAGCATCCCGCGCGGAAGATACGGGTTCTCACCGAGTTGCTGATCGAGTATTGCGAGCCGGCTCCGCAGCCGGCGTAACCTCGCCTCACCCAATGTCGCGATCGGCTCAAGCTCTCTTCCCGCTCCTTTTGCTGAGCGGCGCGTTGCGACGCTCGCGCTTGCCGCGCGCGATCTCGGTGGCCAGCGCGTCCAGCTTCGGCTCCCAGAAACTCCGGAACTGACCGATCCACGCATCCACCGCGCGAAGGCCTGCAACATCGACCGAATAGAGGCGCCTTTGCGCCTCCGCCCGAACGTTGGCAAAGCCGCACTCTCGCAACACCTTCAGATGCTGCGAGACCGCCGCCTGGGTGATGCCGAACTCGGCCCCGATGGCTTCGACGACCTCACCGGACGCCATCTCCCCGGGCGCGAGCAGCTCGAGGATGCGGCGGCGCACGGGATCGGCGAGGACCTCGAAGATTTGCATCAGCTTCCTGTGCCGGGATGAGCGATGTCGGGCGGCATCTCGCCGCGATAGAACGCGATGGTGCGGTCCGAGCGCTGCTTCGCCGTGTCGGGATCGACCCCGCTGGCGACATGCGCCGCGCGCCAGAATTCGCCGCTGGTCGTCATGAAGTCCTTGCCCTCCGGCGAGACCATCCACGCCTCCGCCGTCTCGTGGTCGACCGACGCCCCGGTCGCAAGATATCGCTCGAGCCCCGCGAGCGCGAGATCCCAGCCGATCCCAACTGCACCCGGGCCGAATTGATTCCAATGATCCTCGATGATCGCGGTGTGTTCAAGCGTCAAACGCGCCTGACTTCGTTCCGCGCTCAGCTTGACGTCGATCCAGCTCACAGCGCCGCCGAACTCCCATGTCGCGGCGAAATGGCTCGGCGGCGTGCAGGCCGTGATGGTGCCGCCCGCATTGCCCTTGACCTGATACCTTCCGCCGAGCTGGAGCTCTCCCTCGACCGGCGCGAACCAGCGCGGAATGCGCTCTTTGCTCGTTACCGCGTCCCAGAGATCGTCGACACCAGTGTCGTAGAGCCGCGTCAGCGTGACGACACTCGCCGGCTTTCCATCCTTGTCGAAATTGCGCACCGAACGCGCAACAAGCCCCAAGACTTTGGCGACGTCGATTTCCATTACGCTTCTCCCTGGCGTTTCGCGGGTGAATATCGGCCGCCACGAATATAAGTCAATACTTATATTAATCCGTCTCGCTGCGTCAAACCGCCTCGCAGCCGGCGTGAACAAAACAGCCGTTTCGGCGTCTATCGGTGTCCCACCCCGCCAAGCCTGGCATAAGACGGAAGAACCTCATGAAAGTTCGCAAATTCGCCATCTCCGATGCTTCGCTCGAACGCTCGCCGGGACAGGACGCCGATATCTTCGTCAGCAATATGGTCGACCAACGACACGGCGGACCGATCACGATCGGCTACGGGCGCTACGCACCGAACCAGACTCTGGACGAAACGATGAAGGTCGACGATGTCATGTTCGTCATCGAGGGGAAGCTCTCGGTCACGAGCGGCGGCAGCACCGTCACCGCGGGGCCCGGCGAGATCGTCTACATGCCGAAGGGTGAGACGGTCACGATCCGCTCACACGAGCAAGGCGCCCTCACCGGCTACGTCACCTATCCACATTGGCAGGAGGCGCATGACGGCGCCGGTTAGCCGCTGACGGCCAGACCTGCTGGATTGATCATGCGGTCTGGCGTGAATGAACGAGACAATGGTTGATTTCCGCTGTCGTCGCCCGGCTTGCCGTCTTCGCTCAAGCTACGCCGGCCCGACACCGAGAGCCCGGCGAAGCCTTGGCGTAGCCGGGACCGGGCGACCCAGTACGCCGCGGCCTGGCGGTTCAATCATGATCGCCTCTGGAATGCTGGATGCCCCGGTCAAGCCGGGGCATGAAGCGAGTGCTCAGCGCGAACGACGGCAATGCGGCTGGTTACCCGCCCGCCATCAGCGCCTTCGCCAGCGCCATATAGGCCGGCAGCGTCACGGGATCGTTGGCGGCGTTGCCGGCCATGGGATGCGATGCATAACGCGCGATCACCATTTCAGCCTTGGGATCGATGTAGATGCCCTGGCCGTGGACGCCGCGCGCCATGTAGGCGCCGTGGGCATTGTGCGTCACCCACCATTGGTTGCGATACGACGCGCCCGGCAGGGTGGCGTAGCCGGCCGGCTTGAATTTTTCGGGATCGCCGCCGCGCGCGATGTCCTCGACCACTTGTGATGGCACGATCTGGCGGCCGTTGAAGCGGCCGTGATTGCGCATGGTCTCGCCGAAACGGGCGAGATCGCGCAGTGTCGTGGAGAGCCCGCCGCCGCCGCTCTCGGTGCCGATGCGGTCGACGTGATAGTGCGCATCCTCCTCCGCCCCCATCGGCTGCCAGATGCGCTCGGACATCAGCTCGGACAAGGTCATGCCGCTGGCGCGGCGGCAGATCCACGCGAGCACGTCGGTGTTGACGGTCTTGTAGGCGAAAGCCCTGCCGTGCTCGCCCTGCTTTGTCTGCGCCATCAGAAAATTGAAGATGGTGGTCGCGCCGTCGTAGTCCGGCGGGATCGGCGCCATGCCGTTCGCCCGCCGCAGGCCCCAGACATCAGAATTCTTGTCGGTATAGACTTCGGTGTAGAGAAGCCCCGTGGTCATATCCATGACCTCGTGCACGCGCGCGTCCCCAAACGCGCTCGTCTTCAGCTCCGGCACGTAGTCGGTGACCGGCGCCTGCGGATCGATCCTGCCCTCGGCGACCAGAATCCCTGCGAGCACGCCGGTGAACGATTTCGTCACGGACATCGCGATATGCGGCTTGTGCGGCTTCAACGCACCAAAATAGCGCTCATAGATCAGCTTCCCCCGATGCAGCACCGCGATGCCGTCGGTGTAGGTCTCCTCCAGCATCTTTTCAAAGGTCATGGGCCGGCCATCCATCGTGGTCGAGGCGACCGCGCCGATGTCCTGCTCCGCGCGCGGCAGCACCGACGCCGGCCCTGCGCCGCGCCAGACGTTCACCGTCGGCACCAGCTGGCGGATGTTGGACCACGCCCAGCGCAGCTCGGGGAAATTGCGGAACGAGCCGTCCTGGAAGGTGATGGTGCGGTCGGACGATGGGGGGAAACCGCGCATCCAGCCGAGGGAGTTGGGGTCGGTGGAGGTGGCGGGCTGTTGGCTGGGCGCGATCGCGGTGGACATGCAAGGTGGCTCCGGAGAGGACGACGCGGATGTCGTATCACGGCGGAACGTGACGGACATCCGACGTTTGCGCCGGGTCCCTGCGCGCCGATCAGGACACCGCAGCGCAAATCCGTTTCACCACCGCGCTGTCGCACTCCCGAGCACGGTCCGTCCCTGCGTGAAGGAGCAGGTCCCGGCGTTGCAGATCGGCACGCGTTCATCCGACAGGTTGCGCGCATTCACGGCGAGCCGCATGCCGCGATAGTCGTGATGCGCCCCCGCGTCGAACGCCATGATGGCGGGATTTCTGATCGTGTTGACCTCGTCCGCCCAGGTCTGCCCGATCCAGCGCGCACCGGCACCGATGCCAAAGCCTGCAAGCGGGCCGGTCTGCCAGGTGTAGTCGAGGAAGATCGCGGCCTGCTGCAACGGCACGCCGATCGGCACCTTGCCAAGATCGAGGCCATTGCTGCGCGTGACGGTCGCATCGGTGTAGCTGTAGGACGCGATGCCCTTGAGTCCCTCGGCCAACGACAGCACGGCTTCGAGCTCCGCGCCGCGCGATCGGACTTGGCCGGTCTGCACCGAGAAGGTGGGAAAGGCCGGATCGATGGTCAGCACGTTGTCCTTGGTCAGGTTGAACCAGGTCGCCGTGAAGTAGCTATTCCAGCCGAGAGGTTGATATTTGATGCCGGCTTCGAAAGATTCACCCGTTGTCGGCGCGAACGGCGTGCTGCCGCGCGGTGGGGCCGTCGTGCCGGTTAGCGGCAGAAACGACGTCGCATAGTTCACATAAGGAGCAAGGCCGGACTCGAACAGATACAACAATCCGGCGCGGCCAGTGAACTTGCCGGGCGCGCTATCGCTCGTCACGCCCGTAAGGTCGTTGCGGTTCGACAGCGCGGCAAAGTCCTGCCGGCCGCCGATGGTCAGCCGCCAGCCGCCCCAGGCCATCTGATCCTGTGCGTAGAGCCCGACCTGGCCGAGCGTTTGGCTGTTGGCGCTCATCAGCCCCAGAGGGGTCGTCGGCGCCGAGCTGCCGTAGACCGGATTGGTCAGATCGAGCGACGGCGCCAGGCCCGCATAATAGTCCAGCGTCGTGCCTTGCCGGAAATAGTCGACGCCGGCGAGCACCGTATGCTTGACCGGACCTGTGACCAGCTTGGCCTCGATCTGATTATCGACGTTGAACGTGTTCAGCCATTCCCGGAACGTCGCACCATAGCGATTGAGCGTGCGCCCGTCGGGCGAGAGGCTGAGAGCATCGACCATGTTGCCCTCGAACGACACGTGCCCGATCCGGACATGCTGCCGGAAGGCCAGCGCCTCATTGATGCGATGGTCGAGCCTGTATCCGATCGAGGCTTGCCATTGCGTAAGCGCGTCGAATGCGGGGTCGCCGAGACGAATATTGGTGACCACGCCCGTCACCGGGTTGCGCAGATAATACGGCCACATCGAGGTCTTGCTGCGCTCATACTCGGCCAGCACGGTGAGTGTCGTATCCTCACCCAGCTTGGCGGTAAAGCTCGGGGCGAGAAACACGCGGTCATCCCAGGTCCCCGGGATTTGCGTGCCGCTGTCACGCACCAGGCCGGTGAAGCGGTAAAGCAGCTTGTCGTTGTCGAGCGTTGGCCCGCTGAAGTCGAACCTGCCCTGATAGCGATCGAAATTTCCGATATCGAGGCCGACCTCATTGAACCGCTTATCGAGCGGCATCTTGCTCACATAGTTCACCATGCCGCCGGCTTCGTTGGCGCCGTACAGCACCGATGACGGGCCGCGCATCACCTCGATTCGCTCGGCTCCGTAGGGTTCGTTGCGAAAATAGGCGAACGAACCATTGCCCTGCCGCAAGCCGTCACGATAGTTGCCATACACGTTGGCCGCAAATCCCCGGATCAGAAACTGATCATAACGGGGATCGAAACCGTAGGGCTGCGTCTGCACACCGGCCGTGTAGGCCAACGCCTCGCCGACCGTTCGCGCACCGGTGTCGCGGATCTGATCTTGCGTCACGACCGAGATGGATTGCGGCGTCTCGATCAACGCCGTGTTCGTCTTGGTGCCGGTGGCGCTGCGCGTCGCGACGAAGCCCTGCACGGGACCGATCGCGCTCTGCAGCGTCGGGGCCGATGCCGGAGCTCCCGCCGCAAGCTGTGCTGGCCGTGGTGGATTGGCGCGTTGGGGCGGTCGCCGCACGCTGCTTGCGGCTCCAGCTCGCGCGGCTTGCGCGCGGCGGGCCTGCGCCGGAGCTTCAACGGTCACTGGAGGTAGCTGAGCTTGAGCGTAACTCTTGCCGTCAAAGCCTGCATCCAACACAAACAAACTGCAGGTCGCGAGAAAACCACGCCTCACGGCATTCAAACCCAGCATTCCAATCCCCGGTTAGAGAACAACCTCAGCTGCTGACTTATGGGCACACGGAGACGGGGAAGCGAAGTTGAATGGGTCTAAACAATGCTCTCTGGTCGCGACTGTGACATAGTTGCGACTCCGGTGCTGTAAGCGCAGCACGCGACAAGTTGCACGTCGCGCCTGCTTCCAGAGAATTCACAGGCGCCACGCGGAATAATCCGTGACAGCCGATGCGACAACCTCATCCGGCTTCCGCGCCAACGCATCCATCTGCGTCAGACAATCAGGTCGGCGGCAATTCACCGAAAAGATCGAGCACGGGTACGCCGAGCAGCTCGAAGTGCCTGACGTTGCGGGACGGGATCGTCAGCGTATGCTGGCGCGCTGTGGCAGCAATGATGATATCGGCAAACCCCGGCGCATGCCCCCTGCCCGCGAGCCCGATCCGATAACTCTTCCGCAAGCGGCGCAGCCGCAGTGTCGAACGGATCACCTTTGATCATCGGCAGATAGGGGTCGGACGGCCCCAGTCGCCTAACCAGCCCTCGAGACCGCACGTTAGACAGGCAGCTAGAATCAACGCGCCGCAGAACCATCGTCCAAACATTCGGCTAGCGAACAGAGGGTAGCGCCTGACGGTCAAGCTGGGACCGCCTTCCACAACACAAACAGAGCAGGCAAAAATAACCGCCGAAAGCCGCGACGTCGGACGTATCATACGCCGCTTGTCAACTTATAGCCGAGAGATGGGTGGCCTGCCGATCCTGCGCGCCCCCCAATCCTCATCCCGCCTTGAGCAGCCACCGGATTGGCAATGCGACCACGAAGAGCGTGGCCACACCTGCGGCCCACAGCGCAGCGAACCACAGCCACTGCCGCCAGGCGCGAGACATCCGCGGCATCAATGATATCCCTCGCCGTGCCGCACCTTCCCGCGAAACAGCCAATAGACGTATCCGGTGTAGACGAGGATTACCGGCACCAGCACCGCCGCGCCGATGAGCAAGAACAACTGGCTGCTGGGATGCGTGGCTGCCTGCCAGATCGTGATCGAGGGCGGCACGATCATCGGCCACATGCTGATGCCCAGCCCGGCATAGGAAAGCAGGAAAAAGCCGAGCGCGCACAGGAACGGCATCGCATCCTCGCCCTTTGCGAGCGCGCGATGAAAGCGCCATGCCAGCAGGGCCAGAAGGATCGGCACCGGCGCTGCGTAAAGCATGTTCGGCAGCGTCAGCCAGCGCTCGCGAAACGCCGCGCTTTGGACGACCATCATCAGTGATATGAGGGCGATGAAGCTGAGTGTCACAAACCCGAGAACGCGTGCGTAATTGCGGCAGCGTGACTGAAGCGCTCCGTCGGTCTTCCATATCAGCCAGCATGCGCCGAGCAGGCCGTAGCCGACGACGAGGGCAACACCGGTCAGAATCGAGAACGGTGTCAGCCAGTCCCACCAGCCGCCGGCGTAAGCACGCCCCTCCACGCGGATGCCCTGCACGATGGCGCCAAGGCAAACGCCCTGGAGGAACGCCGCGGCAAAGCTGCCCCAGGAGAAGGCGCGGTCCCACCATACTTCACCGGCGGATGTGCGGGCCCGAAACCGCATTTCGAAGGCCACCCCGCGAAACACCAATGCAAGCAGCATCAGAATGAGCGGCATGTAGAGTGCGGGGAAGATGGTCGCATAGGCCAGCGGAAACACGGCGAACAATCCGCCGCCGCCCAGGACGAGCCAGGTTTCGTTGCCATCCCAGACCGGTGCCACGGAGTTGACCATGACATCGCGGTCGGCTCTCGCCGCCTCGGCCGGGAACAGGATGCCCACGCCGAGGTCGAAGCCGTCCATCACCACGTAGAGCAACACGGCCGTGGCAATCAGCAGCGCCCAAATCAGTGTGAGGTCGATGCTCATGGACTGATCCCCGCCTGCCTCGGTTCTGCTCCGTGCGTCCCACGACTAACCAGGCCTGGCGCCGGCGTGATGCCCGCCGTACGCACCGGCTGGCCTTGCGGCGGTCCGTGCTCGCCGGCTTCAGGCGTCTGGCGGAAGAGGTGAAACAGATATGCGATACCCGCGCCGAACACGACGAAGTACACGACGACGAATGCGGCGAGTGATGCAGCGACGGCCGGCGCGGCAATCGGCGCGACGCTGTCCGCGGTCCTCAGCAATCCATAGACGGTGAAAGGCTGTCGCCCAGCCTCTGTCACCGTCCATCCAGCGGTCACCGCAATCAGCCCGGACGGCCCCATGGCCACGGCGAAGCGGTGTAGCCATGGCGTGTCGTAGAGCCTGTTGCGCCGGCGCAGCCAAAGCGAGGCGACGCCCAGCGCGATCATCAGAAGACCCAAGCCGACCATGATGCGGAATGCCCAGAAGACCAGTGGAATGTTGGTCGGCCATGTGTCCTTCGGGAAAGCCTTGAGCCCCTTGACCTCTCCATCGAGGCTGTGCGTCAGGTAAAGGCTCGCGAAGCCAGGGATGGCGATTTGGCCGCGGGTCACCCCGGCTCCGGCATCCGGCATGCCGAACAGGATGGAAGGCGCGCGGCGCTCGGTCTCGAAGTGGCCTTCCATGGCGGCAACCTTGGTGGGCTGGTGGTGATACGAATTCACGCCATGAAGATCGCCGATAAAAAGCTGCATCGGGGCCACGATTGCGGCCGTCCACATCGCCATCGAAAACATGATGCGTGCGCGTTCGTTCATCCTGTCCCGCAGAAGGTGCCAGGCGCCCACGGCCCCCACGATCATCGCGGTCGTCAGGTAAGCCGCCGTTACCGTGTGAGCGAAGCGATAGGGGAACGAGGGATTGAAGATGATCGCGAACCAGCTCTCCGGAATGAACTGGCCGTCCGGTCCCATTGCATGCCCGGTCGGCGTTTGCATCCAGGAATTGGCGGCGAGAATCCAGAACGCCGAGAGCAAGGTGCCGCCCGCGACGAAGCAGGTCGCGACGAAATGCAGGCGCGGACCGACGCGGCCAAGGCCAAAGAGCATCACCCCGAGGAAGCCGGCCTCGAGAAAGAATGCCGTCAGCACTTCGTAGCCAAGGAGCGGTCCGAGCACCGGCGATGTCTTGTCGGCGAACACCGACCAGTTCGTGCCGAACTGGTAGGACATGACGATCCCCGACACCACGCCCATGGCGAAGGCGACAGCGAAAATCTTGAGCCAATAGCGATAGGTATCGAGATAGGCGGCGCGGCCCGTCCACAGCCACAGACCTTCGAGCACGGCAAGATAGCTCGCCAGTCCGATGGTGAAGGCCGGAAACAGGAAGTGCCAGACCACCGTGAAGGCAAACTGGAAGCGCGCAAGATCCAATGCGCTGGGCAGTAAGTCGGACATAGCTCCGCCCCCGTCATCAAGTGCGGCCCGCAGCTAACGCTTTCAACTTAAGCGGGTTCCAGCTGCCTCGATCATCCGGATCCAGGGTGTAACCATTCTGCGCGCACTGTCCTTGGAGGGTATCGTCGGCAGACCATGGTCTCAAGAGGCCCGAATGTCCTACCCCCCCTGCAGCCGGCGAACTGCGATTGAGTTCGACGCGCAGCTGCGCGCTCGCGTGGCCGAAGCGCCGCTGCCGAGCATCGTTCGATCCTAAGCCGACGCCGGTCTCTGCACGTTTGGCGGTGGCGCCGCATCATCGGCGTCCGGATCCCGCCCCTGACTCCTGTCGAGTTGTCGCATGACCGGCGTGACAGTCAGTCCGTGAAGCAGAATCGACAACAGCGCCACGAGGCCAACGATAGCCCACATCCGCTCACCGTCGGCCATCTCCATATGGTTGAGCCCATAGGCCAGATAGTAGAACGAGCCAACACCTCGGATTCCGAAAAAGGCCAGCGTCATCTTCTCCGAAAAGCGGGCATTGAACCCGGCCAGCGCAATTAAGCCGCCGATCGGCCGGATGATGAGCAGCATCGCCGCCGCCGCCGCTACGTCCACCAGCTGGAGCGGGCGCAGCAAACCGCTGACCAGTGCCCCGCCGAACAGCAGCAGCAGGACCATCATGGCTAGCCGCTCGACCTGCTCGGTGATGTCGTGCATTTGTCGGTTGAATTCGTGGTCGCGGTGCGATCGGCGTAGCGTCAGTGCGGTGACGAAAACGGCAAGGAAGCCGTAGCAGTGGATCAGTTCGGTCACACCGTAAGAAACGAACGTGGCCGCGATCGCGATGAGACCGTCTCCCGTCTTCGACAGCTTCGTGTCGCTGGGAACGTGGAAGGTGAGCCAGCCGAACAGCCGACCAATGAGCCAGCCGCCGATGAGGCCGGCGCCAATCTCCCACAGCACATTGTGGAGCAGCCACTGCCCGGCCCAGGGTTCCCCCGTTGCCGTCGCCAAACTGAGGGCGATCGCAAGATTCACGAACGGGAAGGCGAAGCCGTCGTTCAAGCCTGCCTCGGATGTCAGCCCGAAGCGAACCTCATCCTCTTCCCCGGTCTTCGGAGGCCCGACCTGAACGTCGGATGCGAGCACCGGATCGGTCGGCGCCAGGCTTGCCCCCAACAGCAGTGCTGCGATCCAGGACAGGCCCAGCAACCACCCTCCCATTGCTGTGATTGTGAGGATTCCAATCGGCATTGTGATCGCCAGCAATCGCCAGGTGACGCCCCACTTCCGCCAACTGAACGGGCGATCGAGCTTCAAGCCGGCCCCCATCAGCGCAATGATCACAACGAACTCGGTGAAACGCTCGGTGAAGTCGGGGTAATCGAGCGGCAGCGGCCGGAGCGTGACTGCCGGCAGCGAGAAGATCGCAGCTCCGATCCCGATGCAGACGATCGGCAGAGACAGGGGCAGCCGCTTCAGGACGAGTGGTAGCCAGGCGACCAGCGCGATCAGCAGGCCCGCTCCCGTCAGGATCAGAATGTATGGCTCTGGAGCTAAGGAGGAGACTTGCACCGTCCTTCAACGCCGCAGAGCTGTGAACAGTTCACACGGGAATTGGGATTCTGTGGACTGTCGAGCCCTATCGAACATTTTCGGCGAGCCGGCGCAGCAGCAGGGGCGTGGTCTGAAAAAGCCGCCCGATAAGTCAGCTTCAGGATGCGGAACGATCCTCGATCGACTGCTCAGCTCGACGCGGCAGCCACCTTGCTCCGGAGGATCGTTTTCATCGCTTTGCCCTTGGCGAGTTCGTCGACCAGTTTGTCGAGATACCGGATTTCGCGCATGATCGGTTCTTCGATATTTTCGACGCGGACGCCGCAGATCGTGCCCGTGATGAGCGAACGCGAGGCATTCATGCGAGGGGCCTGAGCGAAGAAATCCTCAAGGGAGGTTTTCTTGGCGAGTTCCTTGTCCAGTGTCTTCCGCGTATGGCCGGTCAGCCAGCAGATGATCTCATCGACCTCCGCCTTCGTGCGCCCCTTCTTCTCTGCCTTCGCGACGTAGTGCGGATAGACGCTCGCAAAACTCATCATGTAAATTTTGTGCGCCATGCGTCCTCAAAGGGCTTTTCCCTACTCCCACTCAATCGTCCCAGGCGGTTTGCTCGTAACGTCATACACCACCCGGTTCACGCCCTTCACCTCGTTGATGATGCGCGTGGCGGTCTCTCCTAAGAACTTCATGTCGAACTGGTAGAAATCGGCGGTCATGCCGTCGGTCGAGGTGACGGCGCGCAGGCCGACCACATAATCATACGTGCGGCCGTCGCCCATGACACCGACCGTCTTCACCGGGAGCAGCACGGCAAAGGCCTGCCAGATCTCGTCGTAGAGGCCGTGCTTGCGGATCTGGTCGATGTAGACGGCATCGGCCTTGCGCAGGATGTCGAGCTTGTCGCGGGTGATATCGCCAGGGCAGCGGATGGCGAGGCCCGGGCCGGGGAACGGGTGGCGGCCGACGAAGATTTCGGGAAGGCCGAGCTCGCGCCCCAGCTTGCGCACCTCGTCCTTGAACAGCTCGCGCAGCGGCTCGACGAGCTTCATGTTCATGCGTTCAGGCAGGCCGCCGACATTGTGGTGCGACTTGATCGTGACGGAAGGTCCGCCGGTAAAGGAGACGCTCTCGATCACGTCAGGATAGAGCGTACCCTGCGCGAGGAAATCGGCGCCGCCTATCTTCTTGGCTTCCGCTTCGAACACCTCGATGAAGAGGCGACCGATGGTCTTGCGCTTGGTTTCGGGATCGGTGATGCCTTCGAGCTCGCCCAAGAACTGCTTCGAGGCGTCCACGTGCACGAGCGGGATGTTGTAGTGGTGGCGGAACAGGTCGACGACCTGCTCGGCCTCGTTGAGCCGCATCAGGCCATGATCGACGAACACGCATGTGAGCTGGTCGCCGATGGCTTCGTGGATCAGCACGGCTGCGACGGCGGAATCGACGCCGCCGGAGAGGCCGCAGATCACCCTGCCCTTGCCGACCTGCGCGCGGATCTTTGCGATCTCCTCCTCGCGGAAGGCGCGCATGGTCCAGTCGCCGGACAGGCCTGCGATCTTGCGCACGAAATTGCGGATGAGCTGGGCGCCGTCGGGCGTGTGCACCACTTCGGGGTGGAACATCAGGCCGTAATATTTGCGTGTCTCGTCCTGGATGATCGCGAACGGCGCGTTCGGCGAGGTGCCGGCGACGGAGAAGCCCGGCGGCATCTTCGTAATGCGGTCGCCATGGCTCATCCAGACCTGGTTCTTGCTGCCTGACGACCAGACGTCCGCGAACAGCTGGCTCTCGGCCTTGACCTCGACATCGGCGCGGCCGAACTCGCGGTGATGGCCGCCCTCGACGGTGCCGCCGAGTTGGGCTGCCATGGTCATCTGGCCGTAGCAGATGCCCATCACGGGCACGCCGGAATCGAAGATGGCTTGCGGCGCGCGGGGCGAACCGGCCTCGTGCACCGATTCAGGGCCGCCGGAGAGGATCACCGCTTTCGGCTTCATCTCGTTGAAGGCGGCTTCGGCCTTGTTGAACGGGACGATCTCGCAATAGACGCCGTCCTCGCGCACGCGACGCGCGATCAGCTGCGTCACCTGGCTGCCGAAGTCGACGATGAGAATCTTGTCGTGCGCCGAGGCCACCGAGGGCGTCGACGCGGAGCGGTCGTTCTGTGCTGCTGTCATGGCCAGCAAATACGCTGGCGCGGCCCGGCCCGCAACCGCGGTAGCTGCGCGCCCACATGCTTCTTTGGGCATGGACAAACGGATATAGGTAAGTAATATTGACCCATTATGCTCCGCTATCAAACAGGGGCGATCAGGGAGAACGCTTGTGCCACAGTACCACCAGCCATCGACGCTCGCCGCCCTCGGCCGGACCTGGATCGAGGCCTGGAATTCGCGCGACCTCGAGCGCGTGCTCACGCTCTATGACGAGGCGGCCGTGATGACCTCGGACCGCATCCCGGCGCTGGGGTTCGACGCCAGCGGAACGTTGTGCGGCAAGGACGCCTTGCGCGCCTATTGGGGCAAGGCGCTCGGGCTCGTGCCGGAACTGCACTTCTCGCTGATCGAATTGTTTGTGAGCCCCGACAGCGTCGTGGTGTTTTACGCGAATGAGCGCGGGAAGAAGATCTGCGAGTATCTGCGCGTCGATGCGGCCGGAAAGATCGTGCAGGGATCGGCGAACCATCTGGCGGAGTGACGATCACCGCTCCTCGATTGTGACACTATGACGAAGGCCGGCGCCGCGCACCGCGCGCGGCCCTGCGACCATCCGCGCGCCTCGACTTAATGCGAGGCTTTTGATAATCTCTACCATTGATTGAATTTCGTTTTTCATCCCCGGGAGATTTTCATGAAGCTCGCATCCTTCAACGTTGAAAACCTTTTCATGCGCGCACGTGCGCTCAGCGGTCCCGGCTTCTCGGAGGAAGGCAGGACCATCCTGAAGGCGCAGGCCGACATCAACGCCATCCTCGGCAAGGACAAATACACTGCGAACGACAAGAAGAAGATCGTCGAGCTGCTGGGTGTGCTCGGCCTCAAGAAGTCGGACGAGAACAAATACGCGATCCTGCGCCAGAATCGCGGCCATCTCGTCAAGCGACCGCAAAGCGGACCGATCCAGGTCGTTGCAGACGGACGGGACGACTGGATCGGATGGGTCGATCTGACGGTGGAGCAGGTCAACGAAGAGGCAACACGCAACACTGCGCGGGTCATGAAGGAGATCGATGCGGACGTGCTCGGCGTGGTGGAAGCGGAAAGCCGGCCTGCCCTCGTCCGGTTCTGCAAGGACGTGATGCCCTCCGTCGAGGCAACGTCCTACGACCACATCATGCTGATCGACGGCAATGACGACCGCGGCATCGACGTCGGCCTCATGACCAGGAAGAAATTCGATATCGTCTCGATCGCGAGCCACGTCGATGACGAGGACGAGGACGGCCTCATCTTCAGCCGGGATTGCGCGCAATTCGAGATCCAGACGGCGGCGGGAAATTCGCTCATCGTCCTCGCCAATCACTTCAAGAGCAAGGGATTCGGCTCCCAGGCGACGTCGAACACCAAGCGCAAGCGTCAGGCCTCACGCACCGCGACCATCTATCGCCAGCTCCGCCAGAAGCATGATTTCATCGCGGTGATCGGCGACCTCAACGACACGCCGGACAGCGATCCGATGAGCCCGCTGTTTCATCAAACCGGGCTGAAGGACATCAGCGAGCTCGACGGGTTCGAGGATGGCGGCCGTCCCGGCACGTTCAAGAACGGCACCGCGTCGAACAAGATCGACTACATCCTGCTGTCACCGGCCCTGTTCGACAAGGCGACCGCCGGCGGCATCTTCCGCATGGGCGTCTGGGGCGGCAAGAACGGCGACTTGTTTCCTCATTTTCCGACAATCACCAGGGAAATCGAGGCCGCCTCCGACCATGCCGCAATCTGGGCCGAGCTCGACATCTAGCAGCACGTCCATCGGCGCCAGCTCCTTTTGGCCGGCGCTGACGGCTTGCGACTCTCGCGTTTGCAGCTATCAGGGAGACTGCACAACCGCACTGACCGGATTCTCCCGCATGAAACTCCCCGCCTCCCCCTTCACCGTCACGGACTGGAGCAAGGTCGAGGCGACCACGCACCCCGGCGAGAGCGGACAGGCGTTGTGGCGCACGCTCAATATCGGCGACCTCCGGGTGCGGATGGTGTAGTATTCGCCGGGCTACCTGGCCGACCATTGGTGCGATCGCGGCCACGTGCTCTTTGTGCTGAAGGGCGAGATCGACAGCGAGCTGCGTGACGGGCGCACATTCAAGCTCACGGCGGGCATGAGCTACCAGGTCTCGGATTTCGGCGACGCCGCGCACCGCTCCTCCACCGCGACCGGCGCCACGCTCTTCATCGTGGACTGACATGCACCCGACGGTGACTTTGCACCGCAAAATAGAAAAGTCGCGTGAGATCCCGGGCCACGGGTGGTGCCTTGAACTGGCCCCAAATTCTCGCTATATTGTGATCATCGATCTTGGCCGAACGACTGGGCCGCTTCGCTTCGTTGCTGACGGGCGCGCACGCTTCAGATGACTTCTCCAAACATCGACTGAACAGGGCTATGGGCGCAATGCTGCGTACCGGTCCACGTGCGTACTCTCTCTAACTAACTAAAGGAAATTCCCATGGCTATGGGCACCGTGAAGTGGTTCAACACCCAAAAGGGTTATGGTTTCATCCAGCCGGACGACGGCCAGAAGGACGTGTTCGTGCACATCAGCGCCGTCGAGCGCGCTGGCCTCTCCTCCCTCAACGAGGGCCAGAAGGTCTCGTTCGACATCGTCGCCGACCGCCGCAGCGGCAAGTCGTCGGCTGACAATCTCCGCGTCGGCTAACGCCCGCGCAGCGTTCTGACCACGGACGTACCGGCAGAACGTCAGAGCTCCAAGGCCCCGCGACCGGGATCCGGTCGCGGGGCTTTTGTTTTGGCCCGTCATTCCGGGGCGCCCGCAGGGCGAGCCCGGAAATCCACGGCGCGACAATCTCTGCGGCGCGATGGATTCCGGGTTCTCGCTTCGCGAGCCCCGGAATGACAGCGTTGATCAACGGTGCCGCAGGGTGGGCAAAGGCTCGCTCTTCGCGCGCCGTGCCCACCATCTCTCAGTAACGGCATGTCGTGGGCACGGCGCTTCGCGCCTTTGCGCACCCTACAAGAGCTACGTTTTCTTCAACACCGAAACGAAAAACCCGTCGGTTCCCGTGCGGCGCGGCGTCAATAGCCAGCCCTCGTCCGATCGGAGCGCGGCCTCCGCGAAAGCCTCCGCCTTGTCCCAGAGCACACTTGCGGTCTGCTCGGGCGGCGTCACCGAAAACTCGGGGTGGCGGCCGACGAATGCCCTCACCTGCTCGCCATTCTCTTCCGACAGCACCGAACAGGTGATGTAGGCGATGCGGCCGCCGGCCTTCACCAGTGGCATCGCGCGCTCCAGCACCTCAGCCTGGTCACGCAGGCGGATCTCCAGCGCGCCCGGCCGCATGCGCCATTTGGCGTCGGGATTGCGGCGCCATGTTCCGGTTCCCGTGCAGGGCGCATCGATCACGACGAGGTCGGCCGTGCTGCTTATATCGGCCAGCGGATCGGCGTCGCCCTTGGGCGTGCGGACATCGGCGTTGTGGACGCCGGCGCGCGACAGCCGTTCGTAGATCGGCGCGAGCTGGCGCTTGTCGCGATCGGTCGCGATCAGCCGGCCCTTGCCCTGCATCAGGGCGGCGAGCGCCAGCGTCTTGCCGCCCGCGCCGGCGCAGAGGTCGATCACCTGCTCGCCGGGCTTTGCCGCGGTGAATTGGGCCGCAAGCTGCGATCCCTCATCCTGGACCTCGATTCCACCCTTGATGAAAAGCTCCTCGGCCTGAATGCCGGGATTGCGCGCATCGGCCGAAAGCTCGATGCGCAGACCCGTTGCCGACCATGGCGTCGGTTTCGCATGAAGATGAGCAAGCGACGCCAGCGCCTTCTCGCGATTGGATTTTAGCGTGTTGACGCGCAGGTCCAGCGGCGCCCGGCTCGCCATCGCGGCCGCCTCGGCGGCGCGGTCCTCGCCGAACACTTTTGCAAGGTGGGGATCCAGCCATTCGGGATAGTCGCCGGCGATCGCTGGCGGCGCTTCCTCGAGGGAGCGATCGCTGAGCGCCGCCTGCTCGGCCTCGGTCAGCGGCGCCGGCGCAAAGCGGCTACCGTCGAACAAGGCGTCCATCGTCGCCCCGTCCATGTTGCGCTCGAGCCGGAGCATGCCGATCAGCCTGGCACGCGCGGTGTCGGAATCCATCAGGAACGCGCTCGAGGCGTAGCGGCGCAGCACGTCCCAGACCAGGCCGGCGATGGCGGCACGGTCACCGGAACCGGCAAAGCGGTGCGCGGTGCCCCACTCCTTCAGCGCCTTGGCCGCGGGCACGCGGTCCTTCTCGATGGTGTCGATGAGTTCGATGGCTGCGGACAGCCGGGCAGCGGGGGTCATTCTCAATCTTTCAGATCAAAATCGGCGGGCAAGCGCCTAGATCAGCAACAAGAGCTTCAGGGCGAAGTAGATCCACATCGCCAGCAGCACGAGCACGCCGGCGAGCCAGACCATGGAGCGCCGGCCGAGATCGTTGGAGGAGACGAAGACCCCGGCATGGGCAAAGCGCGTCACCACGAACACCCAGGACATCAGCACGATGAAGAGATCGGCGCGGCGCAGCGGCAAGGCCAGCGCGATCAGGACATAGAACAGCACCGGCAGCTCGAACTGGTTGCGGTAGCAATTGGCGATTTGTGTGGCGCCCTTGGGCCAGTTCGGCTCGCCCAGCGCAATGTCGCGGATCTTCGTCTCGCCTGCGACCAGCGTCTTGCGGCGTGCGAGCACCATGCCGATCAGAAGCGCGAAGGTGAGCCCGATCTGGACGAAGACCGGCAGCAAGACCATTTGAACGGACATCTGAGCTTTCCCATCCGGCGGAGGTCGCCGGACCGTCCATTAGCCGCCGCTCCTCGTCCTGACAATCAACCAGTTGAACCGGCCTTCCCGGTCTTACGACCAACCACCGATCATTAAAGCGATTTCGGCCCGTTTCGAGGGCCCCAAGGCGAGACGGCGCCATGACCATCCTGACCAGCCTTTGGACCGAATCCGCCGACGGCCGGATCGGCATCCTGATGTCGGCGCTATCAGGGATCGCGATGGCGCTCGCGGTCGCGCTGGCGATGACGGTCTATTTCCGCCTGAGCTACCGGACCTGGCGGGACGTTGCCAGACATGGCCTTGGCGTGCTCGCCGCGGTCGCCCTGTTCGCCTTCGCCGCCTACGACATGCGCCATGCTGCGCTGGCCTATCTCGGCCTCAATCCGTCCAAGCCCGCGATCGAGTTTGAGATCCGCATGCCCCGGGAGATGCTGACGGCCGCGACCGACACCCAGATCGAGTTGCACACCGATCGTAACCAGACGCTGGCCTTGGTCGACGGCGTGCGCGACCTCTCCGACGGCCGCACGATGCTGCGCGGCGCGGTCGCGCTCAACCACCGCACCGCGGACCGCGTGCTGGTCGTGAACCTGCCGGGCAAAGGCATTTTCGAGTTCCGTCTCCGACTGCCGGCCGAGCCGCATCGCTCCGAGCAGTTCGGCCCCTGGCACCTCGCCGACCGCATCGCCTCGCCGCTCGCCGGCCCCGTGGCGCCGCAGGACGCCTACACGATCCGCTACCGCGTGCTTTAAACTTTGTTCGTTGCGATCCATGCCGGCGCCGTCATCGTTCCGAGGCGCGACAAGGGGTAGGATGATCGCATGCCCGAATTTCGCCTGACGCAGATTTCCGACACGCATCTCGGCCGCCGCTTCCCTGGCCTCGTCGCCAACTTCCATCGCGTTTGCGAGCACATCGACGCCGACAGGCCCGACCTCGTCGTCAACAGCGGCGACGTCGCCTTCGACGGGCCGACCAGCCGCGAGGATGTCGTCTTCGCAAAGGGCCTGCATGACGCGCTGCCCGTCGCGTGCCGCTACCTGCCCGGCAATCACGACATCGGCGACAATCCGACCGCGATCGGGCCGGCGCCGAAGCCGCCGGTCAGCGAAGCGCACCGCCGGCAATTCTGCGATATCATCGGCGAAGACCATTGGTCGTTCGAGGCCGCAGGCTGGCGCTTCATCGGCCTCAACTCACTGGTGATGAATTCAGGGCTCGCCTTCGAGGCAGAACAGTTCGACTGGCTGGCATCCGAGATCGCGCAGACGAACGGCAAACCGGTCGCGCTGTTCCTGCACAAGCCGGTGTTTCTCAACCTGCCCGACGATCCCGAGCTGCCTGAGACCTCGATCCGCTACGTGCCGCAGCCGGCACGGGCGCGGTTGATCGAGATGTTTGAGCGCGTCGATCTGCGTCTCATCGCCAGCGGCCACGTGCACCAGCGGCGCGATTTCAGCTACCGCCACACCCGCCATGTCTGGGCGCCATCGGCCGGCTTCGTCATCAACGACCAGCGCCAGGATCGCATCGCGATCAAAGAGGTCGGCCTGGTCGAGTATCGCTTCCGGCCCGACAGTTTCGAGGTTCGCCACGTCAGGGCCGCAGGCCAGGTCGATGTCGACATCGAAGAGCTCCTCGCCCAGATGGGCGGCGAGCATTGAGGCGCGCCGATCGACTCAAGCGACGCTCTTGAGGTCCTGCTGGATCGCGGCGAGCAAGGATTGCAGCGCCGCGCTGTTCACCGGCTTGCCCGCCAGATCATTGGCAACCGGCCGCCTGGCAGGCTGGGCCGTCTTGAGCGGACGCTTCGGGAACGGCGGCGGGGGCGGTGCCGGCACTGCAGGTCGCGCAAATTCGCCGTCCTCCTCGGAGCGCACGAACTTGCCGTGAATGACGTCGTCATGGCGGCCCATGACGAACATCGCCACCCAATAGCCGGCAGCAAGCAGGATTACACAGAAAATACCAATCTCTAACATCGCAGCACCTGAAATATGCGCGATGATTCAATGCCTTCGTCGGCGCGTCAATGAACGGACGGTCACACACGCGGCTTTTGCCATGAGGTGTGACCATTTGGTGACTCTTTCTTAACTATCTGCACGCCGCATGTGGCCTCGGAGCCACGGGAGTCCCAGTCCTTGTCGTGCTAGGCCTTGTCTTGCCCGACCCGGACCAGCTGCTTACCGAAATTGGCGCCCTTCAGCAGCCCCATGAAGGCGCCGGGCGCGCTCTCCAGGCCCTCGGTGACGAACTCCTTGTATTTGACCTTGCCGTCGCGGACCCAGGCCGACATGTCGCGCAGGAAGTCGCCATGGCGGGCTGCGAAGTCGGAGACGATGAAGCCGCGAAAGGTCAGCCGCTTGGTCAGCGTCGCGCGCATCATGGATGCGGCCCATTTCGGCGGCTTGGCCTCGGTGTCGTTGTAGTGCGCGATCAGGCCGCAGACCGGCACGCGGGCGAACGGGTTGAGCAGCGGGAACACCGCCTCGAACACGGCGCCGCCGACATTCTCGAAATAGACGTCGATGCCCTTCGGGCAGGCGTCCTTCAGTTTCGCGGCGAGATCGGGATCGCGATGATCGATACAGGCGTCGAAGCCGAGCTCTTTCACCACGTAATCGCACTTGTCCTTGCCGCCGGCGATGCCGACCGCACGGGCGCCCTTGATCTTCGCGATCTGGCCGACGGCCGAGCCGACCGCGCCGGACGCACCGGCAACGACGACGGTCTCGCCGGCTTGCGGCTTGCCGATGTCGAGCAGGCCCGTGTAGGCGGTCATGCCGGGCATGCCGAGCACGCCGACCGACGTCGAGATCGGGCCGAGCTTGGGATCAACCTTGGCCAGGCCCTTGCCGCTGGAGATCGCATGCGTCTGCCAGCCGGAACGGATGCGCACGATGTCGCCTTTGGCGAAATCCGGATTGTTGGACGCCGCAACCTCGCTGACCGCCTCGCCTTCCATCACCCCGCCGATCGGCACTGGAGCCGCGTAGGAGGGCCCTTCGCTCATGCGCCCGCGCATATAGGGATCGAGCGACAGCCAGATCGTGCGCAGCAAGACCTCGCCCGGCCCTGGCGTTGGAACAGCAAATTCCTCCAGACGAAAATCAGACGGCTTGGGTTCGCCGACGGGACGCGCGGCGAGAACGATGCGCTTGGCTTGGGACATGGCTTCCTCCGAATTGTGTTTCGGCGTGAACGGAAGCGGAGGCAGCGAGGCGCGTCAATACAAAAGCGAAGGAGCGATTGGACGCAGCGGCTCGCACAGCTCGCGTGTCCCGGACGCGCAGCAACGTGAAACGTTGCTGCGCAGAGCCTGGAGCCAGATAGCAACAGGACAAGATGCGGAGACGTGGGCCCCGGCTCTGCAGCACATCACCGAAGAGGTGCTGCGCCGCGTCCGGGGCACGAGATCGGAGGTACTAGCTCGCGCCCGGGTAATTCGGGCTCTCGCGCGTAATCGTCACGTCGTGGACGTGGCTTTCGCGCAGGCCGGCGCCGGTGATGCGGACGAAATTCGCCTTCTCGTGCAGCTCCTTCATGTCCTTTGCGCCGACATAGCCCATCGCGGCACGGAGGCCGCCGGCAAGCTGGTGCATGACGTTGCCGACAGGACCCTTGTAGGGCACCTGGCCCTCGATGCCTTCGGGCACGAGCTTGAGCGTGTCCTTGATGTCCTGCTGGAAGTAGCGGTCGGCAGAGCCGCGCGCCATCGCGCCGACCGAGCCCATGCCGCGATAGGCCTTGTAGGAACGGCCCTGCCACAGGAAGACTTCGCCGGGTGTCTCGTCGGTGCCGGCGAGCAGCGAGCCGACCATCGCGATGTCGGCACCGGCGGCGAGCGCTTTGGCAAGGTCGCCGGAGAACTTGATGCCGCCGTCGGCGATGACGGGGATATCGGCCTTCTTCGCGGCTTCCACCGCATCCATGATCGCGGTGAGCTGCGGCACGCCGACGCCGGCGACGATGCGCGTGGTGCAGATCGAGCCCGGGCCGATGCCGACCTTGATGCAGTCCGCGCCCGCGTCGATCAGCGCCTGTGCGCCTTCGGTGGTGGCGACGTTGCCGGCAACGACCTGCACGGAATTGGAGAGACGCTTGATGCGGTTCACCGCATGCAGCACGTGCCGGGAATGGCCGTGCGCGGTGTCGACGACGACGAGATCGACGCCGGCATCGATCAGCCGCTCGGTACGCTCGAAGCCGGTGTCGCCGACGGTGGTTGCGGCGGCGACGCGCAGGCGCCCCTGCGCATCCTTGCAGGCGAGCGGATGGGCGACCGCCTTCTCCATGTCCTTGACGGTGATCAGGCCGACGCAGCGATATTGCTCGTCGACCACGAGCAGCTTCTCGATGCGATGCTGGTGCAGCATCCGCCGCGCCTCGTCCTGGCTGACATTCTCGCGCACCGTGACGAGGCCTTCATGCGTCATCAGCTCGGAGACTTTTTGCCGGCGGTCGGTGGCAAAGCGCACGTCGCGATTGGTGAGGATGCCGACCAGCTTGCCCGGAATGTTCTTGCCGGCGCCGGTGACGACGGGAATGCCGGAGATGCCGTGATCGCTCATCAGCTTGAGCGCATCGTCGAGCGAGGCCTCGGGGCTGATGGTCAGCGGATTCACCACCATGCCCGACTCGTAGCGCTTGACCTGCCGCACCTGGGCGGCCTGCCCTTCGGGATCGAAATTGCGGTGGATGACGCCGAGGCCGCCGGCCTGCGCCATGGCGATCGCCATGCGGGATTCGGTGACGGTGTCCATGGCTGAGGCCATGATCGGGATGTTGAGCGGAATGGCGCGGGTGACGCGGGAGCGGATATCGACCTCGCCCGGCATGACGTCCGACAGGCCCGGCTTCAACAGCACGTCGTCGAACGTAAAGGCTTCGCGAATGCCTGGTTGTACCGTGGCCATGTGCCAACTCCTTCCGCGGCCCTGCCGCAAATAGCTATGGATGAGCGCCGCCCTCGGCGTACCTTGCGGCATCGCCGGAGAATCGGAGCCCATCGGTGGGGTTGACGCGGGTCGATAGCACGGCCGCGTGACGAATCAAAGCGAATCGAACCGCCGGCCAGCCATGCACAGGCTTTTTGAGTAAATTCCGCGTGGATAGCCGGGAATGATGTCCCAACCCACAGTCGTTCCGGGCGCGACGAAGTCGCGAGCCCGGAATCCATCCCGCAGCCATCCCTGCGGCCCAATGGATTCCGGGCTCGCGCTTATGGGGCGTCCCCCGGAATGACGACAGAGGGTCACACCGTTGTTACGCAGGATTTAGGTGCTATGCGTTGATGCGCAATGGTCGCAGCCGAGCGGCGGTGTTAAGCCGCAATTCGCACCCTTCCTTCCGATTTTCATTACCAATCCGACATGGTCGATAAGCAACGCGTCATCCCGCTGATCGTGGCCACCGCGCTCTTCATGGAGAACATGGACTCCACGGTGATCGCCACTTCGCTGCCGGCGATCGCGGCCGACATCGGCACAAGTCCGCTGACGCTCAAGCTCGCAATCACGTCCTACCTGCTGTCGCTCGCGGTGTTCATCCCGGCGAGCGGCTGGACCGCCGACCGCTTCGGCGCGCGGATGGTGTTCGCGGTCGCGGTGGGCGTGTTCATGGTCGGCTCGGTCGGCTGCGCGCTCTCCACCTCGGTCACCGATTTCGTGTTCGCGCGCATCCTGCAAGGCATGGGCGGGGCGATGATGACGCCGGTCGGGCGCCTCGTGCTGCTGCGCTCGGTCGACAAGAGCGCCCTGGTCAATGCGATGGCGTGGGTCACAGTCCCTGCCCTGATCGGCCCCGTGATCGGCCCGCCGCTCGGCGGCTTCATCACCACCTACGCGTCCTGGCACTGGATCTTTCTGATCAACATCCCGATCGGGCTGCTCGGCATCTTCATGGCGCTGCGCTTCATCGATCCCATCAAGAGCGAGACGCAGGAGCCGTTCGATCTCTACGGCATGGTGCTCGCTGGGATCGGGCTTGCCGGCATCGCGTTCGGACTCTCCGTTGCCGGACTGAACCTTCTGCCGTGGAGCACGGTCGCCGCCCTGGTCGTGGGTGGCGCGATCTCCATGACACTCTATGTCCTGCACGCCCGGCGCACGGGCTCGCCGGTGCTCGATTTCTCGCTTCTGAAGCTGCCGACGCTGCGCGCGGCCGTGTTCGGCGGCTTCCTGTTCCGCCTCGGCATCGGCGCACTGCCCTTCCTGCTGCCGCTCTTGATGCAGATCGGCTTCGGCCTGTCGCCGTTCCATTCGGGCCTCGTCACCTTCGCCTCCTCGCTCGGTGCCATGGGCATGAAGACGCTGGCGGCGCGCATCATCCGTACCTTCGGCTTCCGCAATCTGATGACGGTGAACGCGCTCGTCAGCGCGTTCTTCCTCGGCGTCTGCGCGCTGTTCACGGTGACGACGCCGCTGCTCATCATCATGGTCATCCTGGTGGTCGGCGGCTTCTTCCGCTCGCTCGAGTTCACCGCGATCAACACGGTCGCCTACGCCGACGTCGAGACCGCGCAGATGAGCCGCGCCACCACGCTCGTCAGCGTCAACCAGCAACTGGCGGTCTCGGCCGGCGTCGCGGTCGGCGCGGCCTGCGTGGAAACGACGATGTGGTTCAGCCATGCCAGCGAGATCAATGCCACCGTGTTCGCGCCCGCCTTCATCGTGGTCGCGCTGACCTCGGCGGCGTCGAGCTGGTTCTTCTGGCAGATGCCCGCTGACGCCGGAAACGAGATCTCCGGCCGCAAGGCCGTGGAAATCGCGAGCCGCAAGGGCGCCGGCAAGGGTGCCGAGAAGGCGGCCGTCAAGGCGGCGAGCGAGGATACGCAGGACGTGCGGGACCAGCGGCTGGGGTAGCCTCTCTCCCCGTCATTGCGAGCGTAGCGAAGCAATCCAGGATCTTTCCGCGGAGGGATTCTGGATTGCTTCGTCGCTTCGCTCCTCGCAATGACGGAGGCTACTCCTGTGCCCCGCCCCGAAACCCCGTCGCCAGCACGTAGCGCTCCGAGGAATCCTGCCGGCTTGCCGCGGGCTTCACATGCCGCACCGTGGCGAAGTCGCGCTTGAGCTGGGCGAGCAGATCGGCGTCGGCGCCGCTCTGAAACGTTTTGGCCAGAAACGTGCCGCCGGGCTTGAGCACGTCGCAGGCAAAGGCCGCCGCGGTCTCGACGAGGCCGACGATGCGGAGCTGGTCGGTCTTGCGGTGGCCGGTGGTGTTGGCGGCCATGTCGGACATCACGATGTCGGCCCCGCCGCCCAGCATCGCGGTGAGCTTTTCGGGCGCGTCATTGTCCATGAAATCGAGCTGGGCGAAATCGACGCCGGGAATCTCAGGCATCTCCAACAGATCGATCGCGACGACCTTGCCCTTGCCTTCCGTGGAGCCGACGCGCTTGGCGGCGATCTGGCTCCAGCCGCCGGGCGCCGCGCCGAGATCGACCACGGCCAAGCCGGGCTTGAGAAACCGGAACTTGTCGTCGATCTCGAGCAGCTTGAACGCCGCGCGGGAGCGGTATCCGGCCGCCTTCGCTTTGACGACATAGGGATCGTTGAGCTGCCGCTCCAGCCAGAGCTTCGACGACAATTTGCGCTTGCCGCCGGTCTTGACCTTGGTCTTGACTTGGACGTGCAAGCGGCCGGTGGTGTCCTTGGCCATCTCACCAGCTCCTGAGCGCGCCGTCCTCGCGCATCATCTCGACCAGCATGCCTTCGCGCAGGCCCCGGTCGGCGACGCGCAGGCGCGGCAGCGGAAAGGCGCGGCGGATGGCATCGAGGATGGCGCAGCCGGCGAGCACGAGATCGGCGCGCTCGACGCTGATGCAGTTGTTGCCGGCGCGCTCCTCGTAGCTCATGCCGAGCAGCTTGTTGATGGTCGCGGTGATGTCGGAATCGTCCATCCAGATGCTGTCGATGCGGCGGCGGTCGTAGCGCGCGAGGTTGAGATGGATACCGGCGAGCGTCGTCACCGTGCCTGATGTGCCCAGCAGGTGCATGTCGGCGAGATCGCCGCCATGTTCTTCCGCGAACGGCGCGACATGGTTTGCGACCGCCTGCTCCATCGCAGCATAGATCTCCGGCGTCACGTCGCGGCCGCCGAACTGCTCGGCGAGCGTGACCACACCATAGGGAATCGACATCCAGGCCTTGATGCGCGGCTCCGGATTCTCCGCGTCGCGCTCGATCCGCACCAGCTCGGTCGAGCCGCCGCCGATGTCGAACAGGATCGCGCCGCGCCCCCTGGGGTCGACCAGCGGCGAGCAGCCGAGCACGGCGAGCGCGGCCTCGGTCTCGCGGTCGATCACCTCGAGCTCGATGCCGGTCTCGGCCGCGACGCGGCTGCGGAAGCCCTCCGCATTCGAGGCCGCGCGGCAGGCCTCGGTTGCGATCAGCCGGAGCCGGCGCGCTTTCCGCAAGTTGATCTTGTCGCGGCAGATGCTGAGCGCGGCGATGGCGCGCTCGATCGCGGCCTCGCTGATGCACCCTGTCGCCGAGACACCTTCCCCAAGCCGGATGATGCGCGAGAAGGAATCGACGACGCGAAAGCCGTCCTGGGTCGGACAGGCGATCAGCAGCCTGCAATTGTTGGTCCCGAGGTCCAGCGCCGCATAGATGCCGGTTCCCGGCGCCTGTGCGGGGACGGAAGGTTCGGTGGCCAAAGCCACCGCCGCCATCGACCCCTCCAGCTCACCGTGCGGCCCATGTTGGCTTACATGGCCGTCGCGGAGCCGCGTGTGGTCATTCATGCAAACTGTCTTTCCGCGGCCGGTCGGGCCGGTCTGGAATTGCTTTTTCGCCTGAAACATTAGCAGCGCGGCGGGTATGCGCAACAACGCATCACATGGGACCATGCCCATTCGTGCGTTGTCGTGAACAGGGTGGTGGGTTATCTCAGGGGAGTCCGGTGCCCTGCTGCCGCGAAAATGCGCAAATGCCGGCTTTTCAGGTCAATTCCATGCAAGAACACACCAAATCGTCCACGCTCGAGAACGCTATTGCACTGCAAAAATACGGCGTCGGGCAGCCCGTCCGCCGCAAGGAGGACGACACGCTGGTGCGCGGCAAGGGCCGCTATACCGACGATTTCAACCTGCCCGGCCAGGCCTATGCCGTGGTCGTCCGTTCCACCCATGCCCATGGCATCATCCGCGGTATCGGCATTGACGCCGCCAAGACGATGCCTGGCGTGTTGGGGGTTTGGACCGGCAAGGATCTCGATGCCGCCGGCTACGGCCCCTTCACCTGCGGCCTGCCGCTGAAGAGCCGCGACGGCTCGCCCCTGCTTCAGACCAACCGTCAGCCGCTCGCCACCGACAAGGTCCGCTTCGTCGGCGATCCCGTCGCCTTCGTGGTGGCCGAGACGCTGGCGCAGGCGCGCGATGCTGCCGAGGCGGTCGAGCTCGACGTCGAGCCGCTGCCGGCCGTGACGGACCCCGAGGAAGCCGCCAGGCCCGGCGCGCCGCGGCTCTATGACCATATCCCCGATAACGTGGCGCTCGACTACCACTATGGCGACATGGAGAAGGTCAACGCAGCCTTCGCCAGCGCCGCCCATGTCACCAGGATCGACATCGAGAACACCCGCGTCGCCGTGGTCTCGATGGAGCCGCGCGTCGGCCTTGCCTCCTACGACAAGAAGACCGAGCGTTACACGCTGCAGGTGCCGACGCAGGGCGTCGCAGGCAACCGCGCGAACCTCGCCAAGAACCTGAAAGTGCCGAACGAGAAGGTGCGCATTCTCACCGCCAATGTCGGCGGCTCCTTCGGCATGAAGAACATCAACTATCCCGAATACATGTGCATCCTGTATGCGGCGAAGGCACTGGGCCGGCCGGTGAAATGGCTCGACGAGCGCTCGACCGCCTTCCTCTCCGACAGCCACGGCCGCGCGCAGAAGATCCATGCCGAGCTGGCGCTCGATGCCGAGGGGCATTTCCTCGCGGCCAAGCTGTCCGGCTACGGCAATGTCGGCGCCTACATCACCGGCGTCGCGCCGGGGCCGCTCTCGCTCAACACCGGCAAGAATTTTTCCAGCGTCTATCGCACCCCGCTGATGGGCGTCGACATCAAGGTGGTGCTGACCAACACCACGCTGATGGGGGCTTATCGCGGCGCCGGCCGGCCCGAGGCGAACTACTACATGGAGCGGCTGATCGACCGCGCCGCCGACGAGATGGGCATCAACCGCCTGACCCTGCGCAAGCGCAACTTCATCAAGCCGAACCAGATCCCGTTCGCGGCCTCCTCCGGCGTCACCTATGACAGCGGCGACTTCCAGGCCGTGTTCAACAAGGCTCTCGAAATCTCCGACCACGAGAATTTCGCCAAACGCAAGAAAGAGAGCAAAAAGGCCGGCAAGCTGCGCGGCATCGCGGTCGGCTCCTATCTCGAGGTCACCGCGCCTCCCGGCGTCGAGCTCGGCAAGATCGTGTTCGACCCCGACGGCACCGTGCAGCTCATTACCGGCACGCTCGATTACGGCCAGGGCCATGCGACGCCGTTCGCTCAGGTGCTGTGCGGGCAACTCGGCGTTCCCTTCGAGAGCGTCAAGCTGGTGCAGGGAGACAGCGACATCGTCCACACCGGCAACGGCACCGGCGGCTCGCGCTCGATCACGGCAACCGGCCAGGCCATCGTGGGAGCTGCCAAGCTCGTCATCGAGAAAGGCAAACGCGCGGCGGCACACATGCTCGAAGCGTCCGAAGCCGACATCGAATTCGCCGATGGCAGCTTCACGATCGCCGGCACCGATCGCAGCATCGACATCATGGAGCTGGCAAAACGCCTGCATGACGGCAAGATGCCGGAGGGCGTGCCTGACAGCCTCGACGTCGATCACACCAGCGAACCGGTCGCCTCGGCGTTCCCGAACGGCTGCCACGTCGCCGAAGTGGAGATCGACCCGGAGACCGGCGTGGTGCAGATCGTGCGCTACAGCGCGGTCAACGATTTCGGCACCGTGATCAACCCGCTGCTGGTCGCGGGTCAGCTCCATGGCGGCGTCGTCCAGGGCATCGGACAGGCGCTGATGGAACACATCCGCTACGACGAGAGCGGCCAGCCGATCACGGGCTCGCTGATGGACTACGCCCTGCCCCGCGCCGAGGACGTGCCGAACATGACGGTCGGCGATCACCCGGTGCCGGCCACGACCAATCCGCTCGGCAGCAAGGGCTGCGGCGAAGCCGGCTGCGCCGGCAGCCTGTCGACCGTGGTGAACGCCGTGCTCGATGCGCTCTCGGACTACGGCATCAAGCACATCGACATGCCGCTGACCCCCGAGCGCGTGTGGCGCGCGATCCAGGACGCGAAGAGCAAAGCGGCGTAGGGCAGCGTTCAGCATCCACAACAATGCTGTCATCGCCCGGCTTGACCGGGCGATCCAGTACTCCGAGGCCGTCGTGATTCACGGATAAGCCGCGGCGTACTGGATGCCCCGGACAAGCCGGGGCATGACACTGTCTGTGGCGCGGCTAGCGTCGCCTTGCCCGGTCTTCCCTAAGCCGCCGCCTGCTCGCGCGGCTGGTAGATCGCGGTATGCTGGCAATGCGCGATCGGCGTCGTGCCGTTGGCGACGACGAGGGCGTCGAGCTCGACGAAACGGTGGCCCTTCTTCTCGTAATTGGCGGTCACCCTGGCCCGCGCCGTGATCTCGTCGCCGGCGCGCGCGGCCGACAACAGCTGCATGCGGCTGCCAACGTGGATCCAGGGGCCCAGAATGGTGTTGTCGACCAGCACGCGGTTCATCACGCGCTGGATCAGGCCGGGATGGCCAAGCCCCTCACGCGCGAAGATCGGATCGGTCTCCCTGATGTCGGCGAGATAGTCGGCCGCGTCCTGCCCGGCCCAGCGACGCGGAGAGGTGCCGAGCCATTTGCCGGTCTCGAAGGTTGCCGGGCTGACGGGCCTGCGCTCGGCCACCACGGGCACCGCGACATAGTCGCTCAACGACACCGCCGGCGCAGCGGCCGGCAGCGCGGCCGTGCCGGTGGCGCACAGCTCGGTGCGGCTGAACACCTCGATCGTCAGCAACTCGTTGTGCTCGGTTGCATCGACATCGGCGGCCTCGCCGTCATACACCGGCTTGATGAAGCGCGCCTCGACCAGCCCGCGCGCCAGGAAGTCGCGCCCCCAGCGGGCAATCGGCACGTGCATCATGTAGGCGAAGACATCGACGCCCGGGACCAGCCCGCCGGAGAAACCGAAGCGGCGCGCCACATTGTCGTCATGCATCTTGTTTTCGGATTGCTTGGCGGTGTTGTAGGCCTCGACGCGGTAGGTTTCGAGCCGGTTCGGCATGATGGGCGTTCCCTGGAGTCTTGTTGTCTCGGTCCGATCGTAGGCCTCGGGGAACACCGGTCAATCCCCTCGCCTTTGCAGCCCGAATGGGGTACCACGCGGCCAATGACCGACGCTCCCACCCGCATTTATGTCGACGCCGACGCCTGTCCGGTGAAGGACGAGATCTACCGCGTCGCGCTCCGGCACGGCGTGCCCGTGAGCGTCGTCGCAGGCAATTTCATCCGCGTGCCGCAGGACCCGCTGATCGAGCGTATCGCGGCCGGCGCCGGCATGGACGCCGCAGACGACTGGATCGCCGAGCGCGCCCGGCCCGGCGACGTCGTCGTGACATCGGACATTCCGCTTGCGAGCCGCTGCGTGAAGGCCGGCGCCGACGTGATCGCGCCGAATGGAAAGCCGTTCACGGAAGAGTCGATCGGCATGACGCTGGCGGTGCGCAACCTGATGACGGATCTACGTTCGGCCGGCGAAGTCACCGGCGGCCCGCGCTCGTTCTCACCGCGCGATCGCTCTACCTTCCTCGCGGCGCTCGACCAGACCCTGCGCCGCATCCAGCGCCGCCGCGCTGACCAGACCGCCACCAGCCAGGGCTGATCATGGCGCCGCCGCTGATCCAACTGAAAGACATCAGGCTGACCTTTGGCGGCACCCCGCTGCTATCGGGCGTCGAGCTCAATGTCGCTCCAAGCGAGCGCGTCTGCCTGATCGGCCGCAACGGCTCCGGCAAGTCGACGCTGCTCAGAATCGCAGCCGGCCTCGTCGAGCCCGACGGCGGCACACGCTTCGTGCAGCCCGGTGCCACCGTGCGCTATCTGCCGCAGGAGCCGGATTTCGGAGACCACAAGACCACGCTGGCCTATGTCGAGTCGGGCCTTGCGCCCGGCGACGACCAGCATCAGGCACGCTATCTCCTGGAGCAGCTCGGGCTCACGGGTGAGGAGGACCCGCACAACGTCTCCGGCGGTGAAGCCCGGCGCGCGGCGCTGGCCTATGTGCTGGCGCCCTCGCCCGACATTCTGCTGCTGGACGAGCCGACCAACCATCTCGACCTCTCCACCATCGAATGGCTGGAGAAGGAGCTGGACAACCGCCGTAGCGCGCTGGTGATCATCAGCCACGACCGCCGCTTCCTGACCAATCTGTCGCGCTCCACGGCGTGGCTCGACCGCGGCAAGATCAAGCAGATCGATCGCGGCTTTGCCTCGTTCGAGGGCTGGCGCGACGAGGTGCTGGCGGAGGAAGAGCGCGACCAGCACAAGCTCGACCGCAAGATCGTCGACGAGGAGCACTGGCTGCGCCACGGCGTCTCCGGCCGGCGCAAGCGCAACGTCAAGCGCCTCGCCAATCTGCACACGCTGCGCGACCAGCGCCGCAACTATCGCGGCACGGCCGGCACCGCCAGTCTCGCAGCAGCCGAAGCGGAGCAGTCCGGCAAGCTGGTCATCGAGGCCAAGGGCGTCACCAAGGCCTATGGCGAGCGCAAGATCGTCGAGAATTTCTCCACCCGCATCCAGCGCGGCGACCGCCTCGGCATCATCGGGCCGAACGGCGCCGGCAAGACCACGCTGGTCAATCTGCTCACCGGCGGCATGCAGCCGGATTCCGGCACGATACGTCTCGGCGCCAATCTGGAGACGGCCACGCTCGACCAGCACCGCGAAAGCCTCGATCCCAAGTCGACGCTGGCGGAAGCCCTCACCGGCGGCCGCGGCGACCAGATCATGGTCGGCGGCAAGCCGAAGCACGTCGTCGGCTACATGAAGGACTTCCTGTTCGCGCAGGAGCAGCGCGGCACGCCGGTGGAGGTGCTCTCCGGCGGCGAGCGCGGCCGGCTGATGCTGGCGCGCGCCCTGGCAAAGCCATCGAACCTTCTGGTGCTGGACGAGCCGACCAACGATCTCGATCTCGAAACCCTCGACGTGCTCGAGGACATGCTCGGCGACTACGAGGGCACCGTCATCCTGATCAGCCACGACCGCGACTTCCTCGACCGCGTCGTCACCTCCGTGATCGCGCCCGAAGGCAACGGCAAGTGGACCGAATATGCCGGCGGCTACAGCGACATGCTGGCGCAGCGCGGCGCGGACCTGAAGCGCGAGACGGCGAAGGCACAGGCTCCCGCCGAGAGGAAAGAGGAGCGCGCAACCGCTCTTGCCTCGGCGCCCAAGCGGAAGCTCAGCTTCAACGAGAAGCACGCGCTGGAGACGCTGCCGAAGAAGATGGAAACGCTGCAGGCCGACATCGCCAAGCTGCAGCGCGTGCTGGACGATCCCAACCTCTACGCCAAGGATCGCAGAAAATTCGACGATACATCCGCCGCAATTGCCAAGGCGCATGAAGAATTGTCCGCCGCCGAGGAGCGGTGGCTCGAACTTGAAATGCTTCGCGAAGAAATAGAGCAGGCTTAGCGCGTATTCCGCAAGAGCGGGGCACCGGTTTTGCGATCAGGATACGCGCCAACTAGAGGACTTCCATGACAACTCCCCTCGCCGCCAAGATCGCCCGCGAATACGGCACGCCCTGCGCCGTCATCGACATGGACAGGGTCGAGCGCAACATTGCGCGGATCCAGAAGGCTTGCGACGAGGCCGGCATTGCCAACCGGCCGCACATCAAGACGCACAAGAATCCGACCATCGCGAAGATGCAGGTCGCGGCCGGCGCGAAGGGCATCACCTGTCAGAAGCTGGGTGAGGCCGAGATCATGGCCAACGCCGGCATCGACGACATCCTGATCAGCTACAATCTTCTCGGCGAGGAGAAGATGGCGCGGCTCGGCGCGCTCCAGGGCAAGGCCAACATGACGGTTGCCGCCGACAATTCGACGGTCGTTGCCGGCCTGCCCAAGGCAGCCGCCGCATCCGGCCGTCCACTCTCCGTCGTGGTGGAATGCGACACGGGCCGCAAGCGCGCCGGCGTCGAGACGCCGGCTGAAGCCATTGCGCTGGCGCGTGAGATCGCCGCGTCGAAGGGACTCGAATTCGCGGGCTTCATGATGTACCCGACGGAGACCGGCTGGGCGGACGCACAGAAATTCTACGACGAGGCGCTCGCCGGCGTGCGCGCGCACGGGCTGGATGCGAAGATCGTCTCGACCGGCGGCACGCCGAACCTGAAAAATCTCGGCAAGCTCAAGGGCGGCACCGAACACCGCTTCGGCACCTACATCTACAACGATCGCATGCAGGTCGCCGCCGGCGTCGCCAGCTGGGACGATTGCGCCCTGCACATCTATTCAACCGTGGTGAGCCGCGCCGCGTCCGAGCGCGGCATCCTCGATGCCGGCTCGAAGACGCTGACCTCTGACACCGGCGGCCTCGACGGCCATGGCCTGATCCTCGAGTACCCCGAAGCCAAGATCGCGAAATTCGCGGAAGAGCACGGCTTCCTCGACCTCTCCCGCAGCAACACGCGGCCCAATGTCGGCGACGTCGTCCGCATCGTGCCGAACCACGTCTGCGTCGTCGTCAACATGATGGACGAGGTGCTGATGGTCCGCGGCGAGGAGATCATCGGCACGCTGCCGGTCGCGGCGCGGGGGAAGCTGCGGTAGAGGCAGGCTGCCGTAGGGTGGGCAAGCGAAGCCGCCCACGACTTCCCGTCGTAATCGAAGGATCGTGGGCACGGCGCTTCGCGCGTTTTGCCCACGCTACGATTTCTTGAGCCAGCCCAGCACGCCCCTGCCCGCGGCCGCGCCCGTTGCAAACGAGGCTTGCAGCAGATAGCCGCCCGTCGGCGCCTCCCAGTCCAGCATTTCGCCGGCTGCGAACACGCCCGGCTGCTTGCGCAGCATGAAATGTTCGTCGAGTTCGTCGAAAGTTATTCCGCCGGCGGTCGAGATCGCGCGCTCGATCGGGGCAACGCCCGTGAGCTGAATCGGGATCGCGTTTACGAGGTGCGCGAGTTCCGCCGGCGAGAACGTCGCCAGCGGCCGGCCGGATGCGATGGCGGCCTCCTGCATCAGGCCGATGCCGACCGGCGACAATTGCGCGGCCTTGCGCAGGAAATTCGCGAGCGATTGCTTGCCGCGCGTCCCTGAAAGCCGCGAGGTCAGCGCGGCAACGTCGAGGTCGGGCCGCAACGCGATCGAAAGCCGCGCCTGCCCGAGACCCAGCATCGCGTCCCGCAACTCCGCCGACAGCGCGTAGATCGCGCCGCCTTCGATGCCCGCGCGCGTGATCATCGCTTCGCCGCGCACCGTGTATGCACCAGCCGTCAGCGCCACGCCCTTGAGCGGCTGACCCTCGAAGCGGTCCCGGAAGACGTCGGACCACGCGACCGCAAAGCCGGAATTCGCTGGCCGCAGTTTTGAAACGGCGATGCCTCTTGCCGCGAGAATATCAATCCAGCCGCCATCCGACCCGAGCCGCGGCCAACTCGCGCCGCCGAGCGCGAGGACCGTGGCGTCGGCAGCGACGGCCGTCTCGCCATCCGCCGTCCGAAACAGCAGCCGCCCATCGCCGTCCCAACCCGTCCAGCGATGACGAAACGCAAAGCGCACGCCGCCGGCATCGAGCCGCCGCAGCCAGGCGCGCAGCAAGGGCGAGGCCTTGAACGCTCTTGGGAACACCCTTCCGCTGGTGCCGACGAAGGTCGGCTCGCCCAGCGCCTCGCTCCAGGCGCGGAGTGCGTCCGGCGGAAACGCCGCGATCGCCGCTTGCAGCTTGGGCGCCGCCTCTCGATAGCGCGCCATGAACTGAGCAAGCTGCTCGCTGTGAGTGAGATTGAGCCCGCCGCGGCCCGCCATCAGGAACTTGCGGCCGGCGGACGGCATCGCATCGTAGACGGTGACGCGGGCGCCGCCCTGCGCCAGCACCTCTGCCGCCATCAGCCCGGCTGGACCGGCGCCGATGATTGCGACGTGGGAGTCGGTTGAGGTCATGGCGGGAGTTTAGGACAATTTCTCGCGCCTAGCCCGTCATTCCGGGGCGCGCCCCTCGGCGCGAACCCGGAAATCCATCAGGCGGCAGATTTTGAGGAGCGATGGATTCCGGGCGCGCGCCCCGGAACGACGGCGGAGTTACAGCTTGATCCCCGCCCGCGCCGCGGCCTGCGCCACGTATTTCTGCGTCTGCTCGAACGCGCCCGTGAGCGCCTTCGCCTTCGACATGTCGCTGATCTCAGCGAAATGGGCGGCAACCGCGTCCGGCGTCCATTCGGACTCCGGCAGGTTGATGCCCTCGCTTTCCATGATCTTGATCACGGCGAAGGAGCCGGCGCCTGCGCCCATGATGGTGCGGGTCGGCGCGTCCTCGCTCAGCATGTATTCGACCGCCGGCGTGATCGCGTTCGGTTTCATCAACTGCAGCGCCTGCGGCGGCAGCAGCTCCTCGGTCATGCGGGTCGCCGCCGTCGGCGAGATGATGTTGACACGGATGTTGTTCTTTCGGCCTTCCTCGGCGAGCACGTTCATCAATCCGACCATGCCGGATTTCGCCGCGCCGTAATTGGCCTGGCCGAAATTGCCGTAGAGGCCGGAGGACGAGGTGGTCAGCACGATGCGGCCGTAATTGCGATCGCGCATGCCGGCCCAGGCTGCCTTGCAGCAATAGAAGGTGCCGACGAGGTGCACGTCGAGCACTTTCTGGAAATCGGCGGCTTCCATCTTGCCGAAAGATTTGTCGCGCAGGATGCCGGCATTGGCGCACATCAGATCGACGCTGCCCCACTCCTTGGTGGCGCGCTCGACCATCGCGGTGACCTGCTCGAAGTTCGAAACGTCGGCGCCGTCGGCCATCGCGGTGCCGCCGGCCTTGCGGATCTCCTCCACCACGGCTTCCGCCGGCGACAGCGAACCACCGGTGCCGTCACGCGCGCCGCCGAAATCGTTGACCACGACTTTCGCGCCGCGGCTGGCCAATCCCAGCGCATGCGCCTTGCCCAGACCATTGCCCGCGCCGGTGACGATGGCGACGCGTCCGTCGAACCTGATTGCCATGAGTAAAGGTCTCTATTTTTCTTCCCATCTCCCCTTGCGGGAGAAGGTGGCGCGAAGCGCCGGATGAGGGGTCTCTCTCGGCAGATGCGCTCGCGGAGAGAGACCCCTCACCCGCCTCGCGTTCCGCGAGGCACCCTCTCCCACAAGGGGGAGAGGGGTGAAACCCCGCTCTGGGTTGCCTTTTTGAGCAGCGAAGCCCCGCCGGGTCAAGCCCGGCAGCGACGCCTCGGGCCTACGCCAAATAGATCAACCCCAGCCAGTCAGCGACCAGCGCGGGCTTGTCCTCGCCTTCGATCTCCACGGTCACGTTGGTGCGGGACTGCAATTCATTCGGCTTGCGCAGCCTGGCTTCCGCCAGCACGAAGCGGCCGCGGACGCGCTTGCCGGAACGCACCGGCGAGATGAAGCGCAGCTTGTCGAAACCATAATTGACGCCCATCGTGGTGCCCGCAATCGCCGGCATCACTTCGTAGGACATCACCGATAGCATCGACATCGTCAGGAAGCCGTGCGCAATGGTGGTGCCGAAGGCGGTTTCCTTCCTGGCTCTTTCAGGGTCGACATGAATGAACTGATGATCTTCGGTCACGTCGGCATAGGTGTCGATACGGGGCTGGTCGATCAGGTGCCAGGACGACACTCCGATCTCCTTGCCGACCATGGCTTGATAAGCCTCGCGCGTGATCGGCGCCGACTTCCAGATTTGGTTCACTTAGGTCTCACTCCGTGTTTTCGGCAACTCGGGAAAATCCTCCTCACGGAATTCCCGGCCGCGCAGCGGATCGTTGCGATCATCGTCGCGCTCGAGCCTGCGTAGCTGGACCCGTCGGATTTTGCCAGAGATCGTCTTCGGCAGCTCGGTGACGATTTCGAGGCGGCGGATCCGCTTGAACGGCGCAAGGCGCATGTGCAGATGCCTGAAGATGGACAGCGCCGTCTCCGGCGAGCGCTCCGCGCCCGAGGTCAGCAGCACGAATGCCTTGGGGATGGCAAGGCGGATCGGATCCGGGCTCGGCACCACCGCGGCTTCCGCGACAAGCTCGTGCTCGAGCAACACGCTCTCGAGCTCGAACGGACTGATGCGGTAATCGGACGATTTGAACACGTCGTCGGAGCGACCGACGAAGGTGAGATAGCCCTCCTCGTCCTCGAACACGACATCGCCGCTGCGATAGAGCTCGCCCTCGGCGCCGGACAGCTTGCCGTCGTCGCCCTGATAGCCCTGCATCAGACCGGCGGGGCGCTCAGCGCCGAGCAGCAGCGTCACCTCGCCCTCTTTCGCCGGGTTGCCGTCGGCGTCGCTGATCTGCACGCGATAGCCCGGCAGCGGCCGGCCCATCGAGCCGATCTTGATCTTCTGGCCCGGCGAGTTGCCGGCCAGCGCGGTGGTTTCAGTTTGGCCGTAGCCGTCACGGATGGTGAGGCCCCAGGCCGCCCGCACCTGGTCGATCACTTCAGGGTTCAGCGGCTCGCCGGCGCCGCAGACCTCGCGCAGGGCCACTTTGAACGATGCGAGATTCTCCTGGATGAACAGCCGCCACACCGTCGGCGGCGCGCACAGGGTGGTGACGCCGCAGCGGCCGATGGTGGCGAGCAGCGCTTTGGCGTCGAAGCGCGGCTGGTTGACCACGAACACGGTGGCGCCCGCATTCCACGGCGCAAAGAAGCAGCTCCAGGCGTGCTTGGCCCAGCCGGGCGAGGAGATGTTGAGATGGACATCGCCGGGTTTCAGCCCGATCCAGTACATGGTCGACAGATGCCCAACGGGATAGCTGCGCTGGCTGTGCCGGACAAGCTTCGGTTTCGCCGTGGTGCCCGAGGTGAAATAGAGCAGCATCGGGTCGTCGGCGTTGGTCGGACCGTCGGCGCTGAAACTCTCCGAAGCCTTCGCCGCTTCATCGTATGAAAGCCATCCGTCGGAGGCGGCGCCGACGACGATGCGAGCGACGTTCTCCGCGCCAAGGCTTGCGAATTTCGCGACTTGATCTTGCGCGGCGATGACCGCCTTCGCCTTGCCGCGATCGAGCCGGTCGCGCAGCTCGTCCGCCGTGAGCAGTGTGGTCGCGGGGATCACGACGACGCCGAGCTTCATTGCCGCCAGCATCGTCTCCCATAGCGGCACCACATTGCCGAGCAGCAGCAGGAGATGATCGCCGCGCTTCAAGCCATGCGCGCGGAGGAAGTTTGCGACCTGGTTCGAGCGCTTCGAAAGCGCCGCAAAGGACAGCTTGGTCTGCTTGTCCTGCGCGGCGTCGACGATCCAGAGCGCGGGCCGGTCCTTGCTGTCCGCATTGGTCGCCAGCTCGGCGTCGAACCAGTCGAGCGCCCAGTTGAAGGGAACCGTATCCGGCCAGCGGAAGCCTTTGACCGCGGCCTCGTAATCCGTCCGGTGTTGCAGCAGAAACGCGCGCGCTTCCTGGAATGTCGTCATCAAGCTTTCCCGGCTAGGCTCCTAACGTGCTTGATAATTCCGGAAAAATCCACCCCACCCTGACCGGCTGCGTCGAAAGACTGATAAATCTCCTGCGCATGCTTGCCGAGCGGCGTCGCAGCGCCGGCAGCCTTTGCAGCGTCCTGCGCCAGCGTCAAATCCTTCACCATCAGCGCCGAGGCAAAGCCCGGCTTGTAGTCGTTGTTCGCAGGCGAGGTCGGCACCGGGCCCGGCACCGGGCAATAGGTCGTCAGCGACCAGCACTGGCCCGAGGAGGTCGAGGCGACGTCGAACAACGCCTGATGCGAAAGGCCGAGCTTCTCGCCCAGCGCAAAGGCTTCGCTGACCGCGATCATGGAAATGCCGAGGATCATGTTGTTGCAGATCTTGGCCGCCTGGCCAGCGCCGGCGCTGCCGCAATGCACGATCTTCTTGCCCATGTTTTCCAGCACGGGCTTGGCCGCGGCAAACGCGTTCTCTTCGCCGCCGCACATGAAGGTGAGCGTTGCGCCCTTGGCGCCGCCGGTGCCGCCGGAGACCGGCGCGTCGACCGAAAGCACGCCGTGCTTCGTCGCCAGCGCATGGGCCTGGCGCGCGCTCTCGACGTCGATGGTGGAGCTATCGATGATCACCGCGCCCTTGGCCATGACAGGGACGACCTCACTCCAGACGCCCAGCACATGCTTGCCGGCCGGCAGCATGGTGACGACGACATCGGCGCCCTTCACCGCGGCAGGCGCGCTGTCGGCAATGCCGGCGCCGTCCGCCTTGGCTTGCGCGCGCGAGGCCTCGACGAGATCGAACGCCACCACCTTGTGGCCAGCCTTGACCAGATTGGCCGCCATCGGGCCGCCCATGTTGCCCAGACCAATAAATGCGATCGTGGCCATTGTCGTATCCTCCCCTTGAACGTCGTTGTCAGCTAAACTTCAGCTCATCAGTACCGATTTCGGCGAGATACGGCGCAAGCATCTGCGGCGTCACATCCTCGACCCGCGACGGCGACCAGGTTGGGTTGCGGTCCTTGTCGATCACGGCCGCGCGCACGCCCTCGCGAAAATCATCACTGCGGAAGACTTCCAGCGCGGCCCGATATTCCCGCACCAGACACTCTTCCAGGCTCGATGCGGTACGTGCCAATCGCAGAAGCTTCAGCGTCACCACCATGCCGCGCGGCGATTTTTCGTTCAGCGTCTTTAGTGTGGCCAGCGCGAACTCGGAGCCATCGCGCTCCAGCGCAGCGAAAATGTCCTCCATGCGGTCGAAGCCGAACAGCGCATCGATGATCGGCTCCTTGGCGGCGACCGGCCCGGCCGTCTCGCCGGTCGCAACGCCGTTGATGAGCTTGCTGACCTCGGTCGCAGTCACGCCTGGACGAACCCTGGTCAGTGCCTCGCGCAGCTCGGGCCATTTGGCCACCGGCACCACGGCATCGGCGAATTTCGCGTGGATGGCGTCGGGCCCGTTCATGGTCTGGCCGGTCAGGCCAAAGTAAGTGCCGATCTCGCCGGGCGAGCGCGACAGCAAGAAGGTGCCCCCGACATCGGGGAAGAAGCCGAGGCCGACCTCGGGCATCGCCAGTTTGGTGCGTTCCGTGACGACACGATGGCTCGCATGTGCGGAGAGACCGACGCCGCCGCCCATCACGATGCCGTCCATGAACGCGACATACGGCTTCGGAAACGTCTTGATGCGGGCGTTGAGGATGTATTCTTCCCGCCAGAGGATCTTGCCGAGGTCGCCATTGACCTTCGAGCTTTCCCAGAGCGTTCGAATGTCGCCGCCTGCGCAAAAGCCGCGCTCGCCGGCGCCCTCCAGGACGATCACGGCGACATCAGGATCAGCCTCGAAACGATCGAGCGCTTTGTCGATGTCGCGAAACATCTCCAGCGTCACGGCGTTGATCGCCTTGGGACGGTTGAGGCGGATGACGCCGACCGAGCCCTCGATGCGAGCGACCAGATCGCCCTCTTCCACTGCATTCATCGCGCGCCCTCGATCAGTTTGCGCGCCACGATCAGCCGCATGATTTCATTGGTGCCTTCGAGGATCTGGTGCACGCGCAGATCGCGCACGATCTTCTCGATGCCGTACTCGCTCAAGTAGCCGTAGCCGCCGTGAAGCTGGAGCGCGTGGTTGGCGACCTCGAAGCCGACATCCGTGCCGAACCGCTTGGCCATCGCACACAGCATGGTGGCATCGGGATCCTTCCGGTCCAGCGCCGCCGCCGCACGCCACAGGAAGGTGCGCGCGGCCTCCAGCTCGATCGCCATGTCGGCAAGGCGGAACTGCAGCGCCTGGAATTCGTCGAGCCGCTTTCCGAACGCCTTGCGCTCCTTCATGTAGGCGCGCGCCTTGTCGAGCGCGGTCTGCGCACCACCGAGCGAACACGCCGTGATGTTGAGGCGACCGCCGTCGAGGCCGGCCATCGCGATCTTGAAGCCGACGCCCTCTTCGCTGAGGCGATTGGCGACGGGCACGCGGGCGTTCTCGAACATGACGGCACGGGTCGGCTGCGCGTTCCAGCCCATCTTGCGCTCGTTGGCACCGAATGAGACGCCCGGCGTCTTGCCGTCGATGACAAGGGTCGAGATGCCGCCGGGGCCATCCCCGCCGGTGCGCACCATCGCGACCAAGAGGTCGGTACCGCCGGCGCCGGAGATGAACTGCTTCTGGCCGTTGAGGACGTAATGATCGCCGTCGCGCACGGCGCGGGTGCGCAGCGCCGCGGCATCCGACCCCGCGCCGGGCTCGGTCAGGCAATAGCTCGCGATCAGCTCCATGGAACAGAGCTTCGGTAGCCATTGATGGCGCTGGGTGTCGCTGCCGTAGGCATCGATCATCCAGGACGCCATGTTGTGGATGGAGATAAAGGCGGACGTGGTCGGGCAGCCCGTCGCCAGCGCCTCGAAGATCAGCGCCGCGTCGAACCGCGTCATGGCCGAGCCGCCGACATCCTCGCGGATGTAGATGCCGCCCATGCCGAGTGTTGCCGCCTCGCGCATGACCTCGACGGGGAAATGCTTTTCCTCGTCCCAGCGCAGCGCGTGCGGCGCGATCTTCTCCGCCGCAAACGCCAGCGCCATGTCGCGGATTGCGATCTGATCCTCGTTCAGAGCGAACTGCATGCTGGGCTCCTCACCATCCTCGTCATTGCGAGGAGCGAAGCGACGAAGCAATCCAGACTGTCTCTGCGGAAAGATACTGGATTGCTTCGCTGCGCTCGCAATGACGGGCTAGGCTACAGCCTCACTTCATCAGCGGGATCGAGAATTCCGCACCTTCCTTGACGCCGGACGGCCAGCGCGAGGTCACCGTCTTGGTCTTGGTGTAGAAGCGGACTGAATCCGGACCGTGCTGGTTGAGGTCGCCGAAGCCCGACTTCTTCCAGCCGCCGAAGGTATAATAGGCGATCGGCACCGGGATCGGCACGTTGATGCCGACCATGCCGACATTGACCTTGGCCGCGAAGTCGCGCGCGGCATCGCCGTCGCGGGTGAAGATCGCAACGCCGTTGCCGTAGTCATGATCCGACGGCAGCGCCAGCGCTTCCTTGTAGTCGTGCGCCCTCACGACCGAGAGCACCGGGCCAAAGATCTCTTCCTTGTAGATCCGCATGTCCTTGGTGACGTTGTCGAACAGCGAACCGCCGAGATAAAAGCCCTTCTCGTAGCCCTGCATCTTGAAGCCGCGGCCGTCGACGGCGAGCGTCGCGCCTTCCTTGATGCCGATGTCGATGTAGCTCTTGACCTTCTCGACCGCCTCGCGCGTCACCAGCGGACCGTAATCGGCCGAAGGATCGATCGAGGTGCCGATCTTCAGGGACTCGACGCGCGGGATCAGCTTCTCCATCAGCCGGTCGGCGGTGGACTTGCCGACGGGGACGGCGACCGAGACGGCCATGCAGCGCTCGCCGGCCGAGCCGTAGCCTGCGCCGATCAGTGCGTCGACCGCCTGGTCCATGTCGGCATCCGGCATGATGATGGCGTGGTTCTTGGCGCCGCCGAAACACTGGCAGCGCTTGCCGGTCTGCGCGGCGCGCTCGTAGATGTACTGCGCGATGGGCGTCGAGCCGACGAAACCGACGGCCTTGATGTCGGGATCGTCGAGAATGGCATCGACCGCCTCCTTGTCGCCGTTGACGACATTGAGGATGCCGGCCGGCAGGCCCGCCTCGATCATGAGCTCGGCGAGCAGCATCGGCACGCCGGGATCGCGCTCCGACGGCTTCAGGATGAAGGCGTTGCCGCAGGCGATCGCGGGCGCGAACTTCCACATCGGGATCATTGCCGGGAAGTTGAACGGCGTGATGCCGGCGACGACGCCGAGTGCCTGGCGCATGGAATAGATGTCGATGCCGGGGCCGGCGCCTTCGGTGTACTCGCCCTTCATCAGATGCGGGATGCCGCAGGCGAATTCCGCGACCTCGAGGCCGCGCTGGATGTCGCCCTTGGCGTCGGGCACGGTCTTGCCGTGCTCGCGCGCGAGCAGCTCGGCGAGCTTGTCGTAGTCGCGCTGCACCAGCTCCACGAATTTCATCATCACGCGGGCGCGGCGCTGCGGGTTGGTCGCGGCCCACTCGGGCTGCGCTGCGCGCGCATTCTCGACGGCGGCGCGGACCTCGGCCTTGGACGCCAGCGCCACCTTGGCCTGGACGTCACCGGTCATGGGCTCGAAAACGTCGGCGGTACGGCCCGACGTGCCCTTCACTTCCTTGCCACCGATGAAATGTCCGACTGAACGCATGGAATGATCTCCTTGAGGCCGAGCTTGAACGCTTTGACAAATCCTATCGACCTGCATTTATTGGGATTCAAGTCTGAGATAATGCACCATAGATGTGCGAAAATGCTGGATCAAGGCGCTATCGATTGGGACGACTTCCGCTTCGTGCTGGCCATCGTGCGGGGCGGCTCGGTCTCGGCTGCGGCAAAACAGCTCGGCGTCGACCATGCCACGGTGATCCGACGCGTCGACCGGCTGGAAAAGCACCTCTCGGCAAAACTGTTCGACCGGCGCAAGACCGGCTATCTCCTCACCGAGGCCGGCCAGCGCGTCGCCGACAGCGCGGAAGCCATGGAATCGACCATCGTCGCCAACCAGGAGCAAGTCGGCGGGTCGGTGGCCCGGCTGACCGGCACGGTGCGGATCGGCGCGCCTGACGGGTTCGGTACCGCTTTCCTGGCGCCGCGGCTGGCGCCCTTCGCCGACCGGTATCCCGATCTCGATCTGCAGCTTGTGGCCACCGCGCGGCTGTTCAGTCTCTCCAAGCGCGAGGCCGATATCGCCATCAGCCTGACCATGCCGAAGGAAGGCCGCATCGTCGGCCGCAAGCTGCTCGACTACCGCCTCGGTCTCTATGCGGCCCCCACCTATCTCGATCGCTTCCCTGAAATCACCTCGCGCCAGGACCTGACGCAGCACCGGTTCGTCGGCTACATCGAGGAGCTGCTGTTCACCCCGGAGCTCGACTACCTGCCGCAGGTGTCACCCCGGATCTCCGCGCGCTTCCGCAGCGCCAATCTGATCGCCCAGCTCAACGCCACGCTCTCCGGTTTCGGCATCGCGGTGCTGCCCCACTTCATGGCGAGCGATTATCCGCAACTGGTGGCCGTGCTGCCGGAGGAGATCTCGATCACGCGGACGTTCTGGATGCTGATGCATGCCGACAGCAAGGATCTGGCACGAATCCGGGCCGTGGCCGATTACATCGGCGAGATCGTGGAGCGCGAACGGGCGCTGTTTGCGGGGCGGTGAGGCACGGCGCCGACGCGCCTTTGCCCACCCTACGGCAGCTCGCCTAGTTCTTCGTCTTCCTAACAGTTCCAGGCTTTGTCGGCTCCCGCTTGGCGCCATCCAGCGCACTATCCCTGCCCGCCTTCAGTACCTCGTCCGAGAGTTCGCTCGACCCGGCCACGCGGGCCAGCAGCATGGTTCCGGCCATCGTCGCCAACGTCGCGATCGCCTGCTTGCGTGCGGCCTTGCGCGGGATGTTCGGGATGTAGTCCGCCAGCAGCTCGATCATCTCGTCAAGCTTGCCGGCAAATGCCTTGCGCGTCTTCGGGCTCTCGCGGGCGATCTCGGCCCCGAGGGCGGGGATCGAGCAGCCGGTGCCGGGATTGTCGCGGTGCAGCGTGGAGAGATAGCTATCTGCGACCAGCGCCAAACGCTTTTCAGGCGCGGCCTCGTCGGCGAGCTTGCGCCAATGATCCATGGACCGATCCATGGCGTAGGCGAAGGCTTCCATCACCAGCGCCTCGCGAGAGTCGAAATGCGCATAGAAGCCGCCATGGGTCAGGCCCGCCTCTTTCATGAGATCGGCGACGCCGATGCCGTGGGCCCCCTTCTCGCGCAGCCGCACCGAAGCCTTCTTCACGATGCGATCGTGAGTTTCCTGCTTGTGTTCCCGGGAGTAGCGCATGCGGATCTCATTGGATGTCGACGGTCATCTCATAACACGCAAATGACGAAATGGGTGCATTAATTCATGTTAAGTTGCTTCCGATCATGGAAAACGTCGCAGTTGCGTGCACCGCGAGAGCACCCTTGCCGTCCCTGACGAAGCCCTCGGCGTAGCTGGTCTGCCGCCCCAGCTTGATCACCTTCCCTTCGGCCGAGATCAGCCCCGACCGGACCGAGAGCGGGCGCAGGAAGGCCAGCTTCAGGTCGAGAGTGACCGAGCTCCGGCCGGCCTCGAGCCGGGTCGAAATGGCGCAGCCCATTGCGGTATCGAGCAGCGCGGCGGCGGTCGCTCCGTGGATGAGACCGACGGTGTTCTCGAGATCCTCGCGCGGCTCCAGTTCCATGACGATCCGCCCCGGCTCGACCGCCGCCACCGTGAAACCGATCAGCTTCGCGAAGGGCGGCGGCGGCAGCCGGCCGTCGCGAATGCCCTCCATAGCATCCATGCCCGAAAGGCCCATCGCCACTTTCGCCACTGTCGCAGGCACCTGCCACTCCACCACGCGCTCGCGCCGCTGCGCGGGCGAAAACAGGTCGAGTTGATCGCTATCGGTCATGTCAGCCTCTTTATATGATTTATATCATACTATGGTGCGGACTTCGCGATGGCAACTCCATCACCGGACCCGCTTGACAAGCCGGCCGTTTCGCCCCGGAAGTGATCATGACCGGCGCGCCCCGCGCATGGTCCACGAAAGCTTCGAGTGCCACGATGGAAATGCTCAACACCCACTGCGGCGTGACGCGCGACGCGCGCGGCGTCGTCCATGTCGCGATCTGCAACGCCGGCCCGCTCAACATCCTGGGCTCGCCCGTGACCGACGCCGTGCGTGAAGGCCTGCAGCAGCTCGGCTCCGACCGCAGCATCCGCGTCGTGGTGCTGCGCGGCCAGAGTGAAAAGAGCATGATCGGCGGCGCCGACATCAAGGAGATGGCTAGGCTCGACCAGACATCGGCCGAAGCCTTCATCAGCCGCCTGCGCGACCTCTGCGAAGCCGTGCGTGCTTTCCCTGCCCCAGTGATCGCGCGCATGCCCGGCTGGTGCCTCGGTGGCGGGCTCGAGGTCGCCGCGGCCTGCGATTTCCGCATCGCCGCGCATGATGCGCATTTCGGCATGCCGGAGGTGCGCGTCGGCATTCCCTCGGTGATCCACGCAGCGCTCTTGCCACGCCTGATCGGCTGGGCTCGCGCGCGCTGGCTGGTGATGACGGCGGAGAACATCGACGCGCCGACGGCGCTGGCCTGGGGACTGGTCGACAAGGTCGCGGCGGAGGGCGAATTGGACGCGGCCGTCGAGCACGTGGTGAGCGCGTTGCTCGCATGCGGCCCCGAAGCGCTGCGGTCGCAGAAGGCGCTGCTGCGGCAGTGGGAGGAACTGCCGCTGACGGAGTCCGTGAATTTGAGCGTGAAAGTGTTCGGCGAGTCGTTCCTGACAGATGAACCCACGCGCCTGATGCAGGCGTTCGTGAACAGGAAGCGGTAGACCCCCTCGCTGCTGCAATAGGCTTTCCAGAATGAGAATGTTCATGCCTCGGCTCGACCGGCGCATCCAGCACGCCGCAGCGCCAATTGCATGAGCGAGTTCGCCAACGCATTCCTCTGAATACTGGATTGCCCGCTTTCGCGGGCATGTTGACGCCGAAGCCTCGATGTTGGCACCAACTCTCCTTTCGACCGACCAAATCTCATCGGAGCCACGACAATTTCTCATCCCTGGCGCGGTTGCTTCTTTCCGCACCGCATCATATGATGATCATAATTCTATTTCATCACCGAAAGGAGCCTTGGCGCAAAATCCGGACCAAGGCTGAAATTGAGGGAAGTATGTCATTTCAGACTTCCCTTCCCCATGCCATGCTCAAACAATGACGCAGGTCCCTCGGGATCCGCCAAGAACAATGAGGCCCAATGATCTCGAACTGGCTCGCGGCAGCATTGTCCCGCCGCAACATCCATTACGGCTGGGTGATGGTCGGGGTGACCTTCCTCGCTGCGCTGATCAGCGCCGGCACGGTTGGCGCGCCAGGCGTGTTCATCGTCCCCCTGCAGAAGGAGTTCGGCTGGAGCACGGCGGAGATCTCCTCCGCGCTGTCGATCCGCTTCATCCTGTTCGGGCTGATGGCGCCGTTCGCGGCCGCCCTGCTCAACCGCTACGGCCTGCGCAACGTCACGCTGATCGCGCAGTTGGTCGTGGTCTCGGCGCTGGTGCTCTCGCTCGGCATGACCGAGGTCTGGCAGCTCATTGCGCTGTGGGGCGTGGTGGTCGGCCTCGGTACCGGCATGACCGCGATGGTGCTGGGCGCCACCATCGCGACGCGCTGGTTCGCCGCGCGGCGGGGGCTCGTTATCGGTATCCTGACCGCGAGCGTCGCCACCGGCCAGCTCGTGTTCCTGCCGCTGCTGGCGAGCCTCACCGAACGCTACGGCTGGCGGCTTGCGCTCGGCTTCGTCTGCATCATGCTCGGCGTCTCCGCCCTGGCCATCCTGCTCGTGATGCGCGACCGTCCGGGCGATCTGGGCCTGCGCCCGTTCGGCGACGAAGGCACCACACCCCTGCCCGCCCCGCCTGTCAGCCATGGCTCGATCACGGGCGTTGCGCTCGGCACGCTGCGCGACGCTTCGAAATCGACGACGTTCTGGATCCTGTTTGCGACGTTCTTCGTCTGTGGTGCATCGACCGCCGGCCTCGTGCAGGTGCATCTGATCCCGATGTGCCTCGATTTCGGCATCCCGCAGGTACAGGCCGCGAGCCTGCTCGCCGCGATGGGCGTCTTCGACTTCGTCGGCACCATCATATCGGGCTGGCTGTCGGACCGCTACGACAACCGCTGGCTGCTGTTCTGGTACTACGGCCTGCGCGGGCTCTCGCTGATCTTCCTGCCCTTCAGCGATTTCTCGTTCTACGGCCTCTCGATCTTCGCGATGTTCTACGGCCTCGACTGGATCGCGACGGTGCCGCCGACGGTGCGGATCACCGCGCAGAAATTCGGACCCGAGCGCGCCAATCTGGTGTTCGGCTGGATCTTTGCCGGCCATCAGCTCGGCGCTGGCGCGGCCGCCTTCGGCGCCGGTTTGTCGCGAACGGTCTATCAGAGCTACTTGCCTGCATTCTTCATTGCCGGTGCGCTCTGCGTGTTCGCCGCGCTGATCGTGCTGGCGCTGTCGCGGCAGCCGAAGGCGCAGCCGGCGATGGCATAAGCAGCGGAGCAAGCTGCGTCGTCGCATTCTCTCGCGCTTCGCTCGCAGACACATCTTCGCGTTCTCGCGGCTCATTTCGCCCGAGCTTTGCTCTCTTCGTTGCGCCCTTCTTGAGAAAGGGCGCAGGGAAGGCCGGGCGCCGGCTGGCACCCGCGGTCCCGTGTGCGAACAAGATGCGCACGGGGTGGACTACAGGTGACGCCGGAACGCCCGGCCTTCCCTGCGCGAATGGTTTTACGGCTTATGGCGTGCTCTCCCCGGGGAGCGATGCACTATTGCCCCGTCGTCTTGCGGATGGCTGATGCGCGAACCCGGTTGGGCCGCCGCAATCACCGCAACACTTGACGCACAGACCCCGGGCGTCAGGACCACACGATTTTGCCGTCCGCGCACATCCTCAGCTCCTGTCCGCGACGGCTGGCGTGCGCTCGCCATCGCGGCCGAACGAAGACGCTGTCAGCGCCGTGTCGTATCGCGCGAGCCGCTGCTCACGGGGATTCCCGCCCTGCAAGCTGCCCGGCGCGCCGACGCCGTCGCGGCCACCGCCTCCCGGCCCGCGTCTCATGACGATCGCGAAACGCCCCTTGTGGCGGGCGGGATATGTCGACGTCTACGCCAATTCCGAATTCTTGTAAAGCGAATTCTTGATTGGGTGGCGATCGGGCGACGAGAGATTACGCTGGACCGATCCACCCGGCCGCGGGCACGCGAACAAAAATGCGAAAACAACCCCATGCACAGTAGCCGAGGCATGAGAGATCAATGACTTGGCGGGGAAGGAGTGTGCGGCTGCAGTGCACATCGAACCAAGAAGGACGAGGCGTGCGCGCCGTGGGCGGCAACAAGTGATGTGCCATAGCGCCCGCCCTCAATCGGGACCCGGCATATGGCCTGCGAACTGCGGATAACATTCGCACAGTTCCTCGCGGATCCTCCCCCGGATCAGAGCCAGCGTCGCCTCGTCCGGCACCGGCGTCGTGGCCTCGCATCGCTCGTTGTCGTACGCGAAGCCCGTCGTGCCGCGAATGTCGCGCCAATCGAAGCCGGGATGCGTGCTCTCGAGGCGAAAACGTCCCGCCTCCCGCTCGAAGGAAAACAACGCCGCATTGGTCAGCAGCGCATGAGGCCCGCCCCGCCGATAAACCGTTTCGTCGGTCACGCCCGGCGCGGACACGAAGTCGACGCGCTCGACCAGGGATCGCAGGCTGTGCTCTTCACGGAACAGAATGACGCGCGGAACGAGGAAATACAGGTAGGCGGAGCCGAACGAGCCGGGCCATCGGACCGGATTGTTCGGATAGTCCCCGGTGCCGACGAGGTTGATGTTGCCCTGGCCGTCGATCTGGCCTCCGCCGAGAAAGAAGGCGTCGAGGCGCCCCTGCGCGGCGCAATCGAACAGCTCCTCGGCCCCGCCGGTGAAGGAATTGTGCTTGACCGACCCGAGGATCGAGACCTGCACGTGCTCCAGTCCGTCACGCTGGTTGATCGCACGCAACAGCATCGCTCCAGCCGCCGGCATCGGCGACGATTGACCGACCGCAACATGCCGCACGCCCTTCAGCAGCCGCGAGATCGTGTAGATCATCAACTCACGGCTGGTGCACGCCTCACTCATGCGACGCTCCTGGCCTCCCGGACGTAGGCCAAAAATCCTTCCGGCGAGCGCGCCGCTCGCGCGTATTTCTCGATCTCCTGCCCATCCCTGGGATACTCGGCGTAAAGCCCCGTGGGCCACCCACCGTTTTCAAGCTGCGCCACCGCACTCACGTAGATCGCGGGCAAGACCCCCGCAGCCATCTTCTCGTCGTCGAGCAACGACACCTCGGATATGCGCTCGACAGTCACGAAGGCCTTCTTCGACGCATGCGCCAGCAACATCACCTCGCGCCGACGCCCCAGCCGAACGTTGCCGAACCGGTCCGCTTCAGGCGCATGAAACAACGCGATGTCGGGCTGGATCGCGGAGACCACGACGATCTTCTCGCCATCGTCGAACGGGTTGGACATCACCTTCCAGTCGTCTCGCTTCTCCAGGACGTCGCTACCGATGATGCCGCGGATCGGCATGAACGGAACTCCCTTCTCCGCGGCCGTCAGGCCCGCGAACACGGCGGGACAAGTGGCGTCGCGGAGGCGAATGGATCCGTCGCGGACAGCCCGGTTGAAACAGGGCGCACCGCCCGCCTCGCCGAGACTGACCGCACTCGTCTCCAGCGTTGCCACGGCGCCGGCGCCGACCAGCATATCGACCTGCATGCCGCCGATCGGCGCACAGACGACATGGAGATCGCGAATGCCTCGATCGATCAGCATCCGGACCAGGCCGGGAGACGCGCCGTAGTCGTCCGGCGCCAAACCGAGCTTGCACCCCGACGGAATCATCTCCGCCATCTTCTGCGGCGTTACGAAGTCTGTCATCTCTTCACCTCTCCCAATCAAGACGCCGATCGAACACGGTCAACTTCCGGATTCGTTCGCAGCACCTGGGCCGCGCTGCCCCCGATCGTGAACATGCGGATTCGGTCAGCCGCGTCCCATGCTGTAGAATTCCGAGTTCGGACGCATGCTGGTGACGTTGGCAATCCGGTTGGAGAGGCCGAAGAAAGCCGAGATCGCTGCAATGTCCCAGATGTCTTCTTCCGTGAAGGCGTGCGATTTCAGAGTGGCGAAATCGGCTTCGGACACCTTGTAGGCCTCGGTCGAGACGCGGACGGCGAAGTCGAGCATCGCCTTCTGCCGGTCGGTGATATCAGCCTTGCGATAATTGACTGCGACCTGATCGGCGACCAGCGGATCCTTCGCCCGGATGCGCAGGATCGCGCCATGCGCGATGACGCAATACTGGCATTGATTGAGATTGCTGGTCGCAACCACGATCATCTCCCGCTCGGCCTTGGTGAGATTGCCGGGCTTGTCCATCAGCGCATCGTGGTAGGCAAAGAACGCGCGAAACTCGTCCGGCCGATGCGCGAGCACGAGAAAAACGTTCGGGATGAAGCCGGACTTCTCCTGGACGGCCAGGATACGGGCCCGGATGTCGTCTGGCATGTCGGCCAGATCAGGAACGGGGAAGCGACTGATGGCAAGTGCCTGGGTCATGAGGTGAATATCCTTGGGGCTGGACGATGGAAATCGCCACGATCACGCGTTCCGCGCCGCGCCAGCCATGGGAGGGTCCGCAACGGGCAATCCTACCTCTGAGTAGTCATATCATGAAGAGGCGCGCAAGCGCCGCGTCGAAGGACGCGGCGCACGCTCAGTTCGCGCAAAATGGAGGCTGGGGGGCCCTGCCGGCTCGGGCGGGGACTAGCAGATCTTCTGCTGCAAGTGCTGGACGCAGGTGCAGGTGGTCACCCCCGGTCCGTATTTGATGTCGTAAAAGGGAAAGCTCGAGGAGTTGGTCGAGCAGCGCGGGAACAGATAGTAGCTGTCGGACAGCTTGACAGTGCCCGCGATGGCGCCGCCGAGGTTGGGCTTGTAGTCGTAGGACACCTCGCTCAGGATGAGGGAGATCTTGGCATTCTTGGTGCCGCCCGCAGCGGTAAAGGCCGACAAGGTCATCGCGGCACCCGGCGTTCTCGCCCCTGACGCGTTGGTCGACTTGCTCCATCGCACCGTCGCGTTGCCGCTGGTGTCGGTCGAGACTTCCGAGACGGTGATCGTCATCAAGGGAGTGCTGCCATTCTTGGTGGGATATGGAGCCATGATGGCACTGGCAGCCGCGAGGATGCCGTCCATCTGGGCCTCGCTGACCTGCGTGTTCTGCGTGACCATGTCGGCGACACTGTGCGCGGTCGCGCTGACCTTGACGTTCATGGAAAGGCCGGTGCCGAGCTCGACGCCACCGAGATAGAGCACCAGCATGAACGGCGTCACGATGGCGAACTCCGTCGCTGCGACGGCGCGGACATCGGTCAACAGGTGCCGGGCGCGAGACGTCAGGGCGGAGATCATCAGGTAGCTCCTGGCTCGTTCTGGAACGCGGCGGTCGACATGATCAGCCGGTTGCCGTTGCTGAGGTTCGAGAGGTTGAAACCGAGTGGACCGAGCACGACCGGCCACACATACATGACGCGGAGCACGACGATGTCGCCGGCATTACCCGGGTTGTATTGCCAGGTATTGGTGACCTTGCCGGACCCGTCGTAGGTCAGGGCGGGCATTCCCGTGTTCGCCGACGTCCACGAGGTCGCCACCTGCATATCGATCATCAGGCCGCTGCAGTTGAACAGGATGACGATCTGGTCGCAAACCTTCTGTTTGAAAACCGCCTCGCTCATCTGCGCAGATTGAACCTGTCCGGTCATGACCAGGCGGCCCGACTGGCGCACGACGGTTTCGAGCATCTGCTGGGCGAAGAAGACCAGAAACGTCTGGATCAGCGCGATGATGAGCGCGAGAAACGGCGCGGCGACCAGCGCGAACTCCACGGCCGTGGCACCCCTGCTGTCCCGCGCGAATGCGGCGCACCGATTGCGGCGTCTCATTGTTGTCTCGGCTGGGCCGGTCATGACGCGTCTCTCTACTTCACAAGGCTGGCCGTACTGGACGCGACCTTGAGGAACAGGTTCGTCAGCGCCTCGGAAATATCACCGCCGGTCTGAACGCTCGCATACAAACCAGGCGAGGCGCATGACTGCAGCCTCTGAGCGATCTGGCCTGTGGACGAGGACGGATTGTTGAACTGCGCGATACGGCTGTTGTACCAGCCGTCGGTCGGCAATTGCAGGTATTCGGTGTAGAGCACCGCGATGCGGATGCCACGGTTCTTGATCGTCGTGCAGGCCGCCGTGTTAAGCGGCTGCTGACAGCGGACTTGGGTGCTGCCGACGGTCGGAAGCGGATAGGTGGCGTTCGGATCGCAGCTTGCGGACTTCAGGATCAGCTTGTCTTCGACCCCGTCGGTGACGAGAAATACCACTTCCTGCGGCGTATCGCCGGCCTGGTTGGTGCCGCTGCCGGGCGCGGGCATGATGTTGTTGACACCCGTGAGCCCGCCCGCGATGTCCGAGCCGTAGTCGGTGGAACATTGGTTGATGATGACGCAGTTCTGGTGATCCACCGGCATCAGCTGAATGTTGGCGATCTGCGTCCCGGCGGTCGTCGGCGTCGTCAGCGTCTGGACCGTGTTCAATTTGTAGTCAAAGGTGTAGAGGGCAGCCTTGTACGTCGTGTTGTTGAGCGCGGCCATGCACTGCATGACGCCGCCCGAAACGCCCGATTGCGGGCACGTCCATGGCCCCACCATCAATTGTTTGACGGCATTGGTTACGAGATCGATGCGCAGCGTGATGTTGTTGGCGCGTGCAACGGTGAGATTGTCCTTGTTCGACGAGCTCGGGTTCTGGTTATTGGGATGAACCTCATGGCACGCGAACGCACAGTTCCTAGCATAGGACGGCTGGTTCTTCGTTGCCGTGATCATGTTGTTGATGTCGGCCTGCGTTGCCCCAAGCGCCATCGATGGCGAGACGTCCAGCAGCATATAGAAGTTCATGTTGGGCGCGCTTGATGCTCGCGCCGTCGCGGAGCCGCCGACCTGCCAGGTCTGCTTGCCGAGGACGCCGGGAAAATTATTGACGGACTGCGCGGTGTAAGAAACCGTGATGGTCCGCGCGAGACCGGAATCGGTGACGGTGACAGTCGGCGACGGAACAGAAGCCAGGCCGGGAAGATTCGCCTTCGCGGCGAACACAGCTTCCGCGGTCGCCTTGACCACTGCGGTGTCGGTCTGCGTCAGCATCGCCGGCCGCACGGCAGCGATTGCGGCGGCGTCGGCGGCCGCGTCCAGCTGCTCGCGCTTGCGCGAGGCCAGCGTGTAGTCGAGTGTCATACCCAGAAGAAAGACGATCGGAACCAGCGTCAGCGCGAAGATGATGGCGACGTTGGCCTTCCGGTCTGTCGCGAAACAGAGCACTGCGCGGCGGAGCATGAGGTTCATCCTGGCTGCCTTCCTTGGGCAGCGGCCCTTTCCCTGACATCGACGAAAGAAGATTACCGGGGGTCGCCCCCAACACTCGTCCATTCACGGGCTGGAATATGTCGATGGCTGTCTTAACCAACGCTTACAGGCGATCCGCAAACACGGACCGCTCCGGATCGAGATGTCCCATATCGAGAAGGCATCATTAATGTCGCTTAAACGCGACCGCGGAGATTGGCGGTAAAGCAGCAAGAACACCGTAGAACAACGGAGGAAATGCGATTTGCGCCTGCCGACAGAGCCCGCTTCCGGCCCCGGTGCGGCACGGCCCAAACAGAAAATCCGAAACGGCGCGAGGCGCCCTGCTCGCCCGGTTCTGCCCAGGGCTGTCGCATATGAGGAAAAGCGCGAGAGCCCTGACGGCTCTGCCGGGCCCGCGTAGAGCCATATTGCCGTTAGACTCCACGGCGCAAACGTGGACAATGCTCCGACGCACGTCACGTGCGCAGTGCACACCAAGATGCGCCAGGGGAAACAAATGCCGGCTGCCGGTCCGTCGTCCGAACCCATCATTCCAACCGCTCCGCTGACCTCCCAGATGCGCGATTCGCTGCGCGCGATCGTGGGTGAGAAGGGCCTCATCGAGGACGAGCACGGCAAGCAGCCGTTCGTGACGGACTGGCGCGGACTGCTGGTGGGCCGTGCCGGAGCCGTCGTCCGTCCCGGCAGTACCGAGGAGGTCGCGAAGGTGGTCAGGCTCTGCCACGACCATGGGGTCGCGATCGTGCCGCAGGGCGGAAACACGGGCCTGATGGGCGGAGCCACGCCCTGGCCCGCGCATACCGGCATCGTGTTGTCGCTTGGCCGGATGAACCGCGTGCTGGACGTCGATGCCACCGGCTATACCATGACAGTGGAGGCCGGCTGCGTGCTGCAGGCTCTGCAGGAGACAGCAAGCCGGCACGACCGGTTCCTGCCGCTCAGCCTTGGCGCCCAGGGCTCGTGCATGATCGGCGGCAATCTGTCGACCAACGCCGGCGGCGTGCAGGTGCTGCGCTACGGCAATGCCCGCAACCTCGTCCTCGGCCTCGAGGTCGTGCTGGCCAATGGCGAGGTCTGGGACGGGTTGCGTGCACTCAAGAAGGACAATACCGGCTACGACCTCAAGCATCTCTTCATGGGCGCCGAAGGAACGCTCGGCATCATCACGAAGGCCGTGCTCAAGCTCTGGCCGGCTCCCAAGGACGTCTGCACCGCGTGGCTGGCGATCCGGGATCCGCGCGCGGCGCTGGAGATCCTGTCGGAAGCCCATAGCGCCTCCGAGGACAATGTCGGCTCCTGCGAGTTGATGAGCCGCGCCGCCGTCGACATGGTGCTCCGCCACATTCCCGGCACGCAGGATCCGCTTCGAGCGGACACGCCATGGTACCTGCTGCTCGAATGGTCGTCCTCGCGGGCGCGCCAGGACGGGGCCGAGGGCATCGCGGCGAAGATGGAGCAATTCCTCGCCGACCAGCTCGAGGCCGGGCGCGTGATCGACGCGGTGATCGCCCAGACCGGAAGCCAATCGCAGAACATGTGGCGCATCCGGGAAAGCGTCGCCGAGGCGTCCCGCGCCGAGGGGCCGGGGCTCAGCTTTGATGTGTCGGTCGCCATCTCCAGGATTCCGGAGTTCATCGATCTCGGCCTAGCGGCCGTGCGCGACATTCTCCCGAGCATTCGCCCCTATCCTCTGGGGCACATCGGCGACGGCAATCTGCATTTCTCGTTCATGGGGCCATCAGGTATGGATCAGCAGACGCTGACCCAATACAAGGCCGCCATCACCCGTGCCGTGAACGATCTCATCACGTCCATGGGCGGCTCGATCTCGGCGGAACACGGCATCGGCATCGACAAGCTCGACGAGCTCAGCCACTACCGCTCGAAGACCGAACTCGACATCATGCGAACCATCAAGCGCGCGCTCGATCCGCAGAACATCATGAACCCCGGCAAGGTGCTCCGGCTGTGATTGGGCTCCCGGCGCCAACAATTTGTTCAACCTTGGCGGGCCGCAAAGATGTTGCGACCCGCCCGCGGTTCTTAGAGTGCTATCCGCTGCCCTCAAGCCACCGAGCCGCCGCGCGGGTTGACAATCGTATACCCTCGCAGCGAACGCGCGTGCATTCGCGTCGCGCGCCCGCCCGAGTTGGCGTCATAGGCCATCCAGACATCGCCTCCGAGGTGCTGCTCAAGGACGAAAACGTGACCTCGTCGCGCAGCAACCATTCCCGGTGCGGGTGACGTCCGCGGAAAGCGGAGCCAGTTGGACGCAAGATTCAATTCCGGGACGATACGGCCGAATACGCGCAGAGCCGCGCCGCAGCCGCAGAACGAGGAGGGACAACCGGCCGGACGGCCACCGACAACGCCAGCGCCGTGAGCACCGGAGACGGTCGCCGGCGTGGTCGTGCCCCCAGCATCAGTCACTGTCAGTTGTGTCGAGCGGTACGCTTGCAGCGTGGACCTGGAGATCAGCGAAGATCTGGAAGCCAGCGAGGGCCTGGAAGCCCGCTCGCGTCGCGTCTGCGAATACGAGAAGTCGCAGGGCATGGTGACGTTGCATTCAGGAGCTTGATGAATGCGATAAGGGCGCGCTTCCGAAGCGACAGAACCCAGGATAACGAGCACGCACGCAGAAAATACTCGCTTGAACATTGCAAGGACTCCAAATGAGAGACCCTGCCCCGGGACACGAGAAACCAATAACAGTTTGTCTGAAATGGGCCTAAAGCGCGGCTGAAAATGGCTGCGTCGCGTGCCACGACTGCACGATCTCATAGCCTACACGTAGCGCCCGAGATGATTAACTCGCAGCGCACGAATGCTCGATCAGCGCGTCAAGCTCGCGGCGTGCAACCAAGTCGGATTGCGCAAGAAGGATCCAATGAGCGCTCCTCCTCCCCGCGTTGACCGGATCGCCAGGACTCGCTGCCGCTCATTGCATCATCGCGGCCGCGATCTTCTCCGCCGACATCAACACGGGAAAATTGGTGTTGGCGCACGGCACCACCGGGAAGATCGAGGCGTCCACGACGCGCAGGCCCTGGATGCCCTTGACGCGGCCTTCCGTATCGACCACCGCCATCGGATCGTCGGCCCGGCCCATGCGGCACGAGCACGAGGCGTGCCAGACACCGATGGTCGCCTTGCGCACGAAGGCCTCCAGCGCCTCGTCGTGGTTGATCACCTGATCGAAGGTAAAGCCTTCGACGACGAAATTGTCGATCATGTAGTGGCGCAGCGCCGCCGGCCCGTCCATCAGGGCCGCGGCGATCGTGGTCAGGATCCTGTTCGTCGTATTGACCACACCAATTTTGCGCACGCGGTCGGTGTAGGAGGCGGGGAACGGCTTGTCCGTCACCGCCCTGACCGCCTCGCTCATCTGCACGGCCGCCATCTTGCGGAAGCCGCTCATCAGCCGGTCGAGGTCGCGCCGGTCGGACAACAGGTTGAACTCGACGATCGGCTCCGCGGCGGGATCGCGCGAGGCCAGCTTGACTTGCCCCGTCTCCGAATAGGTCTTGTTGACGAAGGTGAGCAGCGAGCCGATCTGCGCACCGACCGCGTGCCAGGCCGACTTGCTGAGCACGACGACGAACATGTCGCCCTTCGGCACGCCTTCGAGTCCCGACGAATAGCGCAGGCCGACCTGCATGTGGCGCCTTGTATGCTCGTTCATGCGCGCGCCGCGGCGGATGTAGGACGACAGCGAAATCGAGGGATGGTCCATCAGGCGCTGGCCGACGCCCGCCAGGCCCATCAGGACTGGGATTCCCAGGTCCTTGAGATGGCCGACCGGACCGATGCCGGCGCGCAGGAGGTGCGCCGGCGAGTGGATCGCGCCGCTGGAGAGGATGATCTCGCGTCCCCGGAACTCCTGCTCACGCCCGCCGACAACGGCCTTCACCCCGACGCATTGCGTGCCTTCGAACAGCAGCTCCCGGACCTCCGTGTCCGTAGAGATCGTGAGGTTGGCGCGCTTGCGGGTGTCGCGATCGAGATAGCCCATCGCGGCCGAGACGCGCTGCTCGGCCTGATTGGAATGCGTCACCGGGAAGAAGCCGTCGACGAATTCGCCGTTCTGGTCCGGCAGATATTGATGGCCGGCCTGCTGGAACGCCTCGGCGAGCGCCTGCGAATGCCTGGTCCAGTGCTCGCGCGGAATCCGGCGGACCGGGATCTTGCCGTCCTTGCCGTGGAAGGGACCGTCGAAATCGAGGTCGCGCTCGACCTTCCTGAAGAAGGGCAGCACGTCGGCCCACGACCAGCCCGCAGCGCCGCGCGCGTCCCATTCATCGTAATCGGTCGGCGCGCCGCGGTTGGCCATCTGGCCGTTGATCGACGAGCCGCCGCCGAGCACGCGCGCCTGCTCGTATTTGCGTAAGGGAGGACGCGCTTCATTCGGATTGTTGTGGCTGACGACCTGGGTCGTGACCTTCAGCTCGGTCCAGTGGAAGCGCGGATCGAAATAGGCGGTGCCGGGATAGCTGTCCCTGATTTCGGCCGGCTCGTTGCCGGGCGGCGTATCCTGTCCGGCTTCGCAAAGCAGGACCTTGTTGGCGCTTTTCGCGGAGAGCCGGTGGGCCAGCACGGACCCCGCCGAGCCGCCGCCCACGATGATGAAGTCGTACACGATTGGCGCTTCCTCTTGTTCTTGTTGGGAGAGCTTAGCGCGTTATTGTTTTGCCGTGGAAGAACTTTGGATTGCGTCGGTGCCTGCTTCTCGTGTCCCGGACGCGCTGCAACGCGTAGCGTTGCTGCGCTGCGTCCAGGACACGAGCGTCACGGCTTGACACAAGGTGCTTACGGCCTGATCGAAAAGTTCTCCGGCGGACCGGCCTTGCGCAAGGGCTCGGCGAGCCGGGCGAACTCGCACAACAGCGAGCGCGTCTTCCGGGGATCGATGATCTCCTCGACCCAGAACTTCTCGGCCGAGCGGAACGGCGAGCGCAGCTTGTTGAGGCGCTCCTGGATTTCCTCCAGCTTCGCCGCCTTGTCCTCGGCCGCGTCGATGTCGGCGCGATAGGCGGCCTCAATGCCGCCTTCGAGCGGGAGCGAACCCCAATAGGCCGACGGCCAGGCATAGCGGATCGAGAAGCGGTCTGCCGGCTGGTGCACGACGCCCGCAACACCGAACGCGTTACGCAGGATCACGGTGCACCAGGGCACGGTGGTCTGGTTGACCGCGGCCATCGCGCGAACGCCGTGACGGATGGTCGCGGCCTTCTCGGCATCGAGGCCGATCATGAAGCCGGGACAATCCATGAGATAGACGATGGGCAGATGGAAGGTCTCGGCGAAGTCGACCCAGCGCACCACCTTCTGGCAGGCATCCGCGGTCCAGGAGCCGCCGTAGTGAAAACTGTCGCTGGCGAGCAGCAGCACCGGCCTGCCCTCGAGCCGTGCAAGGCCGACGATGATCGGCTTGCCGAAGTTCTTGCCGACCTCGAAGAACGAGCCCTTGTCCACGACGGACTCGATGATGGGCCGCATCTTGTAGACCTGCTTGCGGTTGCGCGGCACCGCGTTGAGCAGCGCTTGCTCGCTGCGCTCCGGATTGTCGGTGCAGGGCAAGGTCGGCGACAGCTCGTAGACCGACGACGGCAGATAGGAGAGGAAGCGCCGGGCGCAGGCGAACGCCTCTTCTTCCGTGTCGACGGCGTGATCGACCGCGCCGGCGCGGGTCTGGATGTCGGCGCCGCCGAGCTCTTCCTTCGAGAGGTCCTGCCCCAGCGCCTTCACCACCGGCGGGCCCGCGACGAACATCGCGGACTTCCTGGTCATGATGGAATAGTGGCTGGCGGCAAGGCGCGCGGCGCCAAGACCCGCGACCGAGCCGAGACCGAGTGCCACCACCGGCACGCGCGACAGATTCTCCGTCGTGAACCGATACCAGCGCGTGCCGCCGATGCCGCCCGGCAGATTGGCAGCGCCCTTGGTCTCGATGGTCTTGACCGAGCCGCCGCCGCCGGAGCCTTCGATGATGCGGACGATGGGCAGACGGAGGTCGTGCGCCATCTCCTCCGCCATCAACGGTTTTGCCGAGATCGACGCATCGGCGGAGCCGCCGCGTACGGTGAAATCGTCGCCGACCACGACCACGGTCCGGCCATCGACGCGCGCGCGGCCGAACACGCAGTTCGCCGGCGTCAGTTTCTTCAGCTCGCCGCTGGAATCGTATTCACCGATGCCGGAGACGGCACCGATCTCGTGGAAGCTGCCTTTGTCGATCAGCTTGTCGATACGCTCCCGAACAGTCAGCCGGCCCTGGTCATGCTGTCGCTTGACCTTGTCAACGCCGCCCATCTCCCGCGCGAAGGCTTCGCGCCGGGCGAGCTCGTCGAGTTCCGGCTTCCAGTTCATTCACTCCCTCCGAATTGATCGGCTTGTTATTGTTATGCACGGCCATTGCGACCGGTTTGCGCGGGATACGGTTGTTGAAGACGTCGCCTTCCGCGCCCTCGACCAGGCTGCTGAGCGACCGGCCGAGCTCGAGCATCAGCGGCGCGACTTCGGCATGCAGCCGTTCCTCGTCGTACATCGCGGACAGAAGGCCGATCGTGATGACCACGAAGGTCTGGTACTGCGGCGACCAGATCGGCACCGCGAGCCCGTTGATGTGCGGGCTCCACAGGCCGCAGGCCACGACATAGCCGCGCTCGCGCAGCATCTCCCGGTTGGCTTCAATGCGCGGCTTCAGGATCTTCGCGGCCTCGGGAGCCTCCCGTTCCATGTCCGCGATGAAGGCATCGCCGATCTCCGGCGCCAGCGCCGCGGTGTAGGCCGCGCCCGCGGCGGTCGAGGCCATCGAGATGCGGCTGCCGGTGCCCTCGTGCAGGCCGAGCGCGGTCGCCGAGCGCGCGAACAGGAGATAGACCAGATGGAAGCGATCGGGGATGACGAAGCCGACCGTCCCCGGCACTTGCTCGGCCACTTCCTGGAGTCGTTGGCGGATCATGCTGCGCAGCTGCGCGCCCTTCATCATCGAAGCGCTCATCGCCACCGCGCTCGGGCCGATGCGATATTTTTGATCACGCGGCAGATAGACCAGCTGTCCCATCCGCGTCAGCGTGTGCGTGAGCCGCGACACCGTCGAGCGCGGCAGACCGCAGCGATTTGAGATCTCGAGATTGCCGAGCCTGCTATCGTGGCCCTCGAAGCATCGCAACACGTCGAACGCGCGCGAGACCACCTGGATGACATCTCCCTCGCCGGCATCGCCAGCGAGCATGCCTTGCCTACTCAACCGCTCGGATCGTCGTCCCATGTTCCCTACCGTTTGTTCCGCTGTGCGGAATTAAATTCCACTTGCAGACGACGCTACCTCAGGCATTTTGCGACGACAACAAAAAGGCGATGGCATGCCAGAAATTAAGATCGTCACCGAGGTCGCGGGGCGAATCTGCGCAACTCCCGTGCAGGTTGGAGGAACCGTCGCGGATGGCGATGAGATTGTGGTGGTCGAGGCGATGAAGATGGAGATACCGGTGTCCTCGCCCGCGAGCGGCACCATCACATCGCTGCTGGTGAAGCTGGACGATGTCGTTGCCGAGGGACAGGCTGTTGCGACCGTCGCGAGCTGAGTGTTCTATCCGTCGTCTGCGCGACAATCTGTCAGCCTTATTCGCGCAGGCAACGGTGCGGCGTTGCCATCGCTCGATCGCGGTGACATGATCTGCTGCAAACAAAACGTTGTTTCAAACAAAGAAAGAAAATCTTCGCGGCAAAGCGAGGATCATTGGAGGGAAACATGCTTCGTGGGCTGATCATACTCGCGCCTGCCTTGGTGGCAGGCATTTCTTTTGCGTCTACACGCTACGCGTTCGCCGAAGACGTCAAGCTGCCGGCGACCTTGACCTTCACGGCCTATGACACCGGAACCGCCGGCTTCAACATCGCGGTCGGCGTCGGTAAGATGATGAAGGACAAGTTCGGCACCGACGTGCGCGTGCTCCCCGCAGGCAACGACGTCGCACGGCTCGCGCCGCTGCGCGCCAAGCGGGCGGTCTCCGCGGCGATGGGATCGGGCACCTATTTCGCGCAGGAAGGCGTATTCGAGTTCGGGTCGAAGGAATGGGGCCCGCAGCCGCTCCAGATTCTGCTCTCGTCCGTCGACTGCAATTGCGGCTCGCTCGCTGTCGCTGCCGACACCGGCGTGAAGGAGCTGAAGGACCTCAAGGGCAAGCGTGTCGGCTTCGTGGTCGGCTCGCCCGCGCTGAACCAGAACTCGCTCGCGGTGCTCGCCTTCGCCGGACTGACGCAGAAGGACGTCAAGGCCGTCGAGTTCGCGAGCTACGGCGCGATGTGGAAAGGGCTGATCAACAACGACGTCGATGCCGCCTTCGGCACCACCATCACCGGCCCCGCCAAGGAGGCCGAGACGTCGCCGCGCGGCCTGATCTGGCCGCCGCTGCCGGCCAAGGACAAGGAAGGCTGGGCGCGGATGCAGAAGGTCGGCTCGTTCTTCTTTCCGCAGCTGGCGACCTGCGGCGCCGGCATCTCGCCGGACAAGCCGGTCGAGCTCGGCAATTACCCCTACCCGATCTTCGTCACCTACGCCTCGCAACCCGCCGACCAGGTCTATGCGATCACGAAGGCGATGATTGTAAACTACGATGCCTTTAAGGACTCCGCGCCCGGCGCCGGAGGTCTCGCCGCCGACCGCCAGACCAAGAACTGGGTGGTGCCGGTGCATCCCGGCGCAGTGAAGGCGCTGAAGGAAGCCGGGCAGTGGAGCGATGCGCAGGAGACGCACAACAACAAGCTGATCAAGCGGCAGGAGGTGCTCGGCGCGGCGTGGGCGGAGTACGGCAAGTCCAATCCGCAATCGGACGACAAGTCGTTTCTCGACGGCTGGATGAAGGCGCGCGCAGCGGCGCTTGCGAAGGCCGACATGCCGAACGGGTTCGAGGAATGATGAACTCGCTCTCGGCGCCAAGAGGAAGGTGCGCGCTCCCTCCCCCGCTTGCGGGGGAGGGCTGAGGAGAGGGTCTCTTCTCGGCGGGATTCTCCAGGAGGCGAGAGCCCTCACCCGCGCCTTCGGCGCGACCTCCCCCGCAAGCGGGAGAGATTGAAGCCGCGGCGCGAGCGATTCTGACACTGCCATTCGCCTAGCTTGCTTCCAACAACCCACGCGCGGGATCAATGATGTCTTCTGCTTCCACCTCCACCGCCCCGCAAGACGAGGCCAAGCGGGTCGTCTTCGACGATCCGCACGGCGCCGCCGGGAACATGCAGGAAGCGGAGGTCACGCGCGTGCGCACCTTGCGCGGTGCCTGGCGCTGGATGCTGGTGGTTGCGACGGCCGCGACCATCCTGCTCTGCATCAACCAGCAATTCTCACTGCGCTTCTTCATGGGCTACACCCAGCTCAACACGGAGTATTTCTATCTCCTGATCGCCTTGATGCTGCCGTTCACCTTCCTGATCTTTCCGGGCGCGGAACGCGCACCGCTCGATCGGATTCCCTGGTACGACCTGTTGCTCTTCGTCGTAACGTTCGCGGCAGCACTGGTGTTGATGTCGAACGTGCGCAAGGCGGCAGAGGCCGGCTGGGAGTTCGGCGGCGCGCCCAATAGCGTCATCGCCGCAGGCCTCGTGATGTGGGTGATGCTGATGGAGGCACTCAGGCGCACCGGCGGCTGGAGCCTGCTCTTGAGCGTCCTGCCCTTCACGGTCTATCCGCTATTCGCCGAGGCCGGCTGGCTCGGGCCGTTCCGCGGCACGCAATCGACGCTGGAACAGGCGACCGCCTACCACGTGCTCTCAGGCGAGAGCCTGCTCGGCATCCCCATCCAGGCCTTTGCCGACACCGTGATCGGTTTCCTGGTGTTCGGCACTGCGCTCATGATGACCGGCGCCGGCAAGTTCTTCATCAATCTCTCTTTCGCAATGTGCGGCACCTTCCGCGGCGGTGCGGCGAAGGTCTGCATCTTCGCCAGCGGTCTGCTCGGCATGATGTCGGGCTCGATCATCTCCAACGTGCTGACCGCCGGCACCATGACCATTCCCGTCATGAAGAAGAGCGGCTTCCGCGCCTCCTATGCCGCCGCGATCGAGGCCTGCGCCTCGACCGGCGCGGTGCTGGCGCCCCCGGTGATGGGCGCGACCGCCTTCGTGATCGCGCAGTTTCTCAACGTCAGCTACGCGGAAGTCGCCGTCGCCGCGATCATTCCCGCCGTGCTCTATTACGTCGGCCTGTTCATGCAGGTCGACGCTTACGCCGCGCGCCACGGGCTGAAAGGCATCCCGCGCGCCGATCTGCCGCGCGTCATGGATACGATCAAGGACGGTTGGTACTACGTTTTCGTCATCGCGCTGCTGATCGTGATGCTGCTCTATTTCAAGCGCGAGAGCCACGCGCCGTTCTACGCCACCGCGCTGCTGCTGGTGCTGAACCAGTTCTTCTCCAAGGACACACGCTGGACGTTTGCGACGATCGGTAAGTTCCTCGAGGTCAACGGCCGCACCTTCGTCGAGCTCGTCGGCATCCTCGCCGGGTGCGGCCTGCTGATCGGCGCGTTCTCAATGACCGGCGTGGTGTCGAGCCTTGCCAACGATTTGCTGCACATTGCCGGCGACAATGCCTTCCTGCTGCTCGGCATGTGCGCCCTCACCAGCCTCATCCTCGGCCTCGGGCTGACGACGACGGCCTGCTACATCTTCCTCGCCATCCTGGTCGCCCCCGCGCTGGAGAAGCTCGGGCTGAACAAGATAGCGGTGCACATGTTCATCTTCTACTGGGGCATGCTGTCGTCGATCACACCGCCCGTCGCGATCGCTTCGTTCGCCGCCGCAGGCATCGCGGGCTCGCCGGCGATGAAGACCGGCTGGGAATCGATGTGGGTCGGCAGCATCATCTATTTCATCCCGTTCTTCTTCGTGCTCAATCCGGCGCTGGTGCTGCAGGGACCGAGCCCCTACTTCGCCGGCCTTGGCCTGATGGGACTTGCCGCGTTCGGCACGCTGTTCATCTGTGGCGGCATCCAGGGCTACCAGCCCTTCATCGGCGATCTGCGCGGCACCGGCGCGCTCGAATGGCCGATCCGCGTGCTGCTGGTGATCGGCGGCTTCGTGGTGGCGACGCCGGGCGGGGGAATCATGCCGCTGTCGCAGCTGCAGGTGACGCTGACGGGCCTTGCCATCCTCGTGCCCACGGCCCTGCTGGCGCTTGTCCTGGTCCGGCGGCAGACCATGGTGCCGGACGGGTTGCGCGCCCCCTGATTGCGTTGCACAAGAGAGGCGATGACACCGCTCGCGCCTCTCGCCGCCGCCTGGTCCCGCTCGAAGCCGCCCTTGCTGCGGTTCCTGGACAATTGCCTCAACGAATTCTCCGCGGAAACCTCAGGCCACGTTGCCGATTACATTCCCGAGCTGGGCAAGGCCGATCCTGCCTATTTCGGCATCAGCCTCGCGACGCTGGATGGCCACGTCTACGAGGTCGGCGACTCCAGGGTGCCCTTCACCATCCAGTCGATGTCGAAGCCGTTCGTGTTCGCGCTGGCGCTGGACCTTCTGGGTGCCGGCAAGGTCGAAAGCGCGATCGGCGTCGAGCCCTCCGGCGATCCCTTCAACTCGATCCGGCTCAATTCGGAGAACCACCCGTTCAACCCGATGGTCAATGCCGGCGCGATCGCCTGCACCGGGCTGATCTACGACAGCAAGGGTGCGGACGCTTTCGAGCAAATCCGTCTCGCGCTCGGCCGCTTTGCCGGACGCGAGCTCGCGCTGGACGAGGCCGTCTACGCGTCCGAGAGCCAGACCGGCGACCGCAACCGGGCGATCGGCTATCTTCTCAAGACCAACGCGGTGATCTCCGACAATGTCGCGGGGGTCCTCGACGTCTATTTCCGGCAATGCGCCGTGCTGGTCACGGCGCGCGACATCGCGGTGATGGCGGCGACGCTCGCCAATCGCGGCATCAATCCGGTCACGGGCGAGCAGGTGCTGAGCGCCTACGCCATCTCGCGCACGCTGTCGGTGATGACCTCGTCGGGCATGTACGACTATGCCGGCGAATGGATCTACCGCATCGGCATTCCGGCCAAGAGCGGCGTCGGCGGCGGCATTCTGGCCGCGCTCCCTGCCCGCCTCGGCCTCGGCAGCTATTCGCCGAAGCTCGACAAGCACGGCAACAGCGTGCGCGGCATCAAGGTCTGCGAGGCGCTATCCTCGCACTACGATCTGCACATGCTCAACCGCAGCGACGATGCCCGCAACGCCGTCATCGCCGACTACGATATCGGCAAGAGCCCGTCACGCCGCGTGCGCCGGCCGCAGGAGCGCGAAATCCTGGCCGCGCATGAGCAGGAGGTGCGGGTCATCGAGCTGGTCGGCACGCTGTCGCTGTCGGCCGTCGACTACGTCTCGCGCCGGCTGGCGGGACGACCGCGGCCGCAAATCGTCGTGTTCGACCTGCACCGCGTCACCTCGACCACGCGCGCCGGTGCGCGGCTCGTCGCCGAGACCTTCGAGGAGCTCGCCGCACTGAACGTGACCGTCGTTCTGTCAGGCGTCAGACGCGCCTCCAAGGAATGGGACAGCTTGCGCGAATGGACCGCCGAGCTGAAGAACGTCCGCGACTTCTATCTGCTCGACACCGCGATTGAATGGGCCGAGGACCAGATCGTTTATCGCTATGGCGGTTCGATCGATTTTCACGAGTTCACCGAGCTTGCCGAGCAGCCGTTGCTGGCCGGGCTAAGCGAGGAGGAACTGACGGATCTCGCTTCGATCTGCACGATCCGAACCTTTCAGGCCGGCGCCAAGATCATCACCACGGGCGATCCGGCCTCCTCCCTGTTCTTCCTGCGCAGCGGTGCGGTGCATGTCACGCTGCCCGACGGCGTGCGGCTGGCGACGCTGACCGCCGGCATGGCCTTTGGAGAGATGGCACTGCTGGAGACGACGCGCTCGGCCGACGTCTTTGCCGACATGGCGGCGACCGCTTACGAAGTGCCACTGAAGGCGTTCGAACGTTTTCGGAAGCAACACCCGCGCGCCAGCGAGCGCGTCATGCGTAACCTCGCGCAACTATTGGCCGATCGCCTGATCGTCGCCAACGCGAGGGTGGATATCTTGACGGCGACGTGAGCGATCAAACACTGGTTGGGATGAGCCGCGCCTGGCGCCTCGATGGAGGTGCGTTCCCTCCCCCTTTCCTACCGACTCCCCGCCTCGCTCAACCGCCGCTTGATCTTCGCCGCGCTCTTTTCCAGCAGCTCGGACGGCTTCTGGCCGGTCGCGGCGCACAGGCAGGCCCAGTAGTAGACGACATCGCCCAGCTCATCGACCAGACCCGCCTTGTCGAGCCAATCGTCGCGCAGCAGCTTCTTGATGTGGTCGGCGACCTCGCCGGCTTCGCCGGCAAGGCCAAGTCCGAGATAGGACAGAAGCTCGCTGGATGGATGCTCTTCGACTTTCGCAATGCTGGCGGCCCAGGCCGCATATTCATCGATCGTCATCGGCATCCCTCGCCGCTGCTGTCGGATCAACCCACCACTTCAGTCACGGGCTGAAGGTCGATCTCGAATGTCTCCAGGAACTTTGACGTCATGATGTAGAAGCCGACCGAGAGCTGCAGCTCGACGAGAGCAGCCGGCGTCAGTTTTGATGCAATCGCCTTGAAGGTCGCATCCGTCGGCTTCTTCAGCGTCACGATCTCGTCGGTGAAGGCGAGCGCGGCTCGCTGCACCTCGTTGAAGCACGTCGCCGCCTGCCAGTCCGCGAGCGTCTCGTTCTGCTCGTCGGTGACGCCGACATTCTTGCCGATCCGCTTGTGCGCGACGATCTCGTACGGCGCCTCGCACAAGATGCCCGTGCGGGTGATTGCAAGCTCGCGGACGACGGGGTCGAGCTCGCCCTTGTGGCGGATCGCGCCCCCCAGGCGGCAGTACTGCTCGAAATAGCTCGGGGAGTGCGCCATCATGCGGAAGATGTTGGCGTTGCGGTTCTTGTCGAGAATTTCGCGGGTGCGGTCGGACGCCTTGGACGGATCGCTGTAGTTGATACGGGCCATGATTTTCCTGAAGTTTTCCCTGAATCTTTGATGCTTTTTGTCGTTGTCGGCGGGAGTCCTCCGAAACTCTATTCTTGCGCCGACGCAGGAGCAACATCATCGAGTCAAATTGCCGCCGCATTGCTGATCGACCCTGACACAGTCGATATTCGCCGCGTGGGGACAAATCGCGGTGAGTACTCGCAAGTGGGGTGTTCCGAGTAAAACAATTGGCCGTCGGGTGCGCTAGCCGTACAACGATGAGTCACGCCCAAGTCTAGGGAGAAAACGGCATGAAGGAAGCCACGAAGGGGGCGGCCTCGGGAGCGTTCGCGCATATGCTGGCGGTGACGGCGATGCTCGTCATCGCCAGCATCTTGTTCTACGGGCGCTGAGTTAAGCGTTTTGAAGTTTTCGTCATTCCGGGGTGGCCCTCGCACAGGCCAGGCCCAGAATCCCGTTCCAGGCTCGGTCCTATGACCGCCCCCGAATGACGAATCCCACTATGTCGCTTTGGCAAAGTACGGCACGAGCCTGCCGGCGAACGGCCTGAAGCTCGCAACGACCGAATCGCCTATCGCGAGATCGTTCTCACCGTGCGCCATCATGCGAAATCCCTCGGCGCAATCGACCAGCAGGATGTTGTAGGGCACGTGCGCGCGCGTCTCGGGCGTGGCGGCCCGGCAGACCAGCGACGTCGCGTAGACCCAGCCCTTGCCGCTGGCGCGCTGCTCGCGCGGACCGGAGGCTCCGCACGCCGCACAGAAGGCGCGGCGAAAGTACTGCACATGCCCGCACGCGGTGCAGGTCTGGTAGATGATGGCCTGTTCGCCCTTGGTCCAGTCCGCCAAACGCTCGCTCATCGCACCCGCTCCAGGAACATGCTGACATGGGACGACAGCACGCCGCCGTCGCCGTGCAGGAGCGCGATCGAAGCGTCGCGCACCTGGCGGCCAGCCGCCCGCCCCGTCATCTGCAAATGCGCCTCGACCAGATGCGCCATGGCGCCGCCGACGCCGCAATGGCCGTAGCTGAGCAGGCCGCCATGGGTGTTCAGCGGCATCGCGCCGTCGCGGCCGAAATGACCTGATCGCACCCGGGCCGCCGCCTCGCCGCGTCCGGCAAGGCCGAGATCCTCCAGCAGCGTTGCAAGCGTGATGGTGAAGCTGTCGTAGATCGCGGCGTAGCGGACGTCGGAGATCGCAAGGCCGCAAGCCTCCTTGGCGCGCGCGATGGAAATTTCTGCGCCGAGTTCGCTGAGCGCAGGCGCGGCCGTGACGTGCTGATGGGTGTGGGCCTGGGCGCAGCCGCGGATGCGCACGCCCGTCTCGCCGGTCCGCTCGCGGCTGACGACGAAGGCCGCACCGCCGTCGGACACCGGACAGCAATCGAGCAGTTTTAGGGGCATCGCCACGGGCTTCGAAGCCATGACGTCGGCGACGGTGATGGGATCGTGGAATTGCGCGCCGGGATGGGTGCAGGCGTGGGCGCGCATCAGCACCGCGAACTCGGCTAGGTCCTCTTCGGTCACGCCGTACTCATGCATGTATCTACTGGCGACGAGACCGTAATAGGCGGGAATGGTCGGGCCCAGCGGCACCTCGTAGTCGGGATGGCCGACCTGTGCCAGCGCCTGGATCGAGGCGTCGCGGCTCTGCCCGGTGAGGCGGTTCTCGCCGGCAACGACGAGGACGTGGCGGGCAACGCCTGCGTCGACGAGGTGATGCGCCAGCATGGTCATCGCGAGGCCCGTGGCGCCGCCGACCTGGACAGCATGGGCGTAAGCGGGACGAATGCCGAAATGCTCGGCGAACACGGTCGCCAGCATGATGTGCGGCGAGACGGTGGAATAGCCGCAGAGAATGCCGTCGATGTCCGAGCGCGTCAGCCCGGCATCGTCCAGGGCGGCTTGCGCGGCCTGGCTCATCAGGTCGAGCGAGGATGAGCCTTCATGCTTGCCGAACGGTGTGAGGCCGATTCCGGTGATGAAGCTCATGTTGTCCCATCTCCGCTGTCATTCCGGGGCGCGACGAAGTCGCGAACCACGATGCGCACTTGCGCATCTGAGAACCCATAACCACCATCGTGAGTATGGATTCCGGGCTCGCGCCCCAAGTGGGCGCGCCCCCGGAATGGCGGATGAGAGAGGCAGGGTCATCACTTCATCCCCTACTCCGGCGCCGAGCGCGTGACGCCGTCGCGCACCATGGCGGCGATTTCATCGGCGGAATAGCCGATCTCGCGAAGAATCTCCGCGCCGTGCTCGTTGAGCCGCGGCGCCAGCCGCACCGGCTCGGCCTCGGTCTCCGACCAGGTCGCCGTCACCTTCATGCTGCGGATCGGCCCTTCGGTCGGATGGGTCACGACCGGGAAGAAATTCGTCGCCTCCAGATGCTCATCGTGCAGGATCGAGGCAAGGTCATGCATCGGCATCACCGGCACGTCGGCCTTGGTGAGCAGCTCGATCCACTCGGCCGTGGTGCGCGTCTCGAAGATGCACGCGAGCTCGGCATAGACGACGTCGATGTTGGCGGCACGCCCCGCGAAGGTCGCGAATTTGGGATCGTTGCGCAAATCGTCGCGCGCGGTCGCCTTGAAGAAATTCTCCCACTGCTTGTCGTTGTAAACGATGACGCTGAGATAGCCGTCCGAGGTCTTGTAAGGGCGGCGATCCCGCGAGAGGTGGCGGGCATAGCCGCCCTTGTCGAGCGGCGGCTCATAAGTCAGCCCGCCCATGTGGTCGCCCATGACGAAGCCGGCCATGGTCTCGAACATGGGAATGTCGACGCGCTGGCCGCGGCCGGTGCGGTCGCGGTGCACCAGGCTGGCGCAGATCGCACCGACGGCAGTGAGGCCGACGATGCGATCGACCAGCGCGTTCGGCACGTAGCGCGGCACGCCGTCGCCCGTCTGCGCCATCAAGGCGGGGAGCGCGGTGGCGCCCTGGATCAGGTCGTCATAGGCGGGTTTTGCCGCATAGGGCCCGTCCTGGCCGAAGCCGAACACGCCGGCATAGACCAGGCGCGGATTGATCGCGGACACGACGTCGTAGCCGAGCTGAAGCCGGGCCATGGCCTGCGGACGGACGTTGTAGACGAGCACGTCGGCGTCCTTGATCAACCGCAGCACGGCCTCGCGTCCCGCCGGCTTTTTCAGATCGAGACAGATCGAGCGCTTGCTGCGGTTGGTGTTGAGAAACACCGGGCCCATGCCGGCGTGACGCATCGGGCCGATCAGGCGGGTGACGTCGCCGTCGAGCGATTCCACCTTGATGACATCCGCACCGTAGTCGCCGAGCATCTGGGTCGCATACGGCCCCATCAGCACGGTGGTCATGTCGACGACCTTGATGCCCTTCAGCGGCCCCATCGTTCGCTCCCGATTGCGCAAGGGCCAAGGCGCGGCCCTGCGATTTCGGTCCAGCTAAGGGCAGCGCCGCGGCCCGCGCAAGGGCGAGCCGCGTATGGCGGCATGCATCGTGCGGGCGGTATCGACCGCTATTTCTTCTGGCGGGATTCGCGAATCTTGAGGAGCCGGTCCAGCTCGTCGTTCTGCTGGGTGATCCGATCGGCGATCCGCGACTCGTTCTGCTCGCCCGAGGCGGCGGCCGCCTGCTCGATGAGCTGGCGGATATTGTCCTCGAGGATCGCGATGCGATCGTTGAGTGCGTCCATCGACAGCGAGTCTTCGTAGTCAGTGCTCATGATGCATTCCCTGCAAATCAATCAGGAGCATTAAGACGGGCCGAGGCAGGCCCACCATGATTTAACGCAAAGAAGTGGGCACGGCGCGGGGCGCCCGTGCCCACCCGAGGCGATCCTACTTCAGCGGCTCCAGCACGGAGACGTAGTTGGCGACCGCGGCACCGCCCATATTGAAGATGCCGCCGAGCTTGGCGTTCTTGAGCTGCATGCCCTCGGGCGCCTGCCCTGCGAGCTGCATCGCGGTCATCACATGCATGGAAACGCCGGTGGCCCCGATCGGATGGCCCTTGGCCTTCAGGCCGCCGGACGGATTGACCGGCAGCTTGCCGTCCTTCAGCGTCCAGCCTTCCTTGATGGCGCGGGCGCCCTGCCCCCTCGGCGTCAGGCCCATGGCTTCGTACTCGATCAGCTCGGCGACGGTGAAGCAGTCATGGGTCTCGACGAAGGAGAGATCGGACAGGGTCACGCCCGCCTTCTCCAGCGCGCGCTGCCAGGCCACCGTGCAGCCCTCGAACTGCAGGATGTCGCGCTTGGACATCGGCAGGAAGTCCTGGGCATGCGCGGTGGCGCGGAAGCCGATCGACTTGGCCATGCCCTTGGCGGTCTCGGCATCGGCCAACACCAGCGCCGCAGCGCCGTCGGAGACCAGCGAGCAGTCGGTGCGCTTCAGGGGGCCGGCGACGTACGGGTTCTTCTCGCTCTCGGCGCGGCAGAAGTCGAAGCCGAAATCCTTGCGCATCTGGGCGAAGGGATTGGCCACGCCGTTCTTGTGGTTCTTGGCCGCGATCAGCGCCAGCGCATCGGACTGATCGCCATATTTCTGGAAGTAGGAACTGGCGATCTTGCCGAACACGCCGGCGAAGCCGCCGACCGTGTCGCCGTCCTCAGGCAGATAGGACGCCTTGAGCAGGTTCTTTCCGATCTCCGCGCTGGGAGTGCGCGTCATCTGCTCGACGCCGACGACCAGGACGATTTTCGCAGCGCCCGCATCGATCGCGCGCAAGCCCTGATGCACTGCGGCAGAACCCGTGGCGCAGGCATTCTCGACGCGGGTTGCCGGCTTGAAGCGCAGCTTCGGGTCGGCCTGGAGCACCAGCGAGGCGGTAAAATCCTGCGGCGAGAAGCCGGCATTGAAATGGCCGAGCACGATCTCGTCGACATCGCCGGCGGAAATGCCGGCATCGGCCAGTGCCTCATTGGCAACGCGGGTGACGAGACTTTCGACGGTTTCGGTGTCGAACTTGCCGAACGGCGTATGCGCCCATCCGACGATGCTGGCGGTCATGGTCTTTTCTCCCTGGGGTCTCTTCCTGAGCTAAGTCTTAGCCCAGGGATGGCAAGACTTCACGCAGCTTTCAGGGCCTTGAGCGTGCGCTGGCAGATGGCAGTTATGCCGGCCCAGTTCCCGGCCCTGATCTCGGCCGTCGGGCACAGCCAGGAGCCGCCGACCGCGACCACATTGGGCTCGGCGAGCCAACTCGCCGCATTGGCCTCGCCAACCCCGCCGGTCGGGCAGAACCGCACGTTCGGGAACGGGCCGCCAAGGGCACGCAGGCCCTTGATGCCGCCGGCCTGCTCGGCCGGAAAGAACTTTGCGACGTCGAAGCCGTGCGACAGCGCCATCATCAGCTCGGACGCTGTGGCAATGCCCGGCGCGAACGGCAAGGAGCTATGGGCGGCGGCTTTGAGGAGGTCGGGGGTCAGGCCGGGGCTGATGCCGAACGCGACGCCGAGCTTCTCGACACGGGTAAAGTCGGCCGGATTGAGGATCGTGCCGATACCGACCACCGCCTCGGGCACTTCGGCCATCATCGCCCTCGCCGCTTCGATCGCCACAGGGGTGCGCAAGGTCACCTCCAGGGTGCGGACGCCGCCGGCGACCAGTGCCCGTGCCAGCGGCACGGCGTCCTGGATGCGCTCGATGGTGAGAACGGGAATGACGGTCGCGTCCCTGAATAGCGCGACGAGGTGGTTCTGTTGGGCAGCAGTGGGCATCTCGTGGATCTTTTCGTTTTACTTGGTCGCTTGGCGCGTGGCCGCCGGCCGGTGCCGCTTCTTGGGCGGCATGGCATAGCCCGGAATGATGGCGCCGGCATAGCAGATCACGACGCTGGCGAGGCGATGCCCGGCCTGGGCCGCCTCGACCGGATCGGAACCGGCCAGCCGGGCCGCGATATAGGCTGCGGCAAAGCTATCGCCGGCCGCCGTGGTGTCGACGACGGGGTTCGTCATGGGTTCGGCGCGGACCTCGTGGGTGCCACCGGGGAAGCGCAGCAGGCTGACGGGCTCAGGAAGCCGGAACACCAGCTCGGGCGTGGGGATGCGCGCCATCAATTGCTCGTTGCTCTCGCCGGGATACAGCGCGAGCAGATCCTCGGTCGAGGTCAGCACGATGTCGGCGGCCGCAAACGCTGAAGCAAACGCCTCGCGCGCGACATCACGGTCCGGCCACCCCCGCGCGCGAAAGTTCGTGTCGAACACGAAGCGGGTGCCGAGCAGGCGCGCCCGCTTGATCGCCGCGAACAGGCGGTCCCGCCCCGAAGCATCGTAGATGGAGAGCGTGATGGCGGAGAGATAGACGATATCGTAGCTCATCAGCGAATTGAGCAGCTCGTCCGTCTCCGGCAGGCTCATCAGCTGCCGCGCCGCCGCGCTGTCGCGCCAGTGGAAGAACTGGCGCTCGCCCTTTGCATCCGTCTGGATCATGTAGAGGCCGGGCAGTTTTCCGGCCAGGCGCACGACGCGCCTCGTGCCGACACCTTCCGCAGTCCAGGCCGCGATCATCTCATCGCTCAAGGCGTCGTCGCCGAGCGCGGTGAGATAGTCGACCTTGACCTCGTGCCGCGCGAGGTACACTGCGGTGTTGAGCGTGTCGCCGCCGAAGCCGCGCGAATACAGGCCGCCACCCTGCCCCGCAGACGCGCCCCCCTGGGCCTGCCTGAGCTCGACCATGCATTCGCCGATGCAAGCAACGCTCGCCATCATGTGACCCGCGCAGTCAGAGATCAGGCGACGAAATTGCCGCCGAGCTCGTCTTCGATGTGAATGCGGATGATGTCGTCGAACGTCTTCTCGGCCGTGGTGAAGCCGAGCTCGAGCGACCGCTTCGCATTGAAATTGCGCGGCCAGCCACCCACGATACCGACGATGAACGGATCCGGCTCGCGCTTGATCCGGGCAGCGACCTTCTCGCCCGCAACCCGCTTGAGCGCGGCGATCTGCTCGCCGACCGTCGCCGACAGGCCCGGCATGGTCAGATTGCGGCGCGGGCCGACCGCGGCCAGATCCATCGTGCCGGCGTGGAGCAGGAAGCCCACCGCGGAGCGAGGCGTCGCATGCCAGTGGCGGACGTCCTCGGAGACGGGAAGAACCGCTTCCTTGCCCGCCAGGGGTTCGCGCAGGATGTTGGAGAAGAAGCCCGATGCCGCCTTGTTGGGCAGGCCGGGCCGGATGCAGATGGTCGGCAGGCGAATGCCGATACCGTCGAGGAAGCCGCGGCGCGAATAGTCGGCCAGCAGGAGTTCGCCGATCGCCTTCTGGGCGCCGTAGCTGAGCAGCGGCGTATGGAAGAACTCGTCGCCGATCGCATCCGGGAACGGCGCGCCGAACACCGCGATCGAGGACGTGAAGACCACGCGCGGCTTGTAGCCGCCGCCAACGAGCCTGACGGCATCGAGCAGCATTCGGGTGCCGTCGAGATTGATGCGGTAGCCCTTGTCGAAATCGAGCTCGGCTTCGCCGGAGACGATGGCGGCAAGATGGAAGATCACGTCCGGGCGGCCGGCGATCAGCTTTTCGGCCGCGCCCGGCACGGCGAAATCGCCCGACACCGTCTCGACGGGGAAACCGGCCTTCTCCGGCTTCTTCGGCTCGACCACGTCGTGCATGGTCAGTTTCGTGATGTCGGTCTTGCCGAGCCGGCCGTCGCGCAACAGCCGTTCACAGAGTTTGCGGCCGACCATGCCGGCGGCACCGAGAACCAGAACGTGCAAGAGCTAACTCCTTGTTATTGGCCGGAACGCGCAGCCCCTCGCGCGCTCCCGTGGCAGACCCCCGCGATCACTCCTTCACGGCGCCGGTCATCGCGGACACATAATGCTCCACGAAGAAGGCGTAAAGGATGACGAGCGGCAGCGAGCCGGCCAGGGCTCCCGCCATCAGCGAACCCCAGCGGTAGATGTCGCCGTCCACGAACTCGTTGACGATCGCGACCGGCACCGTCTTGTTGCTGGTCGACTGCAGGAACGTCAACGCGTAGATGAACTCGTTCCAGCACAGGGTGAAGCAGAAGATAAAGGCCGAGATCAGGCCGGGGATTGCGAGCGGCAGGACGATCTTGGTCAGGATCTGCCAGCGGCTCGCCCCGTCGATCAGCGCGCATTCCTCGAGTTCGAACGGAATGGTCTTGAAATAACCCATCAAGAGCCAGGTCGAGAACGGGATCAGGATAGTCGGATAGGTCAGGATCAGCGCCAGCGGCGAGTCAAACAGCCCGTACTGGAAGACGACGGTGGCGAGCGGGATGAACAGGATCGACGGCGGCACGAGATAGGCGAGGAAGATCAGCCCGCCGACGAGATTGGCGCCCTTGTAGCGCAAGCGCACGATGGCGTAGGCGGCCAACACCGATGCGATGATCGAGAGCACCGTGGCGCAGACAGCCACGTACATCGTGTTCCAGAGCCAGTACGGATAGTAGCTCTCGAACAGCAGCTTGTGGAAATGCTTGAAGGTCGGATTCCAGGTCCAGAACGGGTTGTACCTGTCGAGATCGAGCAGCTGCTCGTCCGGCTTCACCGAGGTCAGCGCCATCCAGTAGAACGGAAACAGGAGCACCACGACGATGATCGCGAGCGGCAGGTACAGCGTCACGAGCCGGCGCGGCACCGACTGCAGATAGCTCATGCCCTCGCTGTTATCGACGCGGGAGGGCCCCGATATGACGGCCTTGAGATCGACTTTCGAGGCAGGAAGATCAGTCATTGTTCTCCCCCTGTTGCCACTTGCGACGCTGCAGGCCGAACCAGGACACCATGATCGCCGCGAGCAGGAATGGTATCATGGCGCTCGAGATCGCCGCGCCCTCGCCGAGCTGCCCGGCGATGATCGCGCGCTGGTAGGACAGCGTCGCCATCAGATGGGTGGCGTTGACCGGGCCGCCTCGCGTCATCGCCCAGATCAGCTGGAAATCGGTGAAGGTGAACAGCACCGAGAAGGTCATCACGACGGCGATGATCGGCGTCAGCAGCGGATAGGTGATGAACCGGAAATTCTGCCAGCGTGTGGCGCCGTCGAGCGTTGCTGCCTCATAGAGCGACGGCGACACCGTCTGCAGGCCCGCGAGCAGCGTGATCGCCACGAAAGGCACGCCGCGCCAGATATTGGCGAAGATCACGCAAATGCGCGCCCAGGTCGTATCGCCGAGGAAGTTGATGTTTTGATCGATCAGACCGAGATGCTTCAGCGACCAGGAGATGATCGAGAATTGCGAGTCGAAGATCCACCAGAACGCCAAGGCCGAGAGCACCGTCGGCACGATGAAGGGGATGAGCACCATCGCGCGCAGCATCGCCTTGAACGGCATATTCTCGTTCAGCAGCAGCGCGAGATAGAGTCCGATCGCGAATTTGAGGGCGCTGGCGACGAAGGTGTAGAGCAGCGTGTTGAACACCGACAGCCAGAAGATCGAATCGTCCCACAGCCACTCATAGTTCTCGGTGCCGACAAATTGCCCGACCCTGCCGATGCGGGTGTCCGTGAAGGACAGCCAGATGCCGAGCCCCAGCGGATAGGCCAGGAAGAAGATCAGGAACGCCATGGCCGGCACCATGAACCAGAAGCCGAGCCAGTTGCGATTGTGTTTGAGCTGGGTCCAGGCGCCGTCCTCGCTCATCTGAGGCTTGGCCCGGGGAATTGCGACATCAGCCATGCCCGATATCCCTGATCGAAATGTTGACGAGCGGGCGGCGCGACTGCCGCCCGCTCCGTGACCCTCAGCGATAGATGCGCTTCAGCTGGCGCTCGGCTTCCGCCATCGCGCCCTTCGCATCCTTGGTGCCGGTGCAGTAATTGGCGAACATGTCGACGACGATGAAGTCGGCGATTGCCGTTGCCGCCTTTTCGCCGACCGTACCGATACCGGCCGCCGGCAAAGTGCGCTTGGACGCCTGCGAGAACACGGCATTCTTGGGATCGGCCTTCCAGATCGGCGCCGATTCATAGCCGTTCAAGGTCTGCGTCAGATAGCCCTGCGCGCCATCCAGCCACTTCTCGTAGTTCTCCTTCTCCAGCATGAAGGCGACGAATGCCTTCGCCGCGTTCGGATATTTGGTGAAGTTGAAGGCGAGGATCGGCAGCGCAAGCTGCAGCTCGCTCGGCTTGCCGACCGGTCCGACCGGCCAGAGCGCGTGATAGGTGTCCTCGGCGAGCTCCTTCTTGCTCGCATCGGTCTTGGCGGCGACGTAGATCGAGATGCCGTTCGCCGTGCAATAGAGCTCGCCGGCGAGGAACGCCTTGTTGTTGGAGGAATCGTTCCAGGACGCCGTGCCCGGGATGAAGGCCTCGTACAGCGACTTGCAATACTCCAGCGCCTTCGCCGTCTCCGGCGAATTGATGATGATCTTGTCGTTCTGGTCGACCGTGTAGGCGCCGTGGCCCCAGAGCACCCAGTGCAGCCAGGAATTGCCATCACCCGACGCATGCCCGAGCGCGAAGCCGGCCGGCGTGTTGTTCGCCTTCAGCGCCTTGCACATCTCGAGGAAACCGGGAAAATCCTTCGGGAATTCCTTGAACCCCGCCTTGTCGAGCGCCGACTTGCGGTACGTCATGTAGCCGCCATTGGTCGCGACGGGAATGCCGAGCCAGTCGTTGCCTTGCTTGCAGGTCTTGGCGGCGGCATCGGTCCAGCCGCCATATTTATTGCCGAGATAATCAGCAACGTCGTTCATCTTCAGCACTTTGGTGGGGAACAGCTGCGGCAGCGTGTGCAAGCCCCAAGCGAGATCGAGCCCGGAGCCGGTATTGGCCGCGACCGAGGCCTTCGGCTGCACGTCCTCGAAGGATTCGCTGAACACGTTCATTTCGGTGCCGGTGGCGGCCTTGAACGCCGCGACCATTGCGTTGAACGCATCGTCTTCCGCCGGCACGAAGCGCTTCCAGCGCATCACGGTCAGCTTGGCACCGGGCTCGGCCTTCCAGGGCGCGCTCTGCGCCCAGGCCTTGGCGAAATCGAACAGTGCCGGCCCGGTGAGCATACCGGTTGCAGCCAGTGCCGTTCCGCCTTGAAGCAGAGTCCGGCGGGTAAAGTCTTGCATGTCGTCCTCCCTGTGATGCTTTTTTATTATCTCAACTCGAACTTGCGCTACGCGTTCAGGCGCTTCCCCGTCGCCTCGTCGAACAAATGGACCAGCGACGGGTCGGGCTTCAGCCGGACCTTGTCACCCGGGTTGAACTGGTGGCGCTCGCGGAAGACCGCGACGACCTGCTCGCCGCCGATCTTGGCGAACACTTGCGTCTCCGAGCCGGTCGGCTCGACCACGACGATCTCGGCTTCAGCGCCGTCATCGGCAATGGTGAAGTGCTCGGGCCGCACGCCGTAGACGGCGGGAAGGCCGTCGGACGCTGCGGGCGCGGACTTGAGCGGCAGCTTGACGCCGTTCGGCCCCTCGAAGGTGGCGACGCCGTTGCTGCGCACATGCCCCTTCAGGAAGTTCATCGCGGGCGAGCCGATGAAGCCGGCGACGAACTGATTGTCAGGCTTGTCGTAGAGCTCGAGCGGCGTGCCCATCTGCTCGACGATGCCGTCATGCATGACGACGATCTTGTCGGCCATGGTCATGGCTTCGATCTGATCGTGGGTGACGTAGACGGTCGTCGTCTTCAGCCGCTGGTGCAGCTCCTTGATCTCGGTACGCATGGCGACGCGCAGCTTGGCGTCGAGGTTCGACAAGGGCTCGTCGAACAGGAAGACCTGGGGATCGCGCACGATGGCGCGGCCCATCGCGACGCGCTGGCGCTGGCCGCCCGAGAGCTGGCGCGGATAGCGATCGAGCAGCGGCGTCAGTGCGAGAATTTCGGCAGCGCGCCTGACGCGCTTGTTGATCTCGTCGGAGCCGGCATTTCGCAGCTTCAGCGAGAAGCCCATGTTGTCGGCGACCGTCATGTGCGGATAGAGCGCGTAGTTCTGGAAGACCATTGCAATGTCCCGCTCCTTCGGCTGGACATTGTTGACGACGCGGTCGCCGATCGAGATCGTGCCGGAGGTGATGTTCTCGAGACCGGCGAGCATGCGCAGAAGCGTCGACTTGCCGCAGCCGGAGGGGCCGACCAGAACGACGAATTGGCCGTCCTCGATCGGTACAGTCACGCCGTGCAGGACTTCAAAATTGCCGAACGATTTCCGCACGTCGCGGATTTGCACAGACGACATCTAGCTCCCTCCTCGAAAGTCCACGACGCATCGAGCGCCGCGACCGTCTTGTTTTTCAGACTTCACCGGACCAGGCCCGATCTTAGCGGGCAACATTGTCGGCAGTTTGTGCGGTTTTGGCAATTTGTCTTTGGTTAGTCGGTGCTGGTAGCGCTGTCAACGTTCCTTTGTTTGCAGGCCCGACTATGATAAGAGCAACAAATGGGTCGAAAACGCACCAAGTCAGGCAAAATCCGGCTGGCGGAAGTCGCCGAGCTTGCCGGCGTCAGCCCGATTACGGCGTCCCGCTTCTTTCGTAATCCGGAGGCCCTGTCGATCGGCAAGCGGACGCGGGTCGAGAGCGCGGCCAAGGAGCTCGGCTATGTCCCGAACCTTGCGGCGCGCGCGCTGGCCTCGCAACGCACCGAAGTCATCGGCGTTCTGATCCCCTCTCTCACCAACAACGTGTTTTCGGACGTGCTGCGCGGCATCTACGATGCGTCCGAAGGCAACCGCTACTCGATCCAATTGTCCAACACACGCTACAGCATTCTCCAGGAGGAGAAGCTGCTGCGCCTGTTTCTCGCGCAGAAGCCGGCCGGCCTGATCGTTACCGGCATCGACCAGACCGCGGAGTCGCGCGCGATGCTGGAGGCCGCCGACTGCCCGATCGTGCAGATCATGGAGATCGGCCCCGATCCGGTCGACATGATGATCGGCTTTTCGCACTATGACGCAGCCCGCGCAGCGGTTGCGCACCTGTTCGAACAGGGGCACCGCAAGATCGGCTTCGTCGGCGCGCGCATGGACCCGCGGGTGCAGCGGCGGCTTGACGGATATGTCTCGGCCATGAAAGACGCCGGATTGTTCGAGCAGCGCCAAGTCGTCACGACCGCAACACCGACCTCCGTGACGCTCGGCGGCGCTCTGTTCACCGATCTGCTGGCGCGAGAGCCGGGCCTCGATGCGGTGTTCTGCGCCAATGACGACCTCGCGCTCGGCGTTCTGTTCGAATGCCGGCGCCGCGACATCGCGGTCCCCGACCAGATCGCGATCGTCGGCTTCAACGACCTCGAATTCATGGCATCCGCCGTCCCCACCCTCACCAGCGTGCGCACCAACCGCTACGAGATGGGCAAGACGGCCGCCACCATGCTGATCGAGGCGATCGATGGACGGCGTCCGGAGCATCCGGTGCTCGATCTCGGCTTCAAGGTCATCGAGCGGCAAAGCTCGTCGTCGCGCCATTCGGAGAGCCGGCCGGCCGTTTCAGCCGTAGGTGCGGCGAACAAAATGGTAGCGTTACCAAGTAGCCATGACTAGTATCGCCATTGTGAGGAAACGACCCGTCAGCGGGCCAGCGATCCATCATTCGCGCCGTTGGGCATCGCACGAGCCGGCACTCCAGGCCGGACGTGTGCGTTTGCATTGCAGGAGAAGCCAATGACAAAAAAAACAACCAATGGGCATGCGCCCGCCGGCAACGGCTCGCGACGCCACCTTCGCTCGCAGGAATGGTTCAACAACCCGCATAACCCAGGCATGACTGCGCTCTATATGGAGCGCTACCTCAATTACGGCCTCACGCGCGCCGAGTTGCAGTCCGGCAAGCCGATCATCGGCATCGCCCAGACCGGCAACGACCTTTCTCCCTGCAACCGCCACCATATCGAGCTCGCGCACCGCGTCCGCGAAGGCATCCGCGAGGCCGGCGGCATCGCGATGGAATTCCCGACCCATCCGATCCAGGAGACCGGCAAGCGTCCGACCGCAGCGCTCGACCGCAATCTCGCCTATCTCGGCCTCGTCGAGATCCTCTACGGCTACCCGCTCGACGGCGTGGTGCTGACCACCGGCTGCGACAAGACCACGCCGGCCTGCATGATGGCGGCGGCGACCGTGAACCTGCCCGCGATCGTGCTGTCGGGCGGCCCGATGCTGAACGGCTGGCATGCCGGCGAGCGCACCGGCTCCGGCACCATCGTCTGGAAGTCGCGCGAGCGGCTCGCCGCCGGCGAGATCGACTATGAAGAGTTCATGGAAATCGTGGCCTCCTCGGCGCCCTCGGTCGGCCATTGCAACACCATGGGTACAGCCTCGACCATGAACGGGCTCGCCGAAGCACTCGGCTTCTCGCTGCCGGGCTGCGCGGCGATTCCCGCACCCTATCGCGAACGCGGCCAGATCGCCTACGAGACGGGAAAACGCGCCGTCGAGATGGTCTGGGAAGACCTCAAGCCGTCGGACATCCTGACCCGCAAGGCGTTCGAGAACTGCATCGTGATCAATTCGGCGATCGGCGGCTCGACCAACGCACCGATCCACATCAACGCCCTCGCCCGTCACATCGGCGTCGAGCTTTCGATCGAGGACTGGCAGAAATTCGGCCATGACGTGCCGCTGCTGGTCAACATGCAGCCTGCAGGCTTCTATCTCGGCGAGGAATTCCATCGCGCCGGCGGCGTGCCGGCGGTGGTACGCGAATTGATGAAGCACAAGCGCATCCATGAGGATGCGGTCACCGTCAACGGGCGCGGCATCGGCGAGAATTGCAAGGATGCGCCAAAGCCCGACAATGACGTGATCTGGGCTTATGACAAGCCGCTGGTGAAGGACGCCGGCTTCCTGGTGCTGAAGGGCAATCTGTTCGACTCGGCGATCATGAAGACCTCGGTGATCTCAAAGGAATTCCGCGACCGCTATCTCAGCAACCCGAAGGACCTGAACGCATTCGAGGGCCGTGCCATCGTGTTCGAGGGACCGGAGGATTATCACGAGCGGATCGACGATGCCTCGCTCGACATCGACGAGCGCTGCGTGCTGTTCATCCGCGGCACCGGGCCGATCGGCTACCCTGGTGGCGCCGAGGTCGTGAACATGCAGCCGCCCGCGGCGCTGATCAAACGCGGCATCCTGTCCCTGCCCTGTATCGGCGACGGCCGCCAGTCCGGCACCTCGGGTTCGCCCTCGATCCTGAACGCCTCGCCGGAGGCTGCCGCCAATGGCGGCCTTGCGGTCCTCAAGACCGGCGACAAGGTGCGCATCGACCTCAACAAGGGCAGCGCCAACATCCTGATCTCGGACGAGGAGCTGAAGAAGCGTCACGCCGAGCTGAAGGCCGCCGGCGGCTTCAAGTATCCCGAAAACCAGACCCCGTGGCAGGAGATCTATCGCAACACCGTCGGCCAGCAATCGACCGGAGCCTGCATGGAGCTCGCCACAAGGTACCAGAACGTCGCCGGCACGTTTGGCGTTGCGCGGGATAATCACTAACAACGTCTGTCATTCCGGGGCGCGACGCAGTCGCGAGCCCGGAATCCATCGAACCTCATAACACGCTGCACAATGGATTCCGGGCTCGCGCCAAGAGGCGCGCCCCGGAATGACGAACCTACAAGGAGAAAAACGACATGGCAGACCGCCTCAAGGGCAAACGCGCCGTCATCACGGCTGCAGCCGCAGGCATCGGCCGCGCATGCGCCATCGCATTCGCGCGTGAAGGCGCCACCGTGATCGCCACCGACATCAATGAAGCCGGAATCGCGGGCCTGACCAAGGAAGGCATCGCCGAGGTCGCAAAGCTCGACGTCCGCAACACCGCCGACGTCAACGCCTTTGCCAAGCGTGTCGGCAAGATCGACATCCTGCTCAACGCGGCGGGCTTCGTGCACCACGGCACCATCCTGGAATGCTCGGAAGAGGATTTTGACTTCTCGTTCGACCTCAACGTCAAGTCGATGCACCGGACCATCAAGGCGTTCCTGCCGGACATGCTGGCGGGCGGTGGCGGCAGCATCGTCAACATCTCGTCCTGCGCGGCGCTGCGGCCGCCGGCCAACCGTTACGTCTACAGCTCGTCCAAGGCGGCGGTGTCGCTGCTGACGCGCGCGGTCGCGCTCGACTTCATCACCAAGGGTATCCGCTGCAACTCGATCTGCCCCGGCACCGTCGAGACGCCCTCGATGCTCGATCGCGCCGCCGCGCAAGGCCCGCAAGGCAAGGAGATGTTCATCTCCCGCCAGAAGATGGGCCGGCTCGGTACCGCCGAGGAAATCGCCAGCATGGCGGTCTATCTCGGCAGCGACGAGAGCGCCTTCACCACCGGCGTCGACCTCGTCGTCGACGGCGGCTACATGCTCTGAGGGGCCGCCAGCATGAACAAGATCGATCTCAACGGCCGCATCGCTGTCGTCACCGGCGGCGCGCAGGGCTTTGGCCGTGCCATCACCGAACGCTTCGTCGCCTCCGGTGCGAAGGTCGCGATCTGGGATTTCGATGCCGCTCTGGCTGAGAAAACCGCAAAGGAGATCGGCGACGGCGCCCGCGTGTTCAAGGTCGACGTCACCGACACCGCGGCGGTCGAGCAGGCCCGCGATGCCACGCTCAAGGCCTTCGGCAAGATCGACATCCTCGTCAACAATGCCGGCATCGCCGGTGTCAACAAGCCGGTCTGGGAGACCGACCTCGAGGAATGGCGCAAGGTTCTGCGCATCAATCTCGACGGTCCCTTCATCGTCTGCAAGGCGATCGTGCCTGCGATGCTCGAGCAGAAATACGGGCGCATCGTCAACATCGCCTCGATTGCCGGCAAGGAAGGCAATCCGAATGCGGCGCATTACTCGGCGTCCAAGGCCGGCCTGATCGCGCTGACGAAATCGCTCGGCAAGGAGCTCGCCGCCCACGACATCCTCGTCAATGCGGTGACCCCGGCGGCGGCGAAGACCGCCATCTTCGACCAGATGACGCAGCAGCACATCGACTTCATGCTGTCGAAGATCCCGAAGGCGCGTTTCGTTCTGGTGGAAGAGCTCGCCGCGATGGTGAGCTGGCTGGCCTCCGAGGATTGTGCGTTCTCGACCGGCGCCGTGTTCGATATCTCGGGCGGGCGCGCAACCTATTGAGGACAGCATGATCCACGAGGGCGGATGCCTGTGCGGCGCGGTGCGGTTCAAGGCGGAGGGCGAGCCGCTCAACGTTCGCGTCTGCCATTGCCGTACCTGCCAGAAGGCGATGGGCTCGCCGTTCTTCGCCCGCGCGCAGTTCGACCAGCGCGCGCTGACCGTGGAAGGTGAAACGGAGCGCTACGCCTCCTCGGAGAATATCGACCGCGTGTTCTGCAAGCGCTGCGGCACGCGGCTGTTCGCCTGGCGGCGCAACGGCACGCTGCTGGCGGGCGTGTCCCTCTCCGTGTTCGACGACCGCAACGCCTTCGCGCCGACCGAGCACATCTGGGTCTCGGAAAAGCCCGCCTGGCTGAAGCTCGACGACGGCCTGGTGCAATATCCGGGGACGATCCCGGCATAGTTGCGCGATTGCACGGCAGCGTGCTGCGGGCGGATCATTTGCGGCGTGGCATTTCGGAACAGGCCACCCTATGTTGAGCTGAAGCGTCGCTGCACCGCCGGTTTGGCTGGAACGGCTGCAAGGCCGCGAGCGAACCGGAACGGATGAGCTGGTGAATATCTCCTTTTATGACTTGTCGGTGTGGGTGCTCCCCCTCGTGCTCGCCATCACCTTCCACGAAGCGGCACATGCCTTCGTTGCCGACCGGCTCGGAGACAATACGGCCGCGCAGCTCGGGCGGGTCAGCTTCAATCCTATCAGGCACATCGACCCGTTCGGCACGCTGATCCTGCCGGCGATGCTGCTGTTTGCGCATTCGCCGTTCCTGTTCGGCTACGCCAAGCCGGTGCCGGTGAATTTCCGCAAGCTTGGCAACCCGAGGCTCGACATGGTCTGGGTGGCGCTGGCCGGGCCTGTCACCAACATCGCGCTGGCGCTGGCCGCGGCCCTTGCCTTCCATGCCCTGCCCCTTGTCCCTGCCAGCTCGGCGAAATGGGTCGCCGACAACCTCAAGAATGCGCTCATCATCAACGCCATCCTCGCGGTCTTCAACATGATGCCGATTCCGCCGCTCGATGGCGGGCGCGTCGCGGTCGGGCTGTTGCCCCGTCCCCTCGCCCAGCCGCTGGCCCGGCTCGAGCCGTTCGGGATGCTGATCCTGATCGCGATCCTGATCCTGCTACCGCTGGCGGGTTCCCAGTTCGGTCTAAATCTTGATGTTATTTCAGCAATACTGCGGACGTTGACCGGTTATGTGATTCAGGCTGTTCTCTTCCTGACCGGCAATGCGTAGTTGAACAGCGCCACCGAACACAAGCCGAAGGGCCAGAGGCCGACTTGGTCAAAGCTGCCGATATGCTGATCGCGCGACGCGCAGACACCCGCGCCCGCGCCGATTTCGCCACCTGGAAGATGATGGCCAAGCTCAACGGATCGTCCGCGCTGCCGCCGGAGGCCCAGGAATTCCTGGCGAGCTACCATAACCTGCTGGCGCAAATGAGCGAGGATGAAGCCACCGAGACGACCATCGGCGCGATCTACAAGGCCTATTATGCCGAGATGGGTGGCGCTGGAACCCCGCCCGACGTCCGCCCACGTGCGGCTGAGCCGGCCGCGGACAATGTTACCGCCTTCCGCCGTCCGGCACCGAAGCCGAAGAAGGCCGCGTCCTCGGGGGCGGCGGCATATGCTGGTCCCCAGAAACGGCCGCTGCCGGTGGCGCTGATCTTCGCCTGCCTGGTCGTGGTCTATGTCGGCATCCGGCTCTACTGGCGCTGAACCGTCTTCTTCTTTTTCTTCTCGTCCCGCGGCTTGAACTTGATCTCGACGGTGCGCTCGAACCGGTCCTCGGCGAGTTCGGTCGGCGGGACCGGGAAAGGATCGGATTTGTGGACCATGGAGATCGCAGCCGCATCATAGGCCGGGTCTCCGGAGGATTCCACGACGTCGACGGAAACCACGTTGCCCCTACGGTTGAGCGCGAAACTCACCTTCGCAGTCTGATCCCTGGGCTCCTTGCCCTCCGGATTGACCTTGTGTGCCGCGAGATGTGCGCTGATCTTGCGGTTCCAATCGGCCGTTAGCTTCAGCAGGTCCTTGCCGATGCCGAGCACCGGCGCCATGGCCTTCTCGGCCTCGCGCGTTGCGTCTTCGAAAGTCTGCCGATCCGCTGCAACCGACTTCTGGGACGCCTCCATGGCCGGCGTTTCAACCGCAGCCACCTTCGGATCGTCGTCCTGTTCCTTCTTCGGCTTGTTCTCGGTGACGATACGATCGGCATCCTCGACTTGTTGCGGCCGATCCTGGGGAAGGTCCGTCTCCTTCGTCTCGGTCTTTTGCTCAGGCAGTGCCGGGCGCTCTTCGGACTCGTCCGATTCCGTCGGCGCAACGGGCAGATTGGACTCCTGAACCTCCGGCGACGTCATCTCCACCGCGAACTCCGCGCCGGCTGCCCCCAGACCATCGCCGTCATCATCGGCGCGCAGGTGCGCCAGCGCGAGCGCGGCGCCACCCAGATGAAGCCCGAGCGCCGCCACCGCGGCCAGGATCCAGAGCTTCCGGGATGGTCTGAGTTCGTCCGACATACGGGCCTTCTTAAGGCTGAGCGGCGCCTGCCGCGGGCGCGCCCGGAGCGCCTTCCAGCGCCACCAGTTTCACCCGCGTATAGCCGCCTGCGCGCAAGAGCTCCATGACTCCCATCAATTCCCCATACGGCACCGACTTGTCGGCGCGCAGGAAGACGTATTTGTCCTTGCTCATGTCGGACAGTCCATCGAGCGTGCCGATCAGCTCGGCGCGGTGGACCGGGTTTTCTCCGATGGCGAGCGTCAGATCCGGCTTGATGCTGAGATAGGTCGGCTTGTCCGGCTTCTTCTGCGGCGTCGCGCTCGACGTCGGCAGATCGATCGGCAGGTCGACCGTGGAGAGCGGCGCTGCGACCATGAAGATGATCAGCAGCACCAGGATGACGTCGATGAACGGCGTGACGTTGATGTCATGCGTTTCCGCGAAATCGTCGTCTTCGCCGTCATTGTCTGCGAGCGAAACGCCCATGGTTCACTCCGCTGCGCGCGAGTGCACGCTGCCGTGGCTGCGGTCGAGATCACGCGAGAGCAGCCGGCCCGCGGCACCCGAGGCGCGGCTGACGAGTTCGAGATAGCCCTTCGTCACGCGTGAGAAGTGATTGTAGATGATGACGGCGGGGATCGCGGCGACGAGGCCGATCGCGGTGGCGAGCAGTGCCTCGGCGATGCCGGGCGCAACGACGGCGAGGTTCGTGGTCTGCGACTTCGAGATGCCGATGAAGCTGTTCATGATGCCCCAGACCGTGCCGAACAGGCCGACGAAGGGGGACGTCGAGCCGATGGTCGCGAGCACGCCCATGCCGATCCGGATGCGTCGTGCCTCGGCGCGCACGATCTCGGAAAAGCTGGAGGCCGCGCGCTCCTTGATGCCGGCATCGCTGGACAGGCCGGCCGACATGCGCGCCTCGCGCAGGGCGGCCGCCAGGAAGGACGGCAGGATCCCCTCTTTGGCTCCGAGCGCCATCTGCGCTTCGGCAAGGGAACGCGTCTCCGAAATCTTCTTCAGTGCCGAACGAAGCTTGGCCGATGCGACCGACAGTTCGACCGACTTGGCGATGAAGACGGTCCAGGTCACCAGCGATGCGAAGGCGAGCCCGATCATCACCGCCTTCACGATGACGTCGGCCGACATGAACATGACCCAGGGCGACAGCTCCTTCATCGCCGGCGCGACGGCCGCAGCATCAGGCTTGGCGGTTGTCGAAACGGTGGCCGCCGTTGGAGCCGCGGGCGCGGTTGCCGTCGAAGCCGAAGGCGCCGGAGCACCGGGCCCGGTTGCTGCCGGGGCCGGCTGAGCCGTCGATTGCGCCGGTGCCGGCGGGGTTTGCGTCTGGGCGGAAACAGGAGATGCGAGCCAGGCGACCGCCAGCATCGCGGCTGCGGCAAGGCTTGCTTTTGAGGTCATGGTCTTCATACTTCGGCCCAGTAGCGAATGAGGTTGTGATAGATACCCGTCAATTTGACCGTTTCGGGATCGTCACGCCCGAGCCGTTCCACCAGCGCCTGTATCGCGGTGTCGAGGTCAAAGATCATGCTCCGAGCTTGATCGTCCCGTATCATGCTCTGAAGCCAGAAGAAAGACGCAACCCGCGTTCCCCTCGTCACGGGGGTGACGAGATGGAGGCTGGTGGAGGGATAGAGCACGCAGTCGCCGGCCGGCAACTTCACTTCGTGCGAGCCGTAAGTGTCCTCGATCACAAGTTCGCCACCGTCGTATTCTTCCGGCTCGGCGAGGAACAGGGTGACCGACAGATCTGTGCGAATGCGAAGGCCGGTCAGACGGTCACCGCGGATCGCGTTGTCGACATGCAGGCCGAAATGGTGCCCGCTACTTGCGGCATAGCGGTTGAACAACGGCGGGAAGATCTGGAGCGGGATGGCCGCCGCGACGAAACGTGGATTCGACGTCAGCGCCGAGATGATGCGGTTGCCGAGTTTTCGCGCGACCTCGCTATCGGGCGGCAGTTGCTCGTTGCGCTTGACCATCGCCGACTGGGCGCCGGCGGTGGAGCGGCCGTCCTCCCAGTCGCTCGCAGCCATGATGCGGCGGAAATCCGCCACATCATCCTTGCTGAGAACGGCTGGCAGGCAGGTCAACATGATCAGAACTTCGCAGTCGTGACGATGTAGAAGGCTCGGCCCGGCGCGACCGCCACGAACGGAACCGCGCTGCGATAGAACGAGTCGTAATAGAGCTTGTTCGTGAGGTTCTGCGCGTAGAACTTCATGGTCCAGTTCAGGTCGATCCTCTTCTCGACGAACGCATCGAAGCGCCAATAGCTCGGCAGCTCGTTGGTGTTGGCCGCAAACGTGCCGCCGTAAACCTTCGAGCGGTACACCGCCTGCCCGCCGAGCTCCCAGCCGCCGTCGAACTTGTACTTGGTCAGCATGCTGAACGACTGGTGGGCAACATTGGCGAGCTGCAGGCCTAGATTCGAGGCAACGCCGCTCTGCGTGACCTTGGACTGCATCAGCACCAGGCCGCCGAAGATGCTCCAGCGATCGGTGATCTTGCCCTCGGCTTCGATGTCGATGCCCTGGATCCTGTAGGCCGCGCCCGACGTCAGCAAGCCGCTGACGGTCTCGCGCGCGTTGTCCTTGGTGGTCTGGAACAACGCGCCCGTCACCAGCAGGTGGCGATCAGCGAGCTCCCATTTGGTGCCGACCTCGATCGCCTTGTTGCGCTCGGGCCCGAGCAGGAGGGTCGCGTTGGGCGGAACACCGCCGTAGTCGGTGGCGGTCGCGTCCAGCTCCGAGCCGAACGGATTGGCCGAGGTCGCGTAGGCTGCATAGATGCTGCCGATCGACATCGGCTTGTAGACGAGGCCGACGTTGTAGTTCACCAAATCGGCGTTCTGTTTCACATAGTTCGAATTGTTCGACGCGCTCTGGCTATAGCCGTCATAGCGCACGCCGCCGTTGACGATGATGGTGTCCTGCCAGTTCGCGGTGTCCATGACATAGACGCTGCTGGTGTTGACGCCATAGCGCGTCGGATTTCCGAGCAGCGACGGTATGCCGAAGGGAATGTAGGTGTACTGTGGCGAGTAGAGATTGACCCCCGTCACGGCGCCGGTGCTGGTGAAGGCGGAACCGGACAGCTCAGACGCGAGGCCGGCGTAGCGGTCGATCGAGATGTTCTCGTTCGCATATTCTACACCGAATACCGCGGTATGCTTGACCCCGCCGGTATCGAGCTTGAACGTGGCCTCGTTCTGGTTGGCCCACACGTCCACGGTCTGGTAGCGGCTCTGCGCGCTCGCCGTCGTGGTCCAGAGCAGCGGATTGGGGCTGGTGGTGTTCGGATTCTGCGGCAGCGTGCCGATGTAGTTGAGCACCGAGTGCTCGCCGCGCACCTTGCTGGTCAGCGTGATGGCCTCGTTGACCTTGTACTCGATGATGCCGGTGCCGAAATCCTGCCGCGCGGTCTGGAAGTCGCGGTTGAGGAAGCCGTACCAGTTTCCGCGCGGAATGCCGGCCGACGTCACCGGCACATTACCCTGCCTGTAAAAGGGCACGCCGAAATCGGGATAGCCGCTGAGGTCGGTGTGGACGTAGTTCGTCGTGATCTTGATGTCGCTGGTCGGAGTGTATTTGGTCGAGATGAAGGTGCCCCAGCGATCATCGGTGACGTAGTTTCGACCGGCCACGTTGGCATCCTGGAACAGGCCGCCGGCGCGCACCGAGAAGGTCGGGTCGATGACCTGGTTGACGTCGAGCGTGACACGCTTGGTCTGATCGGTGCCGAACTCGGAGTCCATGCGCTTGAAATTGACGTCGCCGGCCTGCTTGGTGACGATGTTGATGGCGCCGCCGGCCGTGCCGCGGCCGGCATAGGACGATGCCGGGCCGCGCAGGATCTCGATCTGCTCGGTGAAGAAGTTCTCGCGGATGGAAACGGCGGGATCGCGGATGCCGTCGATGAAAACGTCGTTGCGCGCGTCGAAGCCGCGGATGAAGAAGCGGTCACCGAACGCGTTGCCGCCTTCGCCTGAGCCCAGCGTCACGCCCGCGGTCGAACGCCCGATTTCCTTCAGCGTCGTCGCGTTCTTGTCCTCGAGCACTTCCTTGCTGAGCACCGTGATGGACTTGGGCGTGTTCAGCATCTTCTCGGGAAACTTGCCCGAGGCCTGGACGTGGTCGACCTTGTAGGGCGCGGCCGGATCGGCATAGGGATTGCTGTCGGGAGCGCCAGACGGCGCAGTCGGCGCGGCCTGCTGGGCCGCCTGCTCGCGTTGCGCGGCGCGGCGAAGCGCGTTGCGGGCACGGACCTGCTCCGGCGAAGGCTTCGAGGCCGTCGGACGCGGACGCGCGACAGGAGCGTCGACCGTCACCGGCGGCAGGTTCGACTGCTGCGCCTCTGCGCCGCTCGAGACCGTCGCGACTGCTATCAGGCTTGCAACGGCGGAAACTGTCTTGCCCGCAGCAGCCTCGAAATTGTTGTCGACAGACTTTTTCAGCACGGTCGAACGCAATGACCGCGGTGATCTAACATTCCCCATTTCACGCCCCACTAATTCAACGACGATTGGTCGCATTGCGACAACTCGACGCAATGGTGCTATCGGGCGTGTTAACGAGGGTCAACGCGATCAGGCCAACATTCCGACTGAATCCGTTCATTTCAAAACGATTCTAAACTCGATGGAGCTCGCAGTTTCGAACGGCTCTAAAGTTGAAGCGTTCTAATCTGCATTTCGATTGCTGCTGTCCCCAAATGCATTCATCAGGGCGCCGGTTGATGCGCGTGATCGAGACGGAGATGCTTGCAACAATGCGGTCCTATCGATCGGGCAAAATCAGGTCAATGCAACATGTCCGTCCGCACATTTGAATTTGTCCAGATCGGAGCGCGCACGGATTTCGCAAAGTTGAAAGGACTCGCGAGTCCTGCCGGCTCTCGTTCAATCACTGTGCGGCGGCTTCATCAGCGAGAACAATTCATCGACGGTCTTCTGCGCGACGGCACGCACGCGATCGGTGCTGTCCATGCCGGCGATATTGACGCCGTTTACGACGGCCTTGATCTCGTCCCGGAAGTCGGTGAGGAAGCGCAAGGGATCGCGCTGCTCGTTGGCCACACGCGCGATCAATCCCGTGATCAGGATCTGACACGCGATCAGCTTGCCATTCAATTCGTCCATGCTGCGCTCCCTTTGTGGCGGCGCCGATATGAACGATGCCGAAATTCCTGACAACCGAAACGGCTTCCGCGCGATTTAGAACCACTCTTGTTGCCAGCCCCAGGAGCGGCGCAGGCGCGGCGCGCTTGAGGTTGACCACGCCATCTGCGGGTGCCGCACAAGACCGGCCCGCCGATCGGTCCGGTCGGGAGATCCAGCGCTGCACACCGCCGCGCCAGAGCACTGCCCAGACGGTGCAAAGCTTTCCAATTGTTTAGGATTCTCAACTGTTAGTGCTGTTTACACTGGAACTTGGCGTGTATTATACAAACTGCTGGAACCCTGCGATTGCCCCGTAATTCGTAGCTGAGGGCATACGAGCCGACACGAGACGACATGAAAAAGTCCCGGCCGATCCTCTGGCTTCTGATCATCGCGGCAGTGGCCTCCGCGGGTTACTATGGCTGGCAGAAATTCGGGTCCGAGGCCGGAAAAACCCAGACCGCCCAGAAAGGTCCGCCCCGCCAGCCCGCCGTCCCCGTGAGCGTCGCGCCGGTTCAGAAGCTCGACTTCCCGGTCTACCTCACCGGTCTCGGCACGGTTCAGGGCTTCAACACCGTGCAGGTCCGCAGCCGAGTGGATGGTCAGATCACCAGGCTCGAGTTCAAAGAGGGCCAGATCGTCCAGCAGGGCGATCTTCTGGTCTCGATCGATCCCCGCCCCTATCAGGCCGCGCTGGACCAGGCCAAGGCCAAGAAGGCACAGGACGAGGCGAACCTCGCCAACGCCAATCTCGAACTCCAACGCGCCATGAAGCTTGGCGAATTCTCCACCGCACAGCGGGTCGATACCCAGCGCTCCACCGTCGCCCAGCTCACCGCCCAGATCGCCGGCGACGAAGCCGCGATCGCCAACGCCCAGACCCAGCTCGACTACACGCAGATCAAGGCGCCGATCACGGGCGTCGCAGGGCTCCGCCAGGTCGACATCGGCAACATCGTCAACGCCTCGACGCAGACGGGCATCGTCACGATCTCGCAGGTCGAGCCGATCACCGTGATCTTCACGGCGCCGGAAGACCAGCTCCCCTATATCAGCGAAGGCCAGCGGGCCGGCGCGCTCAAGGTGATCGCCTTCACCACCGACGGCAAGAAGACGCTGGCCGAGGGCAAGCTCGCGGTCATCAACAACCAGGTCGACACCAGCAGCGGGACCATTCGGCTCAAGGCTTTGTTCGACAACAAGGACCACGCGCTGTGGCCGGGCCAGTCGGTTTCGACGCGGCTTCTGGTGCGGACCCTGAAGGATGCCACGGTGGTTCCCGACGATGCGGTCCAGCATTCCACCAACGGCCTGTACGCCTATACGGTCAATCAGGACAACAAGGCCGAGATGCACAAGATCAAGGTCAGCTACGCCATCGATGGACGTTCGGTCGTCGATGAGGGCCTGATCCCCGGACAGCAGGTCATCGTCGGCGGTCAGTTCAAGGTGCAGCCCGGAAGCGTCGTCTCGACAGCGGTGGCGAGCTCGGATCCGGCCCAGAAAAAGGTTCGACAGGAATGATTGGGGGCGGGATTTCGGCACCTTTCATCCGTTATCCCATCGGCACCTCGCTGCTGATGGCCGGCATCCTTTTCGTCGGCCTCGTCGCCTATCCCCTGCTGCCGGTCGCACCGCTGCCGCAGGTGGACTTCCCGACCATCCAGATCACCGCGAACCTGCCCGGCGGCAGCCCGGAGACGATGGCCTCGTCGGTGGCGCAGCCGCTCGAACGGCAGTTCGCCCAGATCCCCGGCATCGCCCAGATGACCTCGACGAGCTATCTGGGCACGGCGTCGATCACCATCCAGTTCGACCTCAATCGCAGCATCGACGGCGCCGCCAACGACGTCCAGGGCGCCATCAACGCCGCCAGCGGCCAGTTGCCGAAGAACCTGCCCTCGCCGCCGACCTATCGCAAGGTCAACCCGGCGGACGCCCCGATCCTGCTGCTGTCGGCAACCTCCGAGACGCTGCCTCTGACCAGCGTCAGCGACGCCGTCGACGCCCAGCTCGCCCAGCAGATCAGCCAGCTTTCGGGCGTGGCGCAGGTCTTCATCGGCGGACAGCAGAAACCGTCGATCCGCATTCAGGTCGATCCGGGCAAGCTCGTGGCAAAGGGCCTGTCGATGGAGGACGTCCGCAGCCAGATCGCGATCACGACGGTCGACAGCCCCAAGGGCAATATCGACGGCGAGAAGCGCGCCTACACGATCTACGCCAACGACCAGCTTACCCACGCGAAGGACTGGAACGACGTCATCATCGCCTACCGCAACGGCGGTCCGTTGCGCATTCGCGACATCGGCCAGGCGGTCAGCGCCGCCGAAGACGCCAAGCAGGCGGCGTGGGCCAACGGCAAGCGCGGCGTGTTCCTGGTGATCTTCAAGCAGCCCGGCGCCAACGTCATCGAGACCGTCGACCGCATCAAGGCCACCCTGCCCCGGCTGGTGGCTGCCATTCCGCCCGCCATCAAGATCGAGCTGATCAGCGACCGCACCGCGACGATCCGCGCCGCGGTCGAAGACGTCCAGTTCACGCTGCTCTTGACCATTGCGCTCGTGGTCATGGTGATTTTCATCTTCCTGCGCAGCTTCTGGGCCACCGTCATTCCCACGGTGACAGTGCCATTGGCGCTACTGGGCGCGTGCGCCCTGATGTGGCCGGTCGGATATTCGCTGGACAATCTGTCGCTGATGGCACTCACCATTGCGGTCGGTTTCGTGGTCGACGACGCCATCGTGATGCTCGAGAACATCACCCGCTACATCGAGGAAGGCGACTCGCCGATGGAGGCCGCCTTCAAGGGCTCCAAGGAAATCGGCTTCACCATCGTCTCGATCAGCATCTCGCTGGTCGCGGTGCTGATCCCACTCTTGCTGATGGGCGGCATCATCGGGCGCCTGTTCCGCGAATTCGCCGTCGTGCTGGCGATGACGATCTTCGTGTCGATGTTCGTGTCGCTGACTCTGACGCCGATGATGGCCTCGCGCTTCCTGCGCGCCCATGGCGAGGTGCAGCACGGCCGGTTCTACCAATGGAGCGAGCGCGCTTTCGACGGATTGCTGCGCGGCTATGAATATGCTCTGGATCACGCCCTCGCCTGGCGGCGCACCACGCTTGCGATCTTCTTCGCGACGCTCGGATTGTCGATCTATCTGTTCGTCCTGATCCCGAAGGGCTTCTTCCCGCAGCAGGACGTCGGCCTGATCACGGCCACGTCCGAGGCCTCGCAGGACATTTCGTTCAAGGAGATGACCCGGCGCCAGGAACAGCTCGGCAAGATCATCCTCGCCGATCCCGACGTCGCCAGCGTTGCCATGTCTATCGGCGGCAGCGGCCGCGCCGGCAACAACGGCAATCTGTTCATCACGCTGAAGCCTCGCGATCAGCGAGAGGCCTCGGCGCAGCAGATCATCGCGCGACTGCGTCCCCAGTTCGACAAGGTCGAAGGCGCCCGCCTTTATATGCAGGCGGCGCAGGACGTGCGGCTCGGTGGCCGGCCGACGCGCACCCAGTTCGAATTCACGCTGCAGGACGCCAATCTGGACGAGCTCAACGAATGGGCGCCCAAGATCCTCGCCAAGATGCAGACGCTGCCGCAGTTGCGCGACGTTGCGACCGACCAGCAGACGCAGGGCACCACGGTCCAGCTCAAGATCAACCGCGATACCGCCTCGCGCTATGGCATCCAGCCTCAGCTGATCGACGACACGCTGTATGATTCCTTCGGACAGCGGCAGGTCACGCAGTATTTTACCCAGCTCAACACCTACAAGGTGATCCTGGAGATCCTGCCGGAGATGCAGGGCAACCTCGATACGCTCAACAAGCTCTATCTCAAATCGCCGCTGACCGGCGAGCAGGTGCCGCTATCGACGTTCGCGACCTGGACTACCGATCCGGTCCGCCCGCTCTCGATCAGCCACCAGGGCCAGTTCCCGTCGATCACGATCAGCTTCAACCTCGCGCAAGGCGTCGCGCTCGGACAGGCCACCGAGGCCGTGCAGCGGGCGATGGCCGAACTCGGGACGCCGCCGACACTCAATTCCAGCTTCCAGGGTACCGCGCAGGCATTCCAGCAGTCGCTCGGCACCGTTCCGCTGCTGATCCTCGCCGCGCTCGTCGTGGTCTATCTGATCCTGGGCATCCTCTACGAGAGCTACATCCATCCAATCACGATTCTGTCGACCCTGCCCTCGGCCGGGGTCGGCGCGCTCGCGATCCTGATGGCGGCCGGCTTCGACTTCAGCCTGATTGCGTTGATCGGAATCATCCTCCTGATCGGCATCGTAAAGAAGAACGGCATCATGATGGTCGACTTCGCGATCGCCGCCGAACGCGACGAGCACAAGACGCCGGAGGAATCGATCCGCCAGGCCGCGCTGCTGCGCTTCCGCCCCATCATGATGACGACGATGGCCGCGCTGCTCGGCGGCGTGCCCTTGATGCTCGGTCACGGCACCGGCGCCGAGATCCGCCAGCCGCTCGGCTACGCCATGGTCGGCGGCCTGATCGTCAGCCAGGCCCTGACGCTGTTCACCACGCCCGTCGTCTATCTCTATCTCGACAAGCTCAACAACTGGTTTTCCACCTGGGGCCGTTCGGGTGACGACGAAGGCCACGAGGCGCCCGCGCACACCGTCAAGGAAGCCGCCGAGTAAGCTTGCGCAGCGTCTTGCGCGACGCTACAGCGAGACCCCGGTTCACGCCAACGCGGTTTCGCCATGCTCATGCAATCCAGACTTGTCGCCCTCGCCGCTGCTGTCCTGTTGTCCGCGAGCGCCGCCTATGCGCAGCAGGGTGCGAAGAAGAACGCCCCCGCCCCGGCGGCACAGCCTGCGCCGGCCCCGACTCAGCCCCAGGCCGACGGCGCGCCGGCGCAGCAATCCGGCTGGATCGTGCGTTGCACCAGCCCGAGCCGCGAGGCGCCGCTCGAATGTGCGATGGAGCAGAACGCGGTGCTGACCAAGACCGGCCAGACCGTCGTCCTGATCAACATCCGCATTGCGCCGGACACGCGCACGCCGATTGCGCTGCTTCAGTTGCCGCTCGGTCTCAACCTTCCGGTCGGCGCCAAGCTTCAGGTCGACGAGGGCAAGACGGTCGACCTCCAGATCCAGACCTGCGAGAACCGAGGTTGCTATGCCTCGACCCCGGTCGCGGCCGACCTGCTCGCGTCCTTACGGTCGGGCAAGCAGTTGAAGGTCTCCATCCAGAACATGGCCAAGGAGACTATCGCAATCCCGATGCCGCTCGGCGACTTCGCCGGCGCCTACGACAAGATCAAGTAACGGCCAGCCGTCAGGTCACGATGTCGCTCGCCCGCAGCAGCGTCGTGAAGCCGCCATAGATCATGCGCTTGCCGTCGAACGGCATGCCCTCCATCTTCAGCCGCGGGTCTGCCATCACCTTCTTGTTGATGGCATCGCGGGCCTCACGGTCGCGGTAGGCGATCCAGGCGAACACAACGATCTCGTCCTCCTTCGCGATCACCGCGCGAGGGAACGAGGTGAGCTCGCCATAGGGAACGTCGTCGGCGATGCATTCGACATAATCGAGCGCACCGTGCTCCATCCAGATCGCGCAGGCCGTCGAGGCCATCGCCTTATAGGCTTCGATGTTGTCCTTGGGCACGGCGAGCACGAAACCATCGACATAGGGCATCACTGATCTCCTTGGTTGCATGGTCCAAGGACGATGGAGCGCACGGCGATCCGACAAGGACAAGCGGATCTTAGATGAGGCAAACCGTCGCGAGCCGGACCTCGTCCTGCCGAGCAGCTTAGCGAGAGAGCAAGACGAAAAAGTGCCCGGAACTGGCTGGGGAACCTGGACCCTACGCCAGTACTTCAGATGGCCTGGAAATACCGCGAAAACAGCCCTATATCGATGCCTGCGTTGGGGGCGCCCCGTTGGGGGCACCGTTAGGGGCAGGCGAAGTGAATGTGATTTTGCGAGCGGAAAAATGTGGCGGTGATCGGCGCTACCTGACCCAGCCCCGGGGCGAAGGAACGACTTGGTATGCCGTCGCTGAGCTCCCTAGGACGCTGCGGCGGGCCCTCGGCAAGAAGCGGCTCCTGAAGTCCCTAGAGACGACAGACCTCCGGGTGGCCCGTATAGCTCGCTGGAACGCCGTTGCGGATTTGAAGTCCGAGATCGCCAAACACCGGACGCCCGGACCCGAGGATCAAGACCCGCTTCTTTTGGAAGCCATGGCTCTCCGGGAGGAATTCGTGCGGGCCGATGCCGCGCGGCGAAATGACCTCATGTATCAGATCACGGACCGGGCCGAAGAAATCGATCTGGTAGCCGGCGGGACCCGTGACGACTACGAGCCTTTTGCAGAACCCCGGGCGGCCACCAAGCAGGCCACCGACTTCGTTCCGTTGGCGTCCGCAAAGGTCACTCCCGCCGACCTCTACGTTGAACGGTGGCTTGCGGCCTCGACCTATAGCGAGCGCACCAAGGCTGACGCCCGTACGGCGCTTGCGCAGTTCAAGGACTGGTGCACGAAGGCGAGCCAAGGCTTCTTCATCGAGACCACGACCGATAGGGTTGCCGCCGATTTCCGTGATGAGGCGTTCGTCAAGGCTGGCGTGCACTTCAAGACGGCCAACAAGAAGCTGTCCGCCCTAAGGCAATACTGGACGTGGTTAGAGAAGAGCTTCGGCGTGAAGTCGAATCCTTGGATGCGCAAGTCGCTTCCCAAGGCCAAGGCACACAGGATCGCCCCGGACGGTCCGATGGGTCCCGAGCGGCCGTTCACCGATGATGAGGTTCGCATCCTTCTCGGCGGCCCGGCAGACACCGACATGGCCAACGCCATGAGGATTTCAGCCCTTTCAGGAATGCGTCTCGATGAGATCGGCCAGCTTCGCGTCGGTGATTGCCGCGACAACACGTTCAGTGTCACTCGCAGCAAATCCGCAGCGGGCGTGCGAACCATTCCGATTCATTCGGTGCTGCGGCCGATGATCACGAAACTTGTCGGCACGCGCGATGCGACGACCTACTTGTTCCCCGACTTTCAGGACACCGGCTGGGATGGCAACCGGACCATGGCTCTCTCGAAGCGGTTCACTTACTATCGCAAGAAACTTGGCGTGCACGACAAAAGACCAGGCGCACGTAGGTCCAAGGTCAACTTTCATAGCTTTAGGCGCTGGTTCGCGACGAAGGCTGAGGATGCGGGCCACCGGGAGAACGTCGTGGCGGACATTATGGGCCACGAGAGCCAGGTCGGAATCACCTTTGGGCTGTACTCCAACGCCCAGCTGAAGCGCCTGAAGAAGGCTTGCATAGAGTCCGTCAAGTTGCCGGCCCTCTAAATCTGCACAGCGCGACGGGGCTTAGCGCAAACTGCGAGAAAAATTCTGAGGAATTTGTTGCTAACTCGTTGGCACGGCTGCGATTTGTTCCTACGCTAGGTGTTTCTTAGCTCTGCAAGCGCGGCACGAATCGCCTACTGATCATGCGGCCGGCCCGCCGCACAAGGGCCCGGTCGAGAGGGATGTGATGGCGCGTCAAACGAAGAGAAAGCTGACGGAGACTACAGCCAAGAACGACTCGACAGCCGACGATGCCATTAGGTTCTATCGAGCCAACGAAAAGCCATACGGGCCTTTCAGCAATTTGTACCGGCGCCCGGTCGAGTTTGAGGGCGTAGTTTATCCAACATCTGAGCACGCTTATCAGGCCGGAAAAGCCCTAAAGCCGGCTGTGAGAGATTGGATACTGGCTGCTCCCACTCCAGCTCTCGCAGCGATGGCGGCCCATGGCCTGTACACCTGGGACATCGTGCCCGATTGGTCGAAAGTTAAATTCGATCGGATGCGACGAGTCTTGAAGGCGAAATTCGAACAGCACCCTGACCTCGCTGAGCTCCTCCTCTCGACAGGTTCGAAGCGACTTGTGGAGGCGGGAACTGTAAATAACGCAGTAAATCGTCTTTGGGGCGAAGTGGCCGGAAAAGGAATGAATATGTTGGGCGTGATGCTGATGGAGATTCGGGATGAATTGAAGAAGGGCAGCGTCTCCCCGGCTATATCTTCCCCGCGAGCACCTTCGCAGCGAAAAGCAGCCCGCAAAGATCGCATCAGCCGACCGCCAGCCGCCTCGAAGCGGAAGAAAGCCAAGCGGGCATGACGCCTTACGAAGAGGAGCTGGCTAACCTTGCGTCGACCGTCGACAAGGCGGGCATAACGGACATCGACGGATTGAAGGCTGCAATCGAGGGAGCAAGCGAGGCCAGCCTAATAGCCATTGGGTCCGGCGGGTCATTCACTGTTGCGTCGCTCCTCTGCAGTTTGCACGAAGCTTATACCGGGCGCGTATCGCGAGCTGTGACGCCCTTGGAACTAATCTGTAATCCGACATTAGCCTCCACCAGTCCGATATTTATCATCTCCGCCGAAGGCAAAAACCCAGACGTAATCGAAGCGCTACAAAGGGCCCGCGAGCACAGTTCGCGTTCAGTCCACGTAGTTACAAATCGGAGTGAAAGCCCATTGATGGCGCGCGTCTCTGAGCTCCACGACGTTACGCCCCACGTATTTCCCTTAGCCGACAAAGATGGCTACCTAGCAACCAACAGTCTCGTATTTGACGCTGCGCTAGTTGCGCGAGCTTACGGAGAGCTGGACCGGCAAGGGCGGAAGATCCAATTTAATGTCGACCAACTTCAGTTCGACGATCTCCCTCTTCGGGACTGGATCGAGAATTCGAAGCAGTTCGCCAAAGAGGTGGCGTCACGGCGCAGTTTGATTATCGTCTTCTCTCCTCACCTCCGCCCTATCGCGGAAGATTTGGAATCTAAGTTTTCAGAATCTGCGCTCCTCTTTTGCCAGCTAGCCGACTTTCGATCGTTCGCGCACGGCCGCCATTTATGGTTGACCGAACGGCCAAACGATTCTGCTCTGCTTGTGTTGACCGAGCCGGCCGTTACTAGGCTTTGGGATGATATGCATACGAAAGTGCCAACCCAGGTTCCACACTTCCGCCTTGCGCTACCTGGTGCGGAGCCTAAAGACCTCATAGCAGGCCTGATAGCCGGCATGCATCTCGTGTCTTCAGTTGCAAATGCATCCCAAAGAGACATCGCTCGCCCAACAGTCTCCGATCTTGGTCGACAGTTGTACTATGCGGACTTGACCTCGCTTATACCGCCGCCGCTCGAAGCCGGCCTGCGAGGCGAGCATTCAAAGTATGAAGTTTTGGGCGCCCATTGGCCGTCGCCTCGATCCAGCGGAACTATTCGACGGGCGAGGCAAGCCACAGAAGAGGCGTTCAACTCGCAGCGCTTTCGTTCAATCGTGTTCGACTACGATGGCACTCTGTGTAGCTCCAACAATCGCGACCTGCAGCCTCCACCACTTATTGTGTCCCAGCTGGAGCGCCTCACACGCGCTGAGATAATCGTCGGCATCGCATCCGGGCGTGGTGGCTCAATTAGGGATCACCTGCGATCGCTGCTTGCCCCCGAGCTTTGGCCATTCATTCGTCTGGGCCTATACAACGGGGGCTGGATCGGCGAGCTCGGTCAAGAGCCGCAGACAACAGAACCACTGAGCGAATTCCTTATCCATGCTAAGCGCCTGATCCTTGGGCTAAAGTCTCTCGGAGTACCAATCGAGGAAGCGAGGACAACGGCCCCATATCAACTGAGCATTAGGTTCCGAAACGGCGTCCGCACCGAGGACATGTGGTTTGTGATTGTTGATACTTTCAAGCAAGCCGGCCTCGATACAAGTACGATCGTACGGAGCAAGCATTCCATCGATGTGCTGTCGCAAGATGTCAGCAAATCACACTTGGTGGCGAGCATTGTTCGAGAACAGTCTGTCGATCCGTATGAAGTTGTCACCATGGGCGACCTAGGTGCGTGGCCGGGCAACGACGCCTCACTGCTCCAGCATCGTTTTTCGCTGAGCGTAGACCTTCCTTCTCGTAGAATTGACCGCGGCTGGAAGTTAGCTCCACGCTACAAGCGGGACGTCGATGCAACTCTTTGGTATCTAGAGCGCCTAGAAATCGAGCCTGGTCACCGCCGCTTTTATTTCGATTTGTCGCGAGACTGATGATGAAAGAAAAGATTGCACAGGAGCTGTTGGCCACGGTCATGGACTGGACCGATCAAGATTCTGTCTTGCAGCACAGTCTAAGTCTCCAGCTGCTAGCCGACTATAAGTATAATCATTATCAACGGTACGGTCCGGGCCAGCGTTTCATTGAGAGTTTAGCGCTCTGGCTGGACCAATTCGATAGGGCAGACCGCACCACGGCCCTGGAGTTCATCCAGAAGAAACTGATTTTTATATCTGAGCAAGAGATCGCCCATCTCGTAACCATTGCCTATCCCGATGTGATTGTTCAAGAACGCCTTCGGCTTGTGGCAGAAGAGAGCCAGATCGCCCCCTTCAAAGTTGGGCAACTTATCCAACACCCCCGGTTCGAGCGTCTTGGGCAAAAATCGTTATACCTCGGTTTAAGCGATGGCGCCCATACGAACGATCTTCGCCGAGCAAGCAATGGCGCTATCAGCAATGAGCAAATCTGGCAGGCCTACGAGCTAGGCGAAACAAAGGCCGAAGATATGCTTGCCAAACTCCGAAAGTCGCTGCGGAAGTCAGCGGAAGCAGCGGGAGAACCTCCCCGCGACAACGTAGACGCGGAGCGGTTCAATCTTGTGTGGCTTGTCGACGACTTTTCCGGAAGTGGAAACACGTACATCCGATTCGAGGAAAAAGAAGGACAACGACGGTTCGCGGGAAAGATACAGAAGATTTACGATATGGTCTTGGATGGCGGACTGGTTAACCCGAGCTACTACGAAATCTATTTGCTCCTGTACGTCGCCACCCGCCAAGCTATTGATCACATCGAATACTGGTCCGAGCGCTTTACATCGGAGCGAGGACTAAAGCCATTACGAGTTCGAGTTCTCTGCCCCATTGAACGTGATGCGTCGCTAACTCCCACCACCGATCCGGCAGTGATGGCGATGCTCGCGAAGAGTGGATACTACGACGATCGGGCGTCAGATTCCCACATTGCAATCGGCGGCACGAAAGATGCGCGCTACGGTTTCGCAAAGTGTGCCTTGCCGCTCGTCCTATCCCACAACACTCCTAACAACAGCGTCTATGCGCTATGGGGACCCGAAGAGTTTAATTTTGTTGGACTCTTCCCGAGGGTAAGCAGGCATCGGGCAAACTAATGGCTTATCGAGCAAACCCATTTCTTGAAAGGATGTCGGAGCGTACGACCTCGGATCAGGAGTTCGTTCAAATGTTCGCGCCAAAAGTGCTGGAGCGACTGAATGAGGACTGTCTTCGGGGTGGGGTACACATTTTCCGGAGCCCACCTGGTGGCGGAAAGACGACGATACTTCGGGCATTCACCCCAAACGCACTTCGTGCATTTTGGCACGGCGGGCCCATGGGGGTTGATACTTATCGTCAGCTTGTCGACCGTGGCGTAATAGATGCCGAAACTGGACCGCAGACGCTAGGCGTGTTTCTTTCCTGCGCTTCTGGATATGCCGATCTCCCGCCCGGTGCCTCTGCAATTAGTGAAGGCATGTTCCGCGCCCTCCTAGACTGCCGCATCGTACTTCGCAGTCTCCGCAGTCTAGGCGAACTGGTTGGGTCTACCTCCACCCAAACCATGGAAGCTCTTCAGCTACATTACGATGATGAGGCGCTCCAAGACCTTGGCTCGATCCCGTTACACCAATCCGCAGCAGAAATGATCCGATGGGCGGAGCAGCGCGAGCGCGAGGTCTATTCTCAATTGGATTCTCTGACATACGTGCCGGGAGCCGCCGCGCCGGCAGATGTCCGGTTTGAATCCTTGTTGTGGCTGCAGTCCGTGCGCTTCGTCCATGAGGGGCGCGTCGTTGCACCCAAACGCCTTTTGATGATCGATGATATCCAGAAATTGCGTAAGACGCAGCGTTCTCTGCTGATTGACGAGTTCGTTACGTTGAGGCCGCAAATGCCGGTGTGGCTTGCTGGGAGAAGCGTTGCATTTGGCGAAGAATTTTTATCGCAAGGAGTGCGCCCTGGTCGGGACGTTAATTTTTACTCGTTGGAGGACATGTGGGGTGGTCGCAGCGGTCAGTTCGTGGCATTCGCTCAGAACATCCTAGACAGGCGCTTTGCACTCCAATCAGTTGTACCCGGCAATACGTTCCAACAATACTTGGCGGAGGCCCTAGATCCGAAAGACGTGGAGTCGCTCTATCGAGAGGCTCGCGAACGCTTTGATCGAGGAACGGCACGAGTCAAACGAAATCCGAGATATGCGGAGTGGCTCGCCAAAGCTGTGTCGGGAGCCGCCGCTCACAACTACGAAAACGCTATTGAGCTTTACACAACCAGAATCCTCATCGCACGCGACGAGGCCAACCGCCAGTTATCGCTCCAATTGGTTCCTCTGGCGCCAGAAGAATTTGACGATAGAGATAGTTCCGCTGTTAGAGCTGCAGCTGAGATTTTCATGAACTACGAGATAAAGACGCCCTACTACTTTGGCTTGGAGCGCCTTTGCGCCATGTCGACGAATAACGTCGAGGAGCTGCTCGCATTAGCAGCGGCCCTTTATGACGGAATGCGGGCGAAGCAGGCACTCCGTCGCCAAGGTGAGCCGTACCTTCTGCCACGTGAGCAAGAACGGCGGCTGAAGGACGTTGCGGCCAAGAAGATTGATTTCATTCCGCGCAACCATACAGAAGGGTTACTGGCTCAGCGCTTGCTAAATTCCATTGGTACATTTTGCAGGGATCGAACATTTGTCGTCAACGCACCGTACGCCCCCGGCGTTACGGGGATCAGGTTGTCTGCGTCGGAGATCATCAAGCTCCAGCGGATATCCAAGGCGTCTGGATCTGCGTTCACTGTAATCAAGCGGGTGATCGACGAATGCGTAGCCGAAAATCTCTTGGTCGCACGAGATAGTAGCGCCAGCACCTCCCGGGAGGGTGGGACCGTCTTCTATCTAAATCGAACGCTATGCTCGCATTTCGGGCTGCCGCTGCAATACGGCGGCTGGCAGGATGTCACAGTGCAACAGTTGGCCGAGTGGATCGAAACCGGCCTGCAGCCTGCCCGAGGGTTAACCTTGGAGGCTGCACTGTGATTTGGGAAAATTATGTCTTTCGAAGAGGTCCCGATGTCGAGGAACTTTGGGATCAAATGTTCACCGAACGAAAGCAGGTAGGCCGGCCGACACGGTTGCTGTTCATTACCGGTAGAGGATTTGATGTTCGCGCGACAAACGTCCTAGCGCGGTTTGTAGACAGATTGAAGGCTTCGGAATGCGAAGTTGAGCGGGCACACCTGCTGTTCGTTGGTTTTACGAGCTACCATTTATCAAACGATTTGCGGGTGCAGACTCAGAAAAACGAAGCTGAGATGCTGGCTTATTTCGAAGGTGTTGGCACCTCGCACACGGTGATGATTGGTGGCGCCGCGGAGGGAGAGGACGACATCAATTCGAACATCGCCCTCCGGCGGGGAGCTGACGAGATACTAAAGTCGGTAACGGACCAGACGGACATTGTCCTAGACGTGAGTTCTTTGCCTCGGGTAGCTTACGTGACCATTCTTCTCTCATTGCTTGCCCGCATCATTCCCGAGGGCAGCAAGAATGGCGGATTGTTCGCAAACGGGGTTTCATTGCAGGTCCTTGTTGCGGAAGATGCACAACTAGACAGCAAGATAAGTTCGGAAGATCCCAGCAACGATTTGACGTTGATTCCTGGATACTCGGAAGCTCTTCAATCGGAGTCGCAGCAAGAGGAGCCAATGGTATGGTTTCCCATTCTTGGTGAGAACCGCTTGGCTCAACTCAGGAAGATACAAGCCAGTATTCGTGAATTTGCAGAGATTTGCCCGATCTTGCCCCACCCGTCGCGGAACCCCCGTCGCGGTGATGAGCTTTTGTTGGAATATGACAGCGTGTTGTTCACTCAGCGGGCGACGCCGATTGGCAACGTGTTCTATGTGAACGAAACACATCCCTTCGAGGTTTATCGTCAGCTGTTAGGAGCCATGCAGCGTTTTCGAAAGTCTCTCGGTCTAATCGGTAGATGCCGTCTGGTGGTGACCCCGCTGGCCAGCAAGTTAATCACCGTCGGAAGCGCATTGGCCTGCTTCGAAATGAAACTTATTTCCATGGACTACAAATCCAGCGTGGCGATCCCGTACGCGGAACCAAAACGATATGAAGCGGACCTGGAGCTGGTGTTACAATCGCGTCCCGTCATTTCGGCGCTCTTGTTGACCGGCGACGCATATCAGACGGACATTTGTTCTGAAGCCCCGGTCGCCGCCCCTCCGAGCTAAGCCGTGGGCCCAGCCGTCCGGTCGAAACTGCTTTATGGGTCACTAATTTGAGGTGTCACCTCGTGGCGGCGGCTACGAGCTTTCCCCCGTGCCCTCCTAAGTTTTGCTAGCCACATCCAGCTTCAGTTCGCCGGCTCGCACCGGTTGGCCGATGTTCAGGCTGGCAGCCTTCCCCGACCGAGCTGAGTCGTTTTATCGCATGGCCAATTGCCAAACGTTCGTTTGGTGAGGAGGCAAATAGTAAGACGCACCTACCCTACCTTGAGCGGCGGTTCTGGGGCCGCCAGAAGTTACAGGCCGTGGTGTCTGGCGGCGCAACCCACTTGACCATGATGATTTCACCCCGCCGGCCTGGTCTGCATACTCAGGAAGAGAATCAGAAGACGCCCGCACTTGGCCACGCATCACTATGCACACAGGTTGGCCCAACCTGACAACGCCCGCTTCGTTAAGCGGGAAAGCCGCAAAAGTTGGCAGGCCGAGTTTCGCCCGCTGCTTCAAATATCTTCTCGAAGAACCGCAACAGAAACTTATCGATGGCACTTTGCTCGATCACGTTGAGCAGCGCTTCGTGCTCGACCGAGTCCTTAATCATCATGGCGATACCGTTCCCGGGACCTCCGCTCCAGGCAATCCGTCTGCCTTTAACGCCAACGGCACCCGCCACCATCTTGATAGGCACTTCGAAACCATACTCGCGGGTCATGCAGTCAATGAAATACGGGACGTATTGCCGGTAAAGCCGTTGGACCTGGTCGATAAACAGGTATTGGTACTGGCCGCTCTCGCCATGCCGAAGGATGTCAGCGTTGAGGCACCAGATTTCACCGTTGTGGAAATGCTGGGCGATGTTGTCGATGTTGTTAGTGTTCCCCGCGGCTTCACACATGGCGGCGCCCCACTCATTGGCCAGCCAGGAATAGCTGCCGCCGAGCGAGAATGAGGCGTATCGGCTCGCGGTCTGATTCAGGATTGCATGGGACAGAAGCTTGGATAAATCCTTTGTCGGACTTAGCTTGAGATAGAATACTTTCTCAAACGGCATCACGGGCTGGGAGCCATCCCTGCGCGAACCCAAGGGTACATGCTCGGCAAACCAGAACGCGGGCGGCCGGACCGGGACCACCTCTTCAAATTTGGGTGCCGCCGCGGCTGTCTGCTGCTTCAGGAATGGCCTAAGTCCTTCGACGAAAGCATTGGTAAGCTTCTCAGAGGCAGCCTTGATATCTTCTTTCGAGGCTCCCTCGGGCAGATTGTATGTGAAGGGCCAGCGCTTCTGCTGGATATCGAACGGCAATGAGTCCACTGAGCCGTAAGCCAGATTGAGCACCCCGATGCAACGCTCCCAGCCTCTCGCCTTCAGCGCATAGCCCAGCTCGATCGCGACGTTCGGGTTCATCACCGGACGCAGCCCGACCTCGTTACCTTCCTTATCCTTTTTGGAGGGCGACGTGGCTACCGGGGTCAGGTCAGCGACAAAGGCCGCGGACATATCGATCTTTGCAAAGATTGCGGCCGCGATGTCGGGCATGCCTGAGAGACCTTTGGTGTCATGGTCCAGCTCCAGGTTGACGCGACGATCAGCTTCCGATGGCTCCTCAACGTCCTCTGCCTGCTTAAGCTTCTTGATGGCAGCCTTGAGCGCATCCCGCACGAAATAATGCGAGATTTTGGGATCGTAATCCGAGAGCCATGACCAGAATATCTTCACCCCTCAGCCTCTCCCGCGCCCCGTGTTTTCATACGTTTAGACCATCGTGACAGCAACTTTCAATTGCGTCATGATGGTTCTGCGTCGAAAGACGAATATAAACCAACGAGAAGATTGAGAAATGTTTGGGTTCATTGCCGGCGCCGCGATTGTCGTAGCCGCACTTACGGGCGCTTTCCATCAGGGCCTGACCAATCCGGACGCAGAGAGCTTCTTCAGCTCGAACTCGCACATCGTCCAGGACGGGAGCGCCATCGACTAACGCGACGACCGAGTAAGCAAGGTCCCAGCTCCGGGACCTTTTTAGGCCCAGATTCCACAAACCATCGGCGGCCCCATGTCCAAGGTTTCAAAGCTCAGGGAATTAACGACCAAGCCTGCGACACCCGAGCACCAGGAGGAGTTCGACAAGCAAACATCCGACGAAGCGGACGACCGCAGCTTTTGCTTACTTCTGTCGGCAATGCTGGAGAACAACCTCGACAGAGCGATTGATCACTGGATTGCGGATGACGAGGAAGATCTGCGCAAGAGCCTCTACGAGCAGGACGGACTGCTGGCCACGTTCGCGCGCAAAATATCGTTTGCCATTGTGACCGGCATAGTTGGGCCAGTTTCCCGTGAGAACCTTCGGCTGATACGCCATGTCCGCAACGCGTTTGCTCACGCCAAAAGGCCAATAACTTTCGCCACACCTGAAGTCGCCAAAATCTGCGGAGATTTAGTCCGCATCAACATTTTCGATCCACCGGAAGAACCTGACCAAGAACCAAACTTGCTCCCGCGGAAGCGGTTCGAGGTCGTATGCAACGAAACAATGATTCGACTGAGTGCTTTACGGGCTTCAAGGTATTGTTCTGGGACGACGACGGGATAGAGCGGCCAATCATCGGGGGAGGCTTGCCCTAGTGACCGAGCAGGGCCAAACCATACCTTAGGGCCACGCCACCGATGATAGTCCCTAGAGTAACCAGCCCGCCCCACAAAAAGGGTCGACGACCTACGGCCTTGTTGGCGAAGCTGAGCTGGATAAAGCCGCCCCACCATTTGCCATAGTGCTCTTTAAATTCACCGGACCTCTTGGCGATCTCCACCAAGTCCGAGTACTTCGCATCTTGGTCAGACACCGCCGACCTCCTGAGTTCTCGCCGAACGCCTTCACTCACTTCTAATGCCGCAAAGCCGCAGGAATACCCGCCACCCCTCAGGTTATCCCCGCATATAGCATCGGGGCGGGCTTGTTCCAGATTTGTTCTCGGGCGGAGCCAATCCTGTTTTGCCCGACGGCACAGCGAAACTTCGTTTTTTAGAAATTGTGGAGTGACAACGGGGATCCCTCGCCGGTGCCCCGTTCGCCCTAGGTTGGAGCTCGAACAGAGGCAGGGGTAAAATAATAAGGGCAAACGCGCCAAAAACCGTCATGTTTGTCTAAATCAATAGAGCGGTGGTATGCCCACCGCGTTTTTTCTGCTTTGTGGGTCGTCATGGAGAACGTTGAGCCCATCGACACCATTCCCCGGGACCTGACGCGTGTCAGGGACAGATGGGGAATCGTGGCCGACCCCGGATATCTCGCCTTACCCTTCGTCATCCTGCTCTTCCAAGGGAAGCTGGGGCTGCGGCCGGACGACCTCAACGTTTTGATGAACTATCTCGCCCACTGGCACGCCGCGGACCGGATGCCCTTTCCGCACAGCATCACGATCGCTAAGCGCATGGGGGTTAGTCCGCGGACGGTTCAGCGGTCCCTGTCACGCCTGCAGAAGGGCGGCTTTATCCGGAAGATGAAGAAGCGGCACCCGAAGGACCCGGTGGCCTACGACATGAACCCACTTGTCGAGATGCTCACGCCCTACGCCGAGTCGCGCATCAGGATCACCGCGCCGACCGAGTTCGAGTCCAACCTGGACGAGGCGTTTCTGCGGTCGGTGACCCGGATGAGTGCTTCCGAGATGTTCAAGGAAGTTGCCGCACTCGTGAAAAAATCCGCGGCGGACGATTTATAGGAGTCAGCGTGCCTGATGAGTGAACCGGCACCCACGAAGCCCAAGGCGACGCCCACTGAGTCGGACCTCAGCCAGGTGATGGCGCACGGGCCGGCATTGTCTCAGGCCTTCGGTCCACGGCTCGGCGCGCTGGTCTTGATGTTCGGCCTTGCCAAGACCCGTTACGGTTCGTTTGGTATCGCGACGATCATCACCGCAGTTGGTGGCATCGTCTACAATTTCTTGAAATAGAGCTGATGGCTAGGGTAACTTAGCCGGCTTTGTTCGTCGGCGCGAAGAGTGGTCCGATGCCAAGCGCTTGGTGAGGAGGTGGCGGTTCATGAGCCGCGCTTCCAGTAGGGACATGGATGAATTCTGGTTTACGCTCAGGCGCTGAATTCCGCGTGGCTCTCGGGACACTTGCACAAGAAACGTGGAAAGACCGCCAAGCCTCGATGCACTTTTCATTGTCGTCTGTGCACAATGGCACGAAGTCCTTTGAGACAAAGTACGGCAGCCAACGGGAAATGCTAGAAGTTGTGCCTTCACCGATTTGAGGCACGCGATGCTATTTCCGCCCATGAATTTCGACGGGATGAATGAAGCGGATATCCGGGCCGAGATAATCGATCCGCTTCTTCGCCATTTAGGCTATCGATCAGGCACGGAATTTAACATCGTGCGCGAGAGAGCCCTTCGGTACCCTCGTCGAAGCTTAGGCCGAAAGAAGCCTACTGACCCAGAAATCAAAGGTCGCCCGGACTACATATTGGAGATGCGAGGCGTCGATCGTTGGATTGTTGAGGCCAAGCCGCCAGGTTTCAACATCTCCCTGGACGACATCGAGCAGGCCTTTAGCTACGCATTTCTTCCGGAGGTAGCCGCCGGCTACTTCGTGCTTTGCAACGGCAAGCGCTTCATGATCTTCAAGACCATCGACGGTCCGACTGCCCCTCCTCTCATAGATCTTCCTTACGAGCATCTCGGCAGCAAACTCCAGGTCGTCAGCAACGTGCTCGCCCCTTCCAGCTTCCGGCGGTCCTTGATGTCGAAGCACATCGACACAGCTCGCCCTTTGGCTCCGGGATGGGGCTCTACACTGGATATTGTTGCTGGCGAGGTTGAATACACCGAAGCCTCAGGCTCTCTGCCTCAGATCGCTGAAAAGATAAGCCGCATGGTTGGTGTGCGCCTCCCGATGGATAATGGCTTCGTATGGCGGCTCGACAACCAAATAGCCGTGAAGGCGAGGCAAGGCTTTCTTCATCGACATCATCAGGCGACATCGGAAGCGATCGGAGTTGGCGAGGCGATCTATTACTCTTCCGACTCCGAACTATCAACGGAGCGTAGCCAACCAAATATCTTCGAGTCTACGAACATTTACTCTGTGCCACGAGGCCAGCCGCTCTTTGATGTTTTTACCCAAGAACAATCCGTAGCGGATATTGACCTCAAGATGACGACCTTTTCAGAAGCTGTAGGTTCGTTGGAAGACGACCGGTTCACCGGTAGATTTTTTGGAGGAGCCGAAGTGGTCTACAACCTGCCCGGGGCGCCGGCGCTCACTGTGGACATCTCAGGGATTTTTTATCTCAAACTTCGAGGTTGAGGATTCTTCATGATGATAAGCGGCAACTTGCGCTTGGCTCTACGGATATCCGTGCCGACTCGTGCCGGGGCCTCGCCATGTGCCTGCAATCCGAGCCGCGCAAGAAGGCAGAGTCGCGATTGATGGGCGCCTTCTCAAGCTCTTTGTAGCGAACACTGACGAGGTGTTCGTTCACGGGCGTGCTGGCGTCGATGCCGCTATCAGAATGAATGTTGCTAAGCCCACTCTTTTTGACTGGCTCTGCGAACAATCAACCAGCGAGAAGCCAAATGAGTGAGCCAGACCACCAACACCCCCTCAAGTCCCACAGAAGCGGTGAGCCGGATAGAGAGATGCAGCGTACCAGCAGCTATCGGTTGCTGTAACCGGCCTCGTCGACGAACTCTTGGGCTTCGGGGCTCAGCGCGTCTTCCGGAATCTCGGCAACCTTCGGCGCCTCCACCTCCCGCACGATTACCGTAACACGATACTCGCGCGTCACCGTCTTCTTCTCGGTACTCATAAGGCAAACTCCATCGTGGCGAGAAACGACCTCGCAATCAGATTGACAAAGAGCCTGATGGGAGGGAGAACCCCCGAGTTGAAGGCGGAGAGTTTCGGCTCACCACCAGGCGCGTCAGGTGACGTTGTTCCAAGAACGTCACCTGACTTCCCGCCTAAGTGCTTTGCGCCGACTCGGCAAGCGAAATCGCCTCGGCTTCCACCGGTCTGTCAGAGTTCTCCCACAGATTTTTTTGAGAAGCTCCATCCAGCCATGATGACTGGAAATAAATTCCAAACAAATCAGATGCATAGGAAGTCGCAACAGACGACAGCAACTGATCAAAGCAAGTCAACCTGTATTGACAATTAAACACAGGCAACGACAGCAGCATCAGCAACAAATTAAGCTCACCAATATCAGCACCACCAATCAACTACAAAAGAACGCAACAACCTTCTCCAACCGATCACCGCTACGATTACCGCGATGGATTTGCGCCGTTGATTATTGGACGCCCGTCCTTCGGACCTAAGACCCCACGCCGCCCGCCCTATAGACGTCACAAAGAGACGTGGGGCTGTAGACACGGGGCAACGGAGAGAACGGAGACCTGGGCAGATTCTGCGCCACCCCAAGCCGAGAAAGCCGAGGAAAAGGTTATTCGCCATTTTAGAGACACTGTCCCCGAACTGTCCCCGACCTTGCGCACCGTCGTGAGTTTAGCGCCCTATCCTGCCAATGCGGGAGGCGCTAAGAGCCAGAAAGAACTGTCGTACACTTGGTGAGGTGTGGTTGTGTAAACCAACGGCCAAGCACGAATTCTCTGAGATCAAAGACGTTCCGCAGCTCTAAGATCTGAAGACGCGAGAGCAATCAGAAAGTCCCGGCCGATATTGCGGAAAGGGTACCGCATCTCAGAAGTGACCATGCGGCAACTACTCGGCAGCCCCCCCGTACCCCGTCGGAAAGCTGAGATCTCCCTTCAAAGCAAAGAGCGCAGCCCCTGGTCATCTGCCAATCGCCATGCGTGCGGATGCGCGATGAAGACCGGCGCGCGTGAGTCAATAAGCCGCATTCATCTTGATTTGGTGGAGGCTTCCTGCGTCACTAACAATGGTGTCAACGCTCGTTGACTAAGTTGTAATCGCGCAAGCGCCAGTAAAGGGCCATGAAATGAGGGGCAAGTTCGTCGCTTACTACCGCGTCTCCACACGAAAACAGGAAGCCTCGGGTTTAGGTCTTGAAGCACAGAAGACTACAGTTGCGACCTACCTTATTGGCCGGGAAGCTAGGTTGGTCGCTGAATTCACGGAGGTAGAGAGTGGACGGCGAAGTGATAGGCCAGCACTGGAACTTGCGCTAACGGCTGCCCGTGTACATCAAGCGGCGCTAGTGGTGGCGAAGGTGGATCGGCTCACTCGCTCTGTAGGCTTCCTGTCACGCCTCTTGGAGGCCGGTGTTGATGTCCGGTTTGCTGATCTGCCTGCCATTGAGGGACCAACGGGGCGGTTCATGCTCCAACAGATGGCGGCGGTTGCTGAGTTGGAGGCCGGGCTTATCTCGTCACGCACCAAGGCTGCTCTGTTCGCCGCCAAAGCAAGAGGGCAACGGTTGGGAGGCAATCGAGGTGTGACGCTGTCAAGCAAGGCGAAAGCTAAGGGACGAGAAGTACAGCGCGATTCAGCGAAACAAAGAGCGAGCGATTTGGCTCCGCTCTTGGACGAACTTCGCGCAAGTGGACACAGATCTTCGGCCGAAATTGCTAAAGCACTTACTCTCCGGGGCATTCCGACAGCACGGGGCCATTCGACTTGGGCAGCGATTCAGGTCCAGCGGCTACGGGCCCGACTACGATAAACCGCCGCAATAGCACATTCGCATGTATAATCAATAGGATAGCGCAAAGATCGCCGATTTATGACCCACTGATATTGATTACTTTTCGCCGTCTACTACATGAATTAGTGGGTTATAAAAGGAGACATCGATGCGTGTTGCATTTGCGACGAGCACTCACAATTTCGGTTTTCGTAACACGGTCATTGCGTTCACAGTGAAAGGAGGTCCGATCGAAGTCTTCCGCGACGACTCGACTGAACAGCGGAGCCTCTATGTATTCTTCGCGCTTATGATCCAGCGATGCCCGCGCAACGAACGATTGGTCCTCCAATCCTCGCCGAAGCCAGCAACGCAGGTGGTCCAGAACCTCAAGCAGCATGAGGCAAATCGGTTCGAGAAGAAGGCTTACCGGCCGGAGCTGGTAGCCTTGAACGATCTCTCAAAGTCTCGGTCAGTAGAAATTGTTTGCGAGCCGATTGCTGGAGATAAAATGCAACAGCTGGATGACCACCTTAGGCTCGTTCGGACCGGCCGCCTGAAGGAAAGGCCTATCAATTTAGCACCGGGCGACCCTCCGGAAAATCCATGGGGTCGCGCCAAAGAGACTTTCTGGGACTGGTTCAATCGTGCCATCAGAAAGGATCAGCGCGGTGAGCGGTAAGTCTCCCGGCACCCGGAGATTCCTACAACGGATATCGACGTGCGACGATGGCGCTTTCAGGGTCTGTCCCATTCCTGGCTGCGGACGCCCGCCTCAGGCTCGGGCCGGAAAAGGCGCGTCACTTATCCACTGTGATCGGTGCTGCCGACGACGCAACCGCCATGGCGATCTTATCAAGAAGACCTACAGCGCGGCCGAGCTTCGACCCTATCTAGTGGCAGCGCAGCGCTTTATCAAAGCTCACCCGAAGGACTTTCACCTCAATGAAGCTGAGCGTCGATTGGCACTTCTGTTGGAGTTTGCCGGCCCCTCGCAGCGAATTGTAGACTTCCCTCGCTTGCGCCCTAGTCAAAAGGCCCAAGCAGTGCTGGCCAGAATGCACCGCAAGGGCGTACCCCCAAGACGATTGTTGGCAATTGCACTCGCCGTCTCGGCTGCAGTGCTTGACGATCCGATCCGACCTATCGGGACTCCGGGCGAATACCGAATTGTGCAGCTGGGCAAACGAGCGCTGCGTCAAGCCTCCGGTCAGCACTCTGTGTATGGGCCAAATAATGCATATCACCGCTATCCCCGTTCAGCAGGCGAAATGCTCAGATGTCTTGGGAGACTTATCGAAGAGGCCGCCGAACCGGCCAGCGGTCACGTTGCAAGAATCTTGGAGCTGAAGTCGACCTACTCGGGTCAATTTCAGTCCGTCATTTGTCAAAAGAGCTAGACGTGAAAAAACATAGAAGAGCCCGTTCGAGTCGTCTGGTCCCATCTCAAAGGGTGTCAGAGTTCGAGCCTGCTGTGTTGTTGGAGCCCGACTCCTTCAGACCATTCGACCCATGGTTGGCGTCCAACAGGAGGTTTTTTCACGTCATCGCAGAGAACGTAGCTGCCCAATACGAAGAAGTAGTGCCCCGGAAGAGGAGGATGAAGGCGAAAGACCGGAGCAATTTAGAGACAATAGTGAAAACGCTGCTCGCGAACATTGGCTTAGGTATGGCCTCTGGAAACGAGCGCCCCATCATCACGGTGAGTTTGCGTGCTCCTAAGCGCAAGATTAGCCGCTACGATCGCAAGGGCTTCGCTCTACTACCCCGCATTTTGGAAGTCTTAGCCACCAAGAGCGATCTGATTGAGCTGCGCAAATCCAACCAGAAAGGGATAGCCAGCTCGTTCGCGCCGGGCGCCTCCCTGACAGCCGATATGAGACGTTTCCGGCTTGCGCCTGAACATTTTTATTGGGAAGCCGGTATTGAAACCATCAGGTTGAGCAAAACGAGGCGCAACTTCGCCGAAAGGACTAAGACAGTCGAGCTTGTTGACTACGCTGACACTCCGGAGACTGTTGCGTTGCGAGATCAGATGAGCGGCTTGAATGATTTCTTACGGGCCGCAAAGTTCACCTTTAAGGACGACGGAGGGCCACCGGTTCTAACAACCCATCGAGATCTCGTGAGACATTTCAAGGTAGCTGAAGGGGAGAAACCAAGGTTTGACCTGGGCGGTCGCATGTTCAACGGGTGGTGGCAGGAGCTGCCCTCCAGTCGCCGTCACGCAATACGGATCAGCGGGGAGCCCGTTGCCGATTTGGATTTCTCATCCGCTTTTCTGCGGCTCGCCCATATCAAAGCGGGCATTGAGGCACCGGCCGGCGATCTCTATGCGAGGATTCCAGGTATCGACGCTGAATTGTACCGTGACGGGATAAAGCAAATAGTGAGCGCAATGCTTTTTCGGGAGACGCCCCTCACTCGCACGCCATCAGAACTCAAGGATAAGTTGCCGCGCGGAATGACGGGAGCCCAAATCCGCAGCGCAGTCCTGGCTGCGTATCCGAGGTTGTCCGACGTCTTTGAAAGCGGTGCAGGCCTGGGCCTGATGTTTCTAGAATCTCAGATAATGCTCCAGGCGCTCGTTCGTCTGGCAGAGTTAGATATTCCGGCAATGAACATGCACGATGGACTCATGGTCCAGCGCTCGAAGGCTGACGTTGCCGCTCGAATTATGGCAGAAGCGGCCAAGAAGATCACCGGGACAACCATATCTATCGTGTTGAAATCTCTTTATTAATTACGACCCACCTAAAGGCCTGGAGGGGGGGGTCCTTGAGGGCAAATCCACGATGTTGCTTCGGACGTCCATCGAGGAGGTTCGTAGGACCCGCTGAAGGACTCCTCCACGCCCCCTCCCTTTTCGGCTGCCTTCGGGAATGGTGAGTGATCACCGACCACTTTTCGGGACTCTCCCGAGCTTGCAAGCATCCGGCAGCATCGATTGTGACCGAGCCCGACCTTTAGTGGATGAGTACCGGCTAAACTACGTGCTCTGCTAACGCAGATTCTTCGGAGTTATTGGCTAGGTTGTTGGCATGGAAAAGCCAACCAGTGAGGGCTGCATTGAGGGGCATCAACGACATCATCGAGTCGTGCGGCACGTGTGCGGACTAATTCGGATGAGATGCCGTTGGAAGGCGCTCAGTAAGCTCCGACATCGGGAAGCGAAATCATCTAGCGCTGAATGAGTGGAGGATATCCCACGAAGGCCGCACAGTCTGAAACTACGCTCTTCAGCTGCTCTTCGGTCGGAACTGTGCGGGCGGTGATGGTTTGCCGCACTTTTCCGTTGTCGTCCGAAAGCACCAACTTATCGAGGTCCCACGCCTTGCTCTCGCGCCCCGTCCTGCCTTCAAACCCGAGGCAGGCCAAGGTAACGTCGCCTGTCGATAGACTGAAATCCGACGTTCCAGCGGCTTGGACGACCGAAACTTTTGGGGCCACCGGGCCGGCGTTAGCCACCCGGACATACCAAGCGCGAAAAACATCATTGCGCGCCACGCCACTTACAAGCCTTTTCTGACAGCTGTTCTGGAGCAATCCAATTGACTTGTCGCCGAGCTTCAAGGTGGCATCGTTCTTTGCCACACAAGAAAGCCCATGCTCAGGCACTACGATATAATCATACGAAACTCTATAGCTGGATAAGCTATCTACAATTTTGGGCCAAAGTAGCCAAAGGCCACCAGTTGCAGAAATCAAACCTACGACAGAAGAAGCAAGCGCTACCCCCGCGGGAATGCGTTCCGTCCACCCTGGCTTTTTCGCTATAGGTTTCCGTTCTTTGGGCATGAAATTCCCTTGCTCTTGATATCGGCGCGGGCGCGACGCTGAACCTCCGCCAAGTAAGCATCTAATGTCGTCAGATCTTGTCCTTCGATTTTGCGGTTACGAGCAACCAAATCAGCCGCCTTTCGGATTATGCCAACGTCAAGTCGACTGCCCCCCTGCCCACGCCTCTCTCTCTCATCGCCATAGTGAAACAGGGACCAAGCGACGTAATATGCAGCACGCATTTCATCACTTGCCTGATCGTTGAAGAACGCAGCAGGCATTTCGAGCTGTCTTATTAGGTACTTTGCATCGGTCGCGCTATCAGACACATGACAGGCGGCTGCGGTTTGAAAGACAGTAAAGGGTTGATCATCGATTGCTTGGTCGATTTTTACAACTGAACCGACCTCGGGACCCTTATAGCTCGGATCCCCAATCCCACTGAAGAATCGTCGCATATCTTCAAGAGCCCATTTGTCCGATGACTTTGAAACGGCAGCTTTGAATATCTGAAGTGTCCGCTCTCCTTGAGCTGTGGCACGTCCCTCAGCCATAAACGGCTGCGATTGCCTATTGATCGGGTCGCTGAACATGTGCGCTAGTTCATGGAAAAAGGCTGGCGGCAGTTTGAATACTGGCTTGCCCCCGATGCTAGGGTAGACGTCGCCAACAGCTACCAGAGGCGCAACGCTGACAAAGAGTCGACGATCGTGAGTGCAAAGCAAAGCCGCCCGCTTGCCAGCCAGGGATTGTCCGCTACATGGCCAGTCGGGCAGAGCGTCTGTAAAATAGATCTCATAGTCATGTGGCGAATTCGCCCATACCGTTTCGAACGGAGGCGCCTCGATCAAAGTTGATTCAGATATGACGTTGAACTGAAGAAGCATAAGGGTCATGAACGATTTGCCTGAGGCGAGAATCCCTCTCCAGTCTAATAGGTCGGCGGCTTTACCACCCATCGCCTCACTGATTATGTTCCGTGCGGTGACATATATAAATATCGCATCCGCAAGCGCGGCAACGGACCGAATGTCAAACTGCTCGGTCACCAAGGTGATGTCCTTGCCGAGGTAATAGCGTCTCAGCCCATTTTCGGTTGGGTCATCATTCCAAGGCACGTTCGCCTTGAAGACCCGCAGTTTCTCCAATGTCGAGGATGGAAGCTTGTCCTTGAACGTTGCAACTATCGCTTCATCGGCCTTCGCCAGAGGCAAGAGACGCTCGATCAGTGCGAAGTCCCGAAGCTCGTCCGGGAGTGATTGCATCATCGCCGCAATTTCGGGATGGTTAGGTAACAGGTCAACGAAGCCAATATTTGCCTGGTTCAACGCGCCCCGAAGTTTACTCATCGTGGCCTGATTCCATGGATGAGCACAGAACATATCGATTTCAGGTGGGACCGCGAGGAATTGAGACTGTGGAAACGAAGTCCGTAAGCAATCGCGCGAATCCCAAATCTTTGCGCTTATGGTCGGGCGCTGCTTCACAAGATCGGAATTACCGCCTCTTTCTATGGCGACTTGGTTATTCAGCGTAGTCCAGGCAAGAGAGCCGAGCACCGTCAACAACACCGTCACCAATATCAGCGAAGGAATGACTCTGCTTTTCTCGGTGCTGACCGGTTTGCCTTCTGATTTCGTAGAGTTCTCGATCTCTACCGTGGGAATTGGCGGTGGTACTGCTCCTAAATCTGAGGTGATGGCCAGTGGGCTTTTCGGCCCCGCCGAAGATTCCGCTTTTTGGCGTAACCCCACGCCCAGTAACCCGCCGATGAAAACGGATCCATAAAAACCCCAGGAGTGCTCGCCGAAGATCAGCAAGCCGAGAAATGCGCCGACCATCATCCCCACAAGCTGCATCTTTCTCTCCGATGTGCTTGGCTGGGATAGTATGCTCTACAACCGCATCCTTGTGGCGTGATCTACTTCACAAAAACCAACCGCTTTGCGGACCCCAGCTCGCCAGCTCGGGCGGCACGTGCAGCACCCACAGGAGGTCCCTTTGCGTATCTAGATCATTCCGCCCACGCGGGCGCCTGTGAAGGCGCACAGACGTTCCCGTGACTCGTTCTTCGGCAGCTTTCGAAGCAGCTGACCCATACTCACTGTTGCCAAATCACCGTTTTGCGTTGGGGGCAACCGTTAGGGGCGGCGTTAGGGTACGGTGTGACCCAGCGCAAAAAAAGGCTAGCGAAATCAATTCTAAAGCTAACGCACCGAATGTTGGCTGGGGAACCTGGATTCGAACCAAGACAAACAGAGTCAGAGTCTGTTGTGCTACCGTTACACCATTCCCCAACGGAATAGTCGAACAAATTCAATAACTTCCTGATTTGTTCGACTGTCGCCGGAAGCGCGGTGGCGCAAATCACGGCTCAGGCGTGGCAGGGTTCTACCCGCTCGTCCCCGGGCTGGCAAGCGCTCCCGTGGATTGCCCCTCTCCTCAACAGCGGAAGGGGGAAGAAGAGAGGCCACGTCGTCTGCGACGGCGAAAACGCCGCCGGACTTCGCGCGCTGGCGAGCATCATTATGGAAGAGATTTCGAGACTTATATCGTCAACGCGCCCTGCCGAACCTGATCTCCCTTGAGAAAATCCGTGCTCATATTTTTGCTGCTGGTCGTCGTGCCGATCGGGATTTCGGCCGCTCGATATTTCTGGGTCGGGGATGGCCGCGGCAACTGGCAGACCGCAGATCGTTCCAGCGCCGGCCTGCTGCCTCCCGCCGCCTCGCATCCGGACGCCCTGATCCGAGTCTACGCCGCACGAACGGTCCGATGGCGAAGCATATTCGCGGTCCACACCTGGATCGTCGTCAAGGAGAAGGACGCGGCAAGTTACAGTCGTTATGACTACACGGCTTGGGGGGAACCGATCCGGAGCAATGGTTTCGTCCCCGACGGCCGCTGGTTCGGGGCCATGCCGGAAACAGTCGTCGCCATCGACGGCGCCAAGGCGGAATCGCTGATTCCCAAGATCCGATACGTCGTCGAGAACTACAGATTTCGGACCTATGGCGATTACAGCGCTTGGCCGGGTCCGAATTCGAACACCTTCGTTCAAGCCGCTTTGGACGCCGTGCCCGAGCTTCGGGCGGTTCTGCCGCCGACTGCCGTCGGCAAGGACTATCCCTATTCCGGACGATGGATCGGCTTGACCGCCTCCCGCACCGGCTTCTACGCCTCGCTCTCCGGCTACCTCGGCCTCACGCTCGGCTGGGTCGAAGGTCTCGAGATCAACTTCTTCGGCGCCGTGCTCGGGTTCGACCTTCGACGCCCCGCGGTGAAGCTGCCCGGCATCGGCCGTCTTGGTGTTGCTGCCGGCCTGTGAGGCCCGCCGAAACGATGCCTCGCTAGACGACGGTGCGATCGAAGTCGGCTGCGATCCGGGTATTCGGAAAGATCGCCACGGCCTCCGCAAGGACCTCGCCGTCCTCATAGCGGCCCGACTGATGCGTGAGCACGAGCTGTTCGACACGGCTCGCGGCCGCCAAGGCAGCCGCATCGCGCGCAGTCAGATGTCCATAGTCGCGCGCGGTCGAAGAGTCGCGATCGAGGAAGGTCGCCTCGATCACCAGCATGTCGGCGTCAGCGACGTATTGCGACAGGCCATCGATGGTTTCGGCGTCGCCGATCACGACGAGCCTCTTGCCGCCGCTCGGCGGGCCCAGGACGTCTTCCGGGTCGATCGTTCGATCGGCGATCACGACCGGCCGTCCTGCAGCCAGCTCGCCGCGCACGGGACCATCCGGGACGCCAAGGGCTGCGAGGCGATCGGGCCGAAGGTGGCGACGTGCGGGGCTTTGGAGCACGAAGCCAAAGCTGTCGGTGTCGCGGTGGCGGACCGGAAAGCAGGCGATGGTGAAGTCACCGGCGTCGATGACCTGTCCCTCGGTCAGGGCAGCGAATCCGACCGCGATCGGCGCCCTGCCCGCGCCCCAAAGGCCTGCGAGCATCCGGATGACGATGTCGAGCGTACCCTGCCCGCCATGAATCGTCATCACGTCGGCGCTCTGCCGCAAGCCCAGCGTTGAAAACAGGCCGGGGATGCCGAGCACGTGGTCGAGATGAGCGTGCGTCAGCAGGATGCGATCGAGTCGCCGAAAACCGGCGCCACTGCGCAGCAGCTGGCGCTGCGTGCCCTCGCCGCAATCGACCAGGATGCGCTTGCCCGCGGCTTCCACCAGGAGCGCCGGATGGTTGCGTTCCACCGAGGGAACGCTGGCCGAGGTCCCGAGAAATGTCAGGGCGAACATGTCGTCACGTGTCCGGCGGTGGACGGTCTCACCGCCCCCAATGCCACGTGAGCAGCAGCGCGTACAGGCCCATCGAGGCGGCATAGAGCGCGGCAAGGAGTGCATAGCCGGCGATCTGGCGACCGATCGTCGCCTTCGGCGTGACCCACCAGCCGAGCGCCCTGAAGGCCGCAGGCACCAGCCACCAGCCGAGCAGCTGGGTGCTGACGAGATTGCCGATGAAGAGCGACAGCCAGACCGGCACGCCGTTTCTGTCGATCAGCGGCGCGCTGATGAAAGTGCCCCAGAGATAGACCACGGGATAGAGCACCAGCAGCACGATGAGGTTGCTCTTCCAGATCAGGCCTAGGCTCTGCTCCGGAGCCTGCGCCTTGCCGGCGGGAAACCAGAAATTGAAGCCGTAACTGGCCCGCTTCACGTTCATGCCGGCGTTGAAGCGCTCGCCTTCTTTCAGCAGCGTCTGCCGCAACGGCGAGTCGAGCCATGCGTTGAGGTTCGCATCGCTGTCGAACGTCAGGATGACGATCCATTCGTCGTGCAGACCTGGAATCGGTCGCTCGATCTTGTGGCGCAGGAAGCCCTTGAACTCGGCCTCCGCGGCCTGGATGCGCTGCTGCCATTTGAGGAACGCGTCTTCGAGTCCATCCGGCACGTTGAAGGAGATCACGGCGGAGACCGCATTGTCACGCTGGACGCCGCTGTCGGGCAGGATATGGACGTCCTCCGGACCGACGAAGAAGTGCTGCACCTCTCCGATCAGCCGCGTCCGCTCCTCGCTTTGAAGCCAGGCGCGCGCTGCGGCCGGGCTTGCGAAACGCAGGACCGTCACCCAATCAACCTGGGCCGGCGGTCGCGGCGGCACCACTTCCTGGCCCAGAAATCCAGGCCATGCCTTGAGCACCTCGCCCACTTCGCCGTTCCAGCGCGCGAACGCGGCAAAGCCGTCATCGGCGATGCGGCGCTGGATGACGAGGGCGACCGGCTGGCCGGACGTATCAGGAGATGCGCTCATCAGCGGCCGTCCGCTTCAGTTCTTCTTGTAGAGACGCTTGCCCATCACCCAGGTCTCGTCGACGCAGCGATCGTCGCCGACCATCATGACGGCGAACAGCATGCTCGCGGCCTCGTCCATCGTGCGCGGGCCGGCGCCATCGGCGATCAGCGACTGGTGCCACGCTTGCGCGATCTGCCCGCCATTCGGATCGAGCGCGACGAAATCGGCTTCCTTGCCGGGCTCGAAATTGCCGAGCTTGTCGTCGATATAGAGGCCTTCGGCTCCGCCGAGCGTGATCGACCAGAAGCCGCGATAGGGCGAGAGCTTGTTGCGCTCGGCTTCGGCCAGATCTTTGCGGGTCGGATCGATGCTGCCGTCGAGCAGCGTGTTGTTGCACATGCCGACCTTGTAGGCGTCGTCGAGCACGGAGATCATCGAAAAGCGGTTGCCGCCGCCGACGTCGGTGCCGAACGACATCTTCACGCGGTGCTCCGGATCGGTGGCGCGGCCGAGGCGGAACAGGCCGCTGCCGAGGAACAGGTTCGAGCACGGGCAGAACACCACCGCCGCGCCCTTCTTCGACATGCGGCGGAATTCGTTGTTCGAGAGATAGACGCCGTGGCCACCGGAGAATTTCGGGCCGACCAGGTCGAACTTCTCGTAGACGCCGAGATAATCCTGGCAGTCCGGGTGCTCGACCAGCACGCCGCTGCACTCGGCCGGGTTCTCGGAGATGTGGGTGTTGACCCAGCAATCCGGATGCTCGTGCTTGAGGCGCTGGCAAGCTTTCAGCAGCTCCGGCGAGGCGCCGAAGGCGAAGCGCGGCGTGATGGCGTAGAGGTTGCGGCCCTTGTTGTGATACTGCGCGATCAGCCGCTTGCTGTCGCGGTAGAAATTCTCGGGCGTATCGATGAAATCGGCCGGCGCGTTGCGATCGATGCCGGTGAGGCCCGCGATGACGCGCATGTTGCGGCGGGCCGCTTCCTCGAACAATTTCTCGGTGGAAACAGGGGATGAGCTCGTGAAGGCCTGGCAGGTGGTGGTGCCGGACGCCAGCAGCGCGTCGAGGAAACGCTTCACGCCCTCGCGCGCGTAGTTGCGATCCCGGTATTTGAGCTCTTCCGGATAGACCCACTTCTGCAGCCACGGCAGCAGCTGCTCGCCATAGGCCCCGAGCACGCGAGTCTGCGGCAGATGGATGTGACCATCGATGAAACCGGGGACGATGATGCGGTCCTTGATGTGGGTGATCTCGACGCCCGGATGCGCGGCGGCGACCTTGTCATACGGACCGAAAGCCTTGATCACGCCGTCCGTGACGACCATCAGGCCGTCCTGGTGAAAGCGCGCGGCGGCCTGCTCGTTGCCGATGTGCTTCCAGGGGTCGTCGACGAAATCGAAGAACGTGCCGCGGATACCGACGGTGGTCATAAGCTGGTTCCTTCCCTAGGTCCGTGTGGCCTGGCGCGCTGACGGCAACGAGATCGCGAGCAGCGTGCCTGCAATTGTGCAGAGGCCGAGATAGAGCCATCCGATCGGCGCCTGCGTCGCCTCGGGCAATACCGCCGTGATCGCCATGGCGCCGCTGACGGCGAGATAGCAGAGCGCGCTGATGAGACCGCCGATCAGGCCGTGGTCGCGTTCGAACAGGCCGAGCGCCATGCCGTACATCATCGGACACAGCACGCCGCAACCGGCGAGCACCAGCGCGCCGCCGATCGTGATCGACGCAAAGTCGAGGCCGAGGATCATGCCTGTTGCGGTCAGGACCACCGAGCCGGCAAGAAACAGTGCGAAAGCGCCGAAGCCCAGCACCCGCGCCGGCATGAAGCGCGCGAAATGTGCGCAGCCGAGCTCGCCGGCGAGATTGACGCCGCCGAGGCCGAGCGCGACGAGGCCGTAGATCGCGGCCGAATAACCGAGGCCGGTCTGGTAGAAGAAGGGCGCAACGACACCGAACGCGAGCTGCGCACTGGCCGCCGCGGCAAACACCAGGACGAAAGCCAGGAAACCCGGACGCAGCAACGCATCGCGCAGGATGCCGGCCGTGCGGCGCGGATCGAACGGTGCCCGCCGATCAGCGGGCAGCGTCTCGGGCAGAAGCCATGCGACGATGACGGCAACGATCGCCGCGGCGGCGGCGATGATGACGAAGACGCCGCGCCATGACGTCAGCTCGACGATGAAGCCGCCGGCCGCAGGCGCAAGCACTGGCGCGAGCCCCCAGGCCGCACCAAGCAGGCCGGAGATCGCCGTGAGCTCGCGACCGCGAAAGCAGTCGGCCGCAACCGCATAGGCGACGACGAGGCAGGTGCAGCCGCCGACGCCTTGCAGGAAGCGCAAGCCAAGCAGCAGCGAGGCGCTGGTGGCGAGCGCACACGCGATGCTCATCGCGACGAGCACCGACAGGCCCGCGAGCAGGACGTTGCGGCGGCCGAGCGTGTCGGACGCGATGCCGACCGGCACCAGCGCCAAACTCATGCCAAGCATGTAGGCAGTGACGGTGTTCTGCATCGCGGCCGCATCAGTGGCGAGATCCACGACCATCTGCGGCAGGCCGGGCGTGTAGGCATCGAGCGGAATCTGGCTGAACGGCACGACGCACAACAGGATCGGCACGATCCCGCCTCTGGCGCGACCGGCGTCGGAAGCTAGTGCAGTCATGGCTTACGCCCCTCGGTTCCCGCGGGGCCCGTCTTTTCGTGCGCGCGATAAGAAGCGACGATGCAGGTTGCGGACATTGTCGCGCGCAACGTGCCAGAACTGTGTGTAGGAATTCTTAGGAGCGCCCGTATCGATACCGTCTCTGACGGTTGATGTCCGGCCCGGGGGACCTCCAAACAAAAAACGCGAAAACAACCCCATGCAAAGTACAAATCATTGAAGAATATTGCGCCGCACCGCGCGAGGCCCCGCCAGCACCGACGTTTGACACGTCGGGCAACACAGGCGCAGAATTGCATGATGGCCGCTTGTCAGTTTGCAGTCGCGCCGATCCGTTAACGGGTCGGAAGGCATAGCTGCTTCGAAGCCCGGCTTCCGCATCGGTGCCGCCGGCAAGCAGATCTGGTGCCCATTGCGCTGCCTCCTCATCCCGCTTTCAAAGTTGCATGTTCGGTGCCCGGATCGGTTTGCATCCGGAAGTCTCGGCACGGCGATGGGATACAACGGAGTTCGTGATGAGCGCAGATGGCGCTGAGTGGGATTACAGATCGATCAGCACACTTCTGGACGTCCTGCGCGCGCGCAAGATGTCTGCGTCGGAGCTGCTCGAACACACGATCGCGCGGATCGAGGCGCTGGACGGGCAGATCAACGCCATCATCGTTCGCGATTTCGATCGGGCCAGAGACGCAGCCCGTGCCGTCGATGCCGCGCTCGCGCGCGGCGAGCGGTTGCCATTGCTCGGCATTCCCGTGACGCTCAAGGAACCGTTCAACGTCGCGGGCCTGCCGACGACCTGGGGCTTTCCGCATTTCAGGGATTTCCGACCGGCGGAAGATGCCCTCGTCGTCTCGCGGTTGAAGGCAGCGGGCGCCGTCATCATCGGCAAGACCAACATCCCGATCGGGCTCAGGGATTTCCAGAGCTACAACGAGATCTACGGTACGACCAACAATCCTTGGGACCTCAGCCGCTCGCCCGGCGGCTCATCAGGCGGATGCGGAGCCGCCCTCGCGGCGGGGTTCAGTCCGCTCTCGATCGGCTCGGATATCGGCGGCTCGATCCGGGTGCCCTCGCATTTCTGCGGTGTGTTCGGACACAAGCCGAGCCTCGGCCTGGTCCCGCTGCGCGGATACAGCCTGCCGCCGGCACCGCCCGTCCCTGGCCAGGGCGATCTCGCTGTCGTCGGGCCGATGGCGCGCACGGCTTCGGATCTTGCGCTGGCGCTCGACGTGATCGCCGGCCCGGACGAGACGCGCGACGGCATCGGCTATCGCCTTGCGCTGCCCGCCCCGCGGCATGACGATCTCAAGAATTTCAGGATTCTCGTGATCGATACTCACCCGCTGATGCCGACGGGTGACGCCGTGCGTTCGGCGATCGGGCGACTGGCAGACCGGCTCGACAGATCGGGCGCACGGGTCGCGCGCGCGAGCCCATCGCTGCCCGATCTCGCTGAATCCGCCCGGCTTTACATGAAGCTGTTGAACGGAGCGCGGAGTCCCCGCCTCACGCCGGCAGCCCTCGCGGAGGCGCAAGGGCTTGCCGCGACACTCGCGCCTGACGACCGCAGCCTGCAGGCCCAGCGCGCCCGCGGCTGGGGCATGCTTCATCGCGAGTGGCTGGCGACTGATGCGGCCCGTCTGCAGCTGCAGCAGAAATGGCATCAGTTTTTCCGCGAGTTCGACGCGGTGATCTATCCGGCCGCAGCGGTGCCGGCCTTTCCGCAGGACCAGTCCGAACCGTTCGATGCGCGGCAACTCGACATCGACGGCAAGCTCTACAATTACTCGGATGCCTGCTTCATCTGGGCCGATCCCGCCTCGACCTGCGGACTTCCGGCAACCGCCGTCCCGATCGAGCGCACGCCTTCGGGCCTGCCGATCGGCGTCCAGATCATCGGCCCCTATCTCGAGGACCGCACGACGATCGCGCTGGCCGGGCTGATCGAGCGCGAATTCGGCGGCTTTGTGCCACCGCCGGGGCTGCCTGCAATGCAATCCGCGAGATGATGGAGATCGACTACGTTCTGTCGGCCGACTGCGCCTCGACCGCCTGCACGGCTACGCTCGCCACCTGTCGCAGCGCTTCGCGATCCGCGCCCGAGGAGGCCATGACGCCCATGCCGACCGACACCGCCAGGACATAGCGCGCGAGCGCGGCGGGATCGGAGCTCGGCTTGAGATCACCCTCGGCCTTGGCGCGGATGAAGCGGTCGCGGAGCTGGTCTTCGTTCTCGGCGCGGCGGGCGGCGAGTTCGAACGGGACATTCTCGGAGCCGCTGCCGCAGGCGATGCCGCCCTGCACGAGCAGGCAGCCGGGCGGATTGGCGGGATCGGTCTGCTTGTCGGCGATGCCCATCAGCATCCGCTCGGCGACGTCGCGGGCGGTGGCGGCGGCGACCACCTCGTCCATCCAGGAACCGCGCAGCTTGCTGTAGCGGTCGAGCGCGGCTTTGAGCAGGCCTTCCTTGTTGCCGAAACAGGCATAGAGGCTCGGGGGATTGATGCCCATGGCCTCGGTCAGCTGAGCGATGGTGGCGCCTTCATAGCCATGGCGCCAAAACACTTCCATCGCCTGGTCCAACGCAATATCGGCATCGAATTCGCGGGGGCGTCCCATGCCCATGTGCCTGTCTCCTCCGAATCGGCGTCCAATATCGGCCTAACGCCTGATCCTATCTATTTGTTCTAGCTTTCTTTTTCTTGTGTCTTCCCATTGTCGCGGTATCGGCGTACAATTTTCTTTAGTGAATGATACATAAGTATCTTGCACTGCGAGATCCAGCTCCACATCTGTAGTGAACACTACATATCTGGAGCGCGCAAATGCACCCCGCCCGAAATACCTCCCGTACCGGCCGCTTTCGCCGCCTCCTCGGCGGCGTGGCCGTCGTGGGCACCCTTGCCGTCGCTGGTACGATCGCGACCGGCCGCTACTTCCACGCGGCGCAGGCGACCGCACCGGCCGCCGCGGCCGAACAAGCCGTTTCCGTCACCGTCGCGATGATCGAACCGCGGCAGACCGCGCTGTGGGACGATTTCTCCGGTCGGCTCGAGGCCATCAACCGCGTCGAGCTTCGCCCTCGCGTCGCCGGCGCGATCCTTGCGACCAAGTTCACTGAAGGCGCGCTGGTGAAGGCGGGCGACGTCCTGTTCAAGATCGATCCGGCGCCTTATGCGGCGGAGGTCGACAAGGCCAACGCCCAGCTCGAGGCGGCGAAGGCACGCGTGGTGTTCACCACCAGCGAGCTCGAACGCGGCGCGCAGCTCGTCGGCAACGCCGTCGTGACACGCCGCGATTTCGATCAGCGCGAGAACGCCAACCGGGAAGCGATCGCCAACGTGAAGGCGGCCGAGGCAACGCTGCAGACCGCAAAGCTCAATCTCGACTACACCGAGGTGCGCGCGCCCGTGGACGGCCGCGTCGGCAAGATCGAGGTCACCGTCGGCAATCTCGTCGCCGCCGGCACCGCCTCCCCGGTGCTGACCTCGCTGGTCTCGGTCAATCCGATCTATGCGTCGTTCGATGCGGACGAGGAGATCGTGCTGCGTGCACTGAACTCGATCGCGGATGCCACGGGCCAGCGTGGCAAGCTCGACCAGATCCCGGTGGAGATGACGACCTCCGGCGGCCTCTCGGCGAAAGGCCATATCCAGCTCATCGACAACCAGGTCAACGGCCAGAGCGGCACGATCCGTGTCCGCGCGGTCTTCCGCAACGAGGACGGGCGTCTCATCCCCGGCCAGTTCGCCCGCGTCCGCATGGGCCAGCCGAAGCAGCAGACGCTCGTGATGATCGACGAGCGAGCGATCGGCACCGACCAGGACAAGAAGTTCGTGATGGCGGTCGGCGACGACAGCCGCGCGGTCTACCGGCCGGTCACGCTCGGCGGCGCCGTGGACGGATTGCGCATCGTGACTGACGGCTTGAAGCCCGGCGATCGCATCGTCGTCAACGGCCTGCAGCGTGTGCGTCCGGGCGCCCTGCTCAAGACCGAGGTCGCCGCAATGGGTGCGCGTGGGCCACAGCAGGCTTCCAACCACAGCAACCAGGACGTCGTGCAACGCTAGCGCACCTCGTCATCCCGGGGCGCGCATCGCGCGAACCCGGGATCTCGAGCGTACGAAACTCCGATCACATCATCTCTGGATTCCGGGTTCGCGCTTCGCGCGCCCCGGAATGACGGCGGAGCCGACCGGGGACGACCAAGAAATTTGCCCAGGGGCAAAGCCATGAATCTCTCGAAATTCTTCATTGATCGTCCGATCTTTGCCGGCGTGCTGTCGGTCCTGATCTTCCTTGCCGGCCTGATCTCGCTGTTCGCGATGCCGATCTCGGAATATCCGGACGTGGTGCCGCCCTCCGTCGTGGTGCGCGCGACCTATCCCGGCGCCAATCCCAAGGTGATCGCGGAGACAGTGGCGACGCCGATCGAGGAGCAGATCAACGGCGTCGAGAACATGCTCTACATGTCGAGCCAGGCGACCACTGACGGCGCCATGACGCTGACCGTGACGTTCCGGCTCGGCACCGCCCCCGACAAGGCGACCCAGCTGGTGCAGAACCGCGTGCAGCAGGCCGAGCCGCGCCTGCCCGCCGTGGTGCGCCAGCTCGGCATCATCACCAAGAAGTCGTCGCCCGATCTCACCATGGTCGTTCACCTGCTCTCGCCGAACGGCCGTTACGATATGACTTATTTGCGCAACTACGCCGTGCTCAACGTCAAGGATCGGCTCGCGCGGATCGACGGCGTCGGCGACGTCCAGCTTTATGGTGCCGGCGACTATTCGATGCGGATCTGGGTCGATCCGCAGAAGGCCGCCGAGCACGGCCTCACCGCGAGCGACATCGTGCGGGCGATCCAGGCGCAGAACGTCGAGGCCGCCGCCGGCGTGGTCGGCTCCTCCCCGAACGTCGCGGGCATCGACCTGCAACTCTCCGTCAACGCGGAAGGCCGCCTCGCGAACGAGGAGCAGTTCGGCGACATCGTGGTCAAGACCGGCGGGCGCGGTGAAGTGGTGCGCCTGCGCGACGTCGCGCGCGTCGAACTCGGTGCCTCCGAATACGGCCTGCGCTCGCTGCTGGACAACAAGCAGGCGGTGGCGATCCCGATCTTCCAGGCGCCGGGCTCCAACGCGCTCCAGATCTCCGACAATGTCCGCGCCACCATGGCGGAGATCAAGAAGAACATGCCCGAGGGCGTGTCCTACCAGATCGTCTATGACCCGACCCAGTTCGTGCGCTCCTCGATCGAGGCGGTGATCCATACGCTGCTGGAAGCGATTGCGCTGGTCGTGCTGGTGGTGATCCTGTTCCTGCAGACCTGGCGGGCATCGATCATCCCGCTGCTGGCCGTGCCGGTGTCGATCGTCGGCACGTTTGCCGTGATGCACGCGTTCGGCTTCTCCATCAACGCGCTCAGCCTGTTCGGCCTGGTGCTCGCGATCGGCATCGTCGTCGACGACGCCATCGTCGTGGTGGAGAATGTCGAGCGCAACATCGAGTCCGGCCTGTCGCCGCGCGACGCCACCTATCAGGCGATGCGCGAGGTCTCGGGACCCATCATCGCGATCGCTCTGGTGCTGGTCGCGGTGTTCGTGCCGCTCGCCTTCATCTCCGGCCTCACGGGGCAATTCTACAAGCAGTTCGCGCTGACCATCGCGATCTCGACCGTGATCTCGGCCGTCAACTCGCTGACGCTGTCGCCGGCACTGTCGGCACTCCTGCTCAAGGGCCACAATGAGCCGAAGGACAGGCTGACGCTGATCATGGAAAAGAGCCTTGGCTGGTTCTTCCGCGGCTTCAACAAGGCGTTCACGCGTTCCTCGGAAAATTACAGCGGCAGCGTCAGCAAGGTGATCTCGGGCAAGGCCGCGGTGATGGGCCTCTATGTGGTTCTCGTCGGCATCACGGCCCTCTTGTTCCAGCAGGTGCCGGGCGGCTTCGTGCCGGGCCAGGACAAGCAATATCTGGTCGGCTTCGCCCGCCTGCCAGACGGCGCCGCGCTCGACCGCAGCGAAGAGGTGATCCGCAAGATGAGCGACATCGCGCTGACCCAGCCCGGTGTCGAGAGCTCGGTCGCCTTCCCCGGCCTGTCGATCTCCGGCTTCACCAACTCCTCCAACGCCGGCATCGTGTTCTCGACGCTCAAACCGTTCGACGAGCGGAAGGATCCCTCGCTCAGTGGTCCCGCCATCGCCGCCGAGCTGAACAAGAAATATGCCGGCATCCAGGAAGCCTTCATCGCCATGTTCCCGCCGCCCCCGGTCAACGGCCTCGGGACCATCGGTGGCTTCAAGCTGCAGATCGAGGACCGCGCCGGTCTCGGCTACGAAGCCCTCAACGAGGCGACGAACGCTTTCATGGCGGCGATGCAGAAGGCGCCGGAGATCGCCGGCGTGTTCTCGAGCTTCCAGGTCAACGTGCCCCAGCTCTTTGCCGACATTGATCGCACCAAGGCGCTGCAGCTTGGCGTGCCCGTCACGGAGGTGTTCAACACGCTCCAGATCTATCTTGGCTCCTACTACGTCAACGACTTCAACAAGTTCGGCCGCACCTATTCCGTCCGCGTCCAGGCCGACGCACCGTTCCGCGCGCGGGCCGACGACATCCGGCAGCTGAAGGTCCGCTCGTCCTCCGGCGACATGGTGCCGTTGTCGGCGCTGCTCACAATCCGCCAGAGCGCGGGGCCGGAGCGTGCGATCCGCTACAACGGGTTCCTGTCGTCCGACATCAACGCGGCGGCGGCGCCCGGTTTTTCATCGGGCCAGGCGCAGGAGGCTGCGACGCGGATTGCGGCGGAGGTGCTGCCGCCGGGGTTTGCCTTCGAATGGACCGACCTCACCTATCAGGAGTTCATCGCCGGCAATTCCGGCATCTGGGTATTCCCCCTTGCGATCCTCCTGGTGTTCCTCGTGCTGGCCGCGCTCTATGAGAGCCTGACCCTGCCGCTCTCGATCATCATGATCGTGCCGATGGGCCTCCTGGCCGCGATGTTCGGCGTCTGGATCTCGAAGGGAGACAACAACGTCTTCACCCAGATCGGGCTTATCGTCCTCGTGGGACTTTCGGCCAAGAACGCGATCCTGATCGTCGAATTCGCGCGCGAGCTCGAATTCGCAGGCCGCACGCCGATCCGGGCCGCGATCGAAGCGAGCCGCTTGAGGCTGCGCCCGATCCTGATGACGTCGATGGCGTTCATCATGGGCGTGCTGCCGCTGGTGCTCTCGACCGGCGCGGGCGCGGAGATGCGGCGCGCCATGGGCGTTGCGGTGTTCTCCGGCATGATCGGCGTCACCGTGTTCGGCCTGTTCCTGACGCCGGTGTTCTACGTGCTGCTGCGGACCGTCACCGGCATGAAGCCGCTGACGCATCACGGCAGCGACGTCAGCGCGGTGCCGGTCCCAGGGCCTGCCGAGTGAGCCAGCGTCCCGCCGGGACACGCCCCCGGCGGGACCAACGAGATCGGATCGGCTATTTCCGGTTCTCCTCGCAGAACTTCAGCGCCGCCAGCGCTTCGCCGGCGCGCGGCGTCTGCATCTCGATACTGTCGTCGTCATCGTCCTCGAAATCGATGGTGAGGCGCTTGGCCTTCGACAGGCGATCCATCATCGACTGGTCGTATTCGAAGATGCCGCGCACAGTGGTCTTGTCCATGACCTCCCACTTCGCCTTCTTCATGATGTCGGCATCGTCAGTGCCGACATCGGCCCGAAGAATCTCGCCGACCTTCTCCCATTCCCAGCCCTCGTAGATCATCACGATCACGATCGCCTTCTCGGAATAGGTGATCACGATGACGTAGTCGCGGTTCTCGTCATCCTTGTCCTTGTAGCCACGGCTCGCATTGCAGTGCGTATCCTGCGTACGCTTCTCGATGGTCCAGTCGCCGACCTTGGATTGTTGTGCAAGCGCCGGCCCGGCGCTCAAGGCCCCAGCGAGCAGGCCAGCTGCGAAAAGGAATCGTTTCATTCCCGGCCTCCCGCGTCTGCCCCGGACCGAGATGACCACCTCTGCCGGCGAGCCGCAAGGGTGTGCGGCGCGGCATGAGGCCAAGGGCGTGCCGTGGCCTCAGCTCCGCCGCGGTACGATTGCGATCGGAGTGAAGGTGTAGACCTCCTCGCCGTTCTGGTTGAACATCGTCCACTTCACGAGCGCGATGCCCTGCGGCTTCGACTTCGACGGCGTCAGGCTCATGACCTCCCCGATCAGATGCAGGCGATCGTTGGGCCGCACCGGAACGGGCCAGCGCAGACCATCGACGCCGGCGCCGATGAGCGGGTGCGGACCGAAAGGACGGGTCTGTACGGCCAGGTTCATGGCAATGGCGGCGGTGTGCCATCCCGAGGCAGCGAGCCCCTTGAACAGGGTCTGCTTGGCGGCCTCGTGGTCGAGATGCATCGGCTGCGGGTCGAACTCGGCGGCGAAGCGCTTGATGTCGGCCTCGGTGACCTCGACCTCGGGGGACCTGAACTGCATTCCGATGGTGAGATCGTCGAACCATTCGACCTGCGCCATGATTTTGCCTCGCAATCTGATGCGCCGCCCTCGAAAACGCGGCTAAGGGCTTAAGCTATACCGGGCCCGCAGTGCACAAACCTGCCCCCGGGGTTCCCCCGCGAAACCGCTTTTCCAATGTGACGAAACACGCCTGAAACAGATGGTCGTCTAAGTAGTTGTCAAAATAAATACAGGGACGGCCACCATGCAATTCCTCCTCGAACTGATCTACGAATATTCCTGCTGCCAAAACCTCGTTGCTGAGCCGCTGCGGGAGGACGAGCTATGATCGAGCTGATTTCTGGCCTGCTCGCCCTTTGCAGCGTCGGCGTCTTCACGGCGCATGCAGTGGATGCCTACCGGATGACGCACGACTGACGGCTCTACCCGTCGTCGGCCCTAGAACGGCCGCCGATAGAAGTGCTCCGAATGCGTGGCCGGCGGAAACCGGTTGGCGAGCGCCAACGCTCCCTTCTCGTCGGTCTCGAGCGCGATCTTCTGCGCCAGCATCACGTCGCCGGGCACGAGGAAGCCTGACGGGACGAAGCACCATCCCATCAACGCCCGACCCTCGCCGTCGATTTCGTGGACGTTGGCCGCGGTGCCGTAGTGAATGCGATAGGTCTTGCCGGTGTCGCAGCCGACGACGTCGAAATACCGGTGCTCCTCGAATTGCGCGCGTTGCGCGGGCGAGAGCCATTCGAACAGCAGCCGGCGGCCGCGGGCATCCGGCGTATTCTCGCCGAAGAACCGCCGATAGAGTTCGCGCAGCGCATGCAGACGCGCACGCGCCGGCGCGCGGAGCCAAACAGCCGCGATCATGACCAGCTCAGATCAACCGCCGACCAGGCGGGGATAGAACAGCGTTTCCTGCGCGGTCGGGTCGAACGATCTGATACGGGTGACTTCGCCAGGTCCGTTTCGCAGGGCGGCGGTGAAGCCCGCGCCGGTCAGCTCCCGAAAGCGCCGTTCGGCTCGCGCCAGCGCCTCGGCATTGCCAGGATCAAACTCGTGGCGTGTATCGCCAGTCTGGTCCATCACGATCTGGGTAGCCATGTTGAGTCTCCTCATGCCCAGCCCTGAATCTGATCAAAGCAAACGTCATGCCGTCTGTTCCAGATGGCAACAACTTTCTCACACCGGCGCATCACGCCTTGCTGAGCGGCCTAGCGCAAAGCCGCAGCCCCGCCGCCCTCGTCGATCTGCCGGCCCATCAGCGCGATCGCCTTCTGATAGACGCCGGCGGCATTCCAGGCCTCGATGGCGGCGAAATTCGGCTCGCCCGGCTGGTAGCCGGCTCCTGCTTTCCAGCCGTGAGCCCTGAGAAAATTCGCCGTCGAATTCAGCGCGTTGGCAGCCACTTCGAGGTTACCGGTGCCATAGGCCAGGATGCTCTTGGGCATGAACTGGGTCTGGCCGACCTCGCCGTGCATGGAGCCGCGCGTTGCCCCCGACAGCGTGCCGCGGTCAATCAGCTTCAATGCAGCATAGAGCTGGTCGGTGAAGAATTCGGGACGGCGGCAGTCATAGGCCAGGGTCGCAATCGACGACAGCATGTTCTGGTTGCCGCGCTGGCTGCCGAAGCCGGTCTCCATGCCCCAGATCGCGATCAGCGGTCCGGGCGGGACGCCATAGCGCTCCTGGATGGAGGCGAACAAGGCGGCCTGCGATTGCTTGAGCTGCCGCCCCTTGGCGACGATGGTGGTGGCGCCGCGCTTGGCCAGGAACTGGTCGAGCGTCAGCTGGAAGCTGCGCTGGCCGCGGTCGGCTGCAATGGTCGCGCTGGCGTAATTGGTCTGCATCAGCGCGGCGAGCGCGGTCTGGCCGATGCCCTTGCCCTGTGCCTCCGCACTGAATTCGCGCTTCCAGGCCTCAAAGCCGGCCGGCGAGCTACCGCACTGCGCGGCCTCGGCGGCGGGCGCCAGGCAACCAAGCAGCGCCACCGCGCCAAAAACCGCCCCCGCAACAGACCTGCCCCTGATCATACCCACCATCTCCCGTCGTGAACCGATCGCAATCTTACCTGCTCGAACGCGCCGACTCCATGGCCTGATCATAGGACAATTCGAGGCCTTCCAGATTGCCTTCCTTCCGCCATTTGTCGAGCAGCCGCAGGAATGCCACCGGCCCGCGCCAATATTGGCTGTTTCTTGCCGCGATCGGATCGAACACGCCTTCGTTGTTGTAGTAGCCGGGCGTGCATTCGGCTAGGTAAGTCTGGCGGCCGAGCGCGGCCCTGACGACCTCGTCGACCCAGGCATTCTCGGCGGCCAATGTCGGCTCCAGGGTTCGCACCTTGCGCTTGCGGGCCTGCTTGATCACGTACGCGATGTGCTGCGACTGCTCGTCGATGATGTGCGGGAAGTTGGCACTCTGGCCCGCCTGCACGGTGACGATCAGGAAGCAGTTCGGGAAGCCGCGGCTGTAGAAACCGTGCATCGTCTTGACGCCGTCCTGCCAGCGCTCGGACAGGCTCGTGCCGCCGCGGCCATAGACCTCGAAGCCCATGCGTCGCGCGTAATCGGTGCCGACCTCGAAACCGCTGGCATAGATCAGGCAATCGAGCTCGTAGGCCTTGCCGCCAGCCACGACGGCGTTCTCGGTGATGCGCTCGACGCCCTTCCCGTCGGTATCGACGAGATGCACGTTGGGACGATTGAAGGTGTCGAGATATTCGTCGTGAAAGCACGGCCGTTTGCAGAACGCCTTGTACCAGGGCTTGAGCGCCTCTGCAGTCGCCTCGTCATTGACGACCGCATCGACGCGGGCGCGGATCTCCTCCATCTTGCGGTAGTCGGCCTGCTCGATGACCTTCAGCGCCTCCTCCATCGAGGTCACGGGTTGCGCCTGACGACGCGGCGCCAGCAGGATCTCGCCAAGCAGGCCGGTCCAGCCGTCCTGCACCAAATCCCGTTCGAACGGCTCGCCCGAGATCACGGCGGTGAAATTGTCCATGCGCTCGCGTTGCCAGCCGGGCTCGAGGTTCTGTGCCCAGCCCTGATCCGTCGGCCGGTCGTCGCGCACGCCGATCGCCGATGGCGTGCGCTGAAACACATAGAGCTCCTTCGCGGAGCGGCCGAGATGCGGCACGCATTGCACGGCGGTGGCGCCAGTGCCGATGATCCCGACGCGCTTGTCGGCAAGCCCGGTCAGACCGCCATCCGCATCGCCGCCGGTATAGCCGTAATCCCAGCGACTGGTATGAAAGCTGTGGCCCTTGAAGGATTCGATGCCGGGTATGCCCGGCAGCTTCGGCCGGCTGAGCGGACCTCCGGCAAGAATGACGAAGCGTGCAAGGATCTGGTCGCCGCGATCGGTCTCGACCAGCCAACGCGCCTCGTGCTCCTGCCACACCATTCGCGAGATGACGGTCTGAAACAGCGCGCGCTCGTAGAGACCGAAATGACGGCCGATGCGGCGGGAGTGCTCGTAGATCTCCGGCGCCCGGGCATATTTGCGCACGGGCATGTAGCCGGTCTCTTCCAGCAGCGGCAGATAGATGTAGCTCTCGGTATCGCAGGCAGCGCCAGGATAACGATTCCAGTACCAGGTGCCGCCGAAGTCGGCAGCCTTTTCCACGATGCGGAACTCATCGATGCCAGCCTCGCGCAGGCGCGCGCCGCAGAGAAGGCCGCCAAAGCCGCCGCCGACGACGAGCACTTCCGTCTCTTCATTGATAGCTGAGCGTGCAAATCCGGGATCGGCCCAGGGGTCGTCGAGGTAGCGGCCGAAATCGCCGGTAACCTCGACATACTGAGCCTTGCCCTCGGCCCGCAAACGACGGTCGCGCTCGTCACGGTAGCGCGCGCGGAGAGCCGCAATGTCGACCGTAGGTTCGCCGGCTGCACCGGTCTTGTGTCTTTCCGCTGACATGCATTTCCTCCACGGAAGAGCGCCGCTTCGCCGGCAGCTCACCTCACGTTAGCCCCGAAAAAGTGACGCATGCAATCACGTCCCATCTTTTTGCGTGAACGCCGCGCGACGTTCCGCTAACCTCGATCGCAAATCACAAGCGTACGCCACGCAACGACGTGGCTGTGGAGGAGACCATGCAAGGGTTGATGATGGACATGCCGCTTCTGATCAGCGGCCTGATCCAGTTCGCCGCGGACTATCACGGCGAAGCCGAGATCGTCGCGCGCGAGATCGAGGGCGACATCCACCGCTACACCTATGCCGACGCTCATCCACGCATCAAGCGCATGGCGCTGGCGTTGAAGCGGCTCGGCATGAAGAAAGGCGACCGCGTCGGCACGCTGGCCTGGAACACCCACCGGCATTTCGAGATGTTCTACGCCGCGCCGGGGATGGGCTATGTGCTGCACACCGTCAACCCGCGGCTGTTTCCCGAACAGCTCGTTTACATCATCAACCACGCCGAAGACCGCCTCCTCTTCATCGACCGCGCCACGCTGCCGCTCGTCGAGGCGATCGCGCCGCAGCTGAAAACGATCGAGGCTTACGTCGTGATGTCCTCGCGCGAGCGCATGCCCGAGACGAAACTTGCCAATGTGCATTGCTACGAGGAGCTTCTGGAAAAGGAGAACGAGGCCGGTTTCGCCTGGCCGGAGTTCGACGAAAAATCCGCCTCCACTATCTGCTACACGTCCGGCACGACAGGCAATCCCAAGGGCGTGATCTATTCGCACCGCGCCGCGATCCTGCAGACCATGACCTGCTGCAATTTCGACTTCCTGCCGGGACATCTCGAAGGCGTGCGGGAGGTGATGATGCCGATGGCGCCTCTCTTCCACGGCAATGGCTGGAACATGCCGTTCACCGCGCCCTATACCGGCTCGAAGCTGGTGCTGCCCGGCCGCAACTATGAACCCGACAAGCTCTATGAACTGCTCGAAGGCGAGAAAGTGACGCTGTCGGCGGGGGTGCCTAGCTTCTGGCTGATCCTGCTCGATTGGCTGGGCCGCACCGGAAACAAATTCTCGACGCTGCGCGCAACGCTGTCGTCGGGCTCGGCCCCGCCGCGCGCGATGATCGAGAAGCTCAAGCGCGACTACAACATCGACTACATCCAGGCCTGGGGCATGACCGAGGCGCTGGGCTGCTCGATGCCGGGCCTGCGACCAGGATCGGAACATCTCGGCGAGACCGAGACATTCGACCGCCGCCAGGTCTCCGGCCGCGCCTGTTTCGGCACAGCCTTGCGCATCGTCGACGATGCCGGCGTCGAGCTGCCGCGCGACGGCAAGACCGTCGGCCATCTGCGCGCCCGCGGGCCGTGGGTCGCCTCCGGCTACATGAAGCTGGATGAGGGCCTCGACCGCGACGGCTGGCTGATCACCGGCGACATGGCCGTGATCGATCCTCAAGGCCACGTCACGCTGACCGACCGCTCCAAAGACGTGATCAAGTCCGGCGGCGAATGGATCTCCTCGATCCAGCTCGAGGACGTTGCCTTGTCCCATCCCGACGTGCTGCAGGCCGCCGTGGTCGCGATCAACCACGAGAAATGGCAGGAGCGCCCCCTCCTCCTCGTCGTCCGCAAGAAGGGCGCGACGGTCGACGGCAAGACGCTGCTCGACCACATGCGACCGAAGATTGCGAGCTGGTGGATGCCGGACGCCGTCGAATTCCTCGACGAATTTCCGATGACGGGGACCGGCAAGGTGCTGAAGTCGGCCCTGCGCGAGAAGTTCAGGGAGTACCGCGTCGCGTGACCTCTGCGGCTGCGCACGGGCCTCTCCGTGCGCAACCATCTTCATCTTTTGGTAGATTTGGAGGCGATATAGCGAGACGTCGCTAATCCCTTATCGAGGACACCATGGCGTTTTCCGGATTGGGCCTGCATCTCGGCAATCTATCGCGCCTGTCGGATGCGCAGACGCGCTCGATCAGCCCCGAGAACTTCACCGGCGAGAAGGGCAAGGGCGGCATGTCCGTCGACGGCCCCGCCGCGCGCCAGGCCCGCGATCTCGGACAGGGATGGAAAGTCTCTCCCTATGTCGTCATCGATCCGGGCACGACTTTCACGCTCGCCGACATCCGGGGTCAGGGCGCGATCCAGCAGATCTGGATGACGCTGGCCCGCGGACGGCTGCGCCACTCGATTCTGCGCATCTACTGGGACGACCAGGAACAGCCGAGCGTCGAATGCCCGGCCGGCGATTTCTTCGCCTGCGGATGGGAAGAGTTCGCGCAGGTGTCCTCGCTCGCGGTTTGCGTCAATCCCGGCCGCGCCTTCAACTGCTATTGGGAAATGCCGTTTCGCAAGCGTGCGCGTTTCACGCTGGAGAACCGCAGTGAGGAGCAGCTGACGGTCTACTACCAAATCAACTACACCCTGACCGACGTGCCCGAGGACTGCGCCTATTTTCATGCGCAGTTCCGTCGCACCAATCCGCTGCCTTACAAGCAGGTCTACACCATCCTCGACGGCATCAGCGGCGCCGGCCATTATGTCGGCACCTACATGGCGTGGGGCGTCAACAACAACGGCTGGTGGGGCGAAGGCGAGATCAAGTTCTTCATCGACGGCGACGGCGAATTCCCGACGATCTGCGGCACCGGCACCGAGGACTATTTCTGCGGCGCCTACAATTTCGATCCCCATGTGGCGCATGCCGGCCAGGGGCAATCGCGCTACGTGGAGTTCACCACGCCCTATGCCGGCCTGCCGCAAGTGATCCGCCCTGACGGCGTCTACAAATCGCAGCAGCGCTTCGGCCTCTATCGCTGGCACATTCCCGACCCCGTGCGCTTCCGCTCCGATTTGCGCGTAACGATCCAGGCGCTGGGCTGGCTGCCCGGCACGAAGGACGGAAAGTACCTTCCACTGCAGGACGACATCGCCTCGGTCGCGTTCTGGTACCAGGCGCTGCCGACCGCGCCATTCCCGAAGCTGCCCGACCCGGACTATCTCGAGATCGGCTGATCCTGCCGCCGCTCGACCACCAAGGAGACCAGAGATGCTCTACCCGATTTCGCCAAAAGTCGTCGAGCTCAAGCGCAAGCTCGAGAGCTTCATGGACCGGCACATCTATCCGAACGAGGAGCGGTTCTATCGCGAGGCCGAAGAGCTGGGACCGTGGAAGGTCTTTCCCGTCGTCGAGGAGCTGAAGCCGCTGGCGCGCAAGGAAGGCCTCTGGAATCTGTTCCTGCCGGAATCCAGCCATGGCGCGGGCCTGACCAATCTCGAATACGCCCCGCTCTGCGAGGTGATGGGCCGCTCGCATCTGGCCCCTGAGGTGTTCAACTGCTCGGCGCCCGATACGGGCAACATGGAGGTGCTGGAGCGATACGGCACCGAAAAGGACAAGGAGCGTTGGCTGAAGCCGTTGCTGGCAGGCGAGATCCGCTCCTGCTTCGCCATGACGGAGCCTGCGGTCGCATCATCCGACGCCACCAACATCGAGAGCTCGATCGTGCGCGACGGCGATCATTACGTGATCAACGGGCGCAAATGGTACACGACCAACGCGACGGATCCCCGCTGCAAGATCTGCATCTTCATGGGCAAGACCGATCCTGACAATCCGGACCGGCACAAGCAGCAATCCATGATCCTGGTGCCGATGGAGACATCAGGCATCGAGGTGAAGCGCGCCCTGCCCGTGTTCGGCTTCTACGGCGTGCCCGATCGCGCCTCCGAGGTCGTCTTCACCAATGTGCGGGTCCCGAAGGAAAACATGCTGCTCGGCGAGGGCCGCGGTTTCGAGATCGCGCAGGGCCGCCTCGGTCCCGGCCGCATCCACCACTGCATGCGGCTGATTGGCCTCGCCGAACGCACGCTGGAGAAGATGTGCCGTCGCGTCCGCAGCCGCGTCGCCTTCGGCAAGCCGGTCTCGGAGCAGACGGTGACGCAGGAGCGCATCGCGGAAGCCCGCATCATGATCGAGCAGGCACGGCTGCTGACGCTGAACGCGGCTTACGCGATGGACACGGTCGGCAACAAGGTGGCGAAGGCCGAGATCGCGATGATCAAGGTCGCCGTGCCGAACATGGCTTGCCAGATCATCGACTGGGCGATCCAGGCCCATGGCGGCGGCGGCACCTCGAACGATTTCGGTTTGACCCAGGCCTACGCCACCGCGCGCCTGCTGCGTCTTGCCGACGGTCCCGACGAGGTGCACAGAAACCAGATCGCGCGGTTCGAGCTGAAGAAATACTCGAATGCTTAGAAGCTGCGCGTTTGGTGCGGCGACGGCGGTGCGCACTTCCTTCTCCCCTTGCGGGAGAAGGTGGCGCGAAGCGCCGGATGAGGGGTCTCTCTCCGCGGAGGCAGACCCCTCACCCCAGTGAATGTGGATCGACCAGCGGAGCTGCCCTCTCCCGCAAGGGGAGAGGGCACAGCAGCGCGCAGCGCGCCTCGCCCCCCGCCTCAGTTCACCACGTACACGTCCGGATCTGCGCTCCAGCTCGGCTTCTTGAAGGCGTTGCGCAAGGCGGCCGACAGCGGGACGTTGTAGTTGAGGCCGTTCGGCGGCGTCGGCGACTGCAGCCATTTCTTGTAGAGCACCTCGATCTCCGGGCTGGCGTAGAGCTCCGCCGTGGCGCGATCGGCGAGCGCCTTGAACGGCGCATCCTCCCGCCGCAGCATGATCCCGTAGGGCTCCGGCTTCGAGAAAGCCTCTTCGCTGATCATGAAGGCTTGCGGGTCCTTCGACCGCGCGATCGCGACCGCGAGCTGGACGTCGTCGAGTGCATAGGCCTGGGCGCGGTCGGTTTCCAACAGCAGGAAGGCCTCGGCCTGGTCCTTGGCCGGCATCACATTGATGCCGAGATTGCGCTCGGTGTTGACCTTGGCGAGCTGCGTCAGGTTGACCGACCCGGCCACGGCCGTGACCGCCTTGCCCTTGAGATCGTCGATGGTGTTGATCTTTGCAGCCTTCTTGGCTGCAAATCGCGTCGCACTGAGGAAATGCGTGTTGGTGAAGGCAACCTGCTTCTGGCGATCGGCATTGTTCGTGGTCGCCGAGCAATGCAGATCAAGGGTGCCGTTGACCATCAGCGGAATCCGGTTCGACGACGTTACCGCGAGCGTATCGACGGCGATGTCGGGCATGCCGAGCTGCTTCTTCACGGCATCGACGATTTTCAGGCAGATATCCATGGCAAAGCCGACCGGCTTCTGGTTGCCGTCCAGATAGCTGAAGGGGACCGAGGCTTCCTGATAACCCAGCGTGATCTTCTTCGTCTCTTTGATCTTCTGGAGGGTGCCCGAGAGATCTTCCGCCGAAGCGGCGCCCGCAAGACATGTGGCGGCCAGGAGAACAGTCGTAAGACGCATCGGTGGCTCCTCAGGGAGTAATCGTCAACTGCGCCGGCGCGCAATCGTGCAAGGTGATACCCCAGAGCTGGACCGGTCGCCAGACCAGGTTCCGTCTACCAGCTATCGCGGTTTTCGATGCGCAGGTGCAGCGACATCATGCCCTGCTTTATCCGCAGGTGAGCTGCCGCTCGAACCAGCCGGATAGTCGCTCCGACAACGGAAGCCACATCCGCTGGAAGTTTACGAATTTGCCGGCATTGGTCCGGTACATGCCCCGCAGTTCCTGCTCGATCGCCGGCAGATCGACGCCGGCGCAGACCCCATCCCTCACGATCGCCTTCCCGGCAACGACAACCTCTCGCACCAGCGAGGCGTTGCCTCGCGCAAACAGCAAGGCCATGGGATCGGCAGGCATGATCCCGTCACGGTCGAGCCGATCAAGATCGATGACGACGAAATCAGCCGGATTTCCGGCGACGAGCTCGCCGCTTCCGGGTGCGCCGGTGGCGCGGCGCCCGTTGCGGATGGCGAGCGCAAACATTTCGGCGGGCGTCCATGTCGGCTTGAAGCCAAGGCCGCCATGGACCATCTGCACCAGCCGCATCTCGCGCAGGATGTCGTCGTCCTCGTCCAGCGCCAGCCCGTCGACGCCGACCGCGATCGCGCAGCCGCATTTGTGAGCGGCGGCAATCGGGGCGAGCCCCGAACGCAGATGCATGTTCGAGCTGAAATTGGTGACGATGCGCGTGCCGGACGCCGCAATCATCTCCAGCTCATCCGGCCTGGCGTGAATGCAGTGCGCGAGCGTCAGCCGCTCCGAGAGGAAGCCGATGTCGCGCAGCCAGCGCACCATGTCTGGAAAGTGCTGGTCGGCCCAGGCCCGCTGGTACACGGTCTCCAGCAGATGCATGTGGATGCGGCGGCCGGTCAGTGCCGAATTCTCGGCCACCGCCTCCAGCAGCGGCTTCGAGCACCATTGCACGCCCGCAGGCCCGAGCTGCACGTCCACCATCGGGCCGCAGATGGCAGCAGCAATCGCGTCGGTCAACTCGAGATATGCCTTGGGCGCCATTGGCGCGCGGACGAAGAGATCGTCGATGGTCTTGCGGTCTTCGCGGGACAGACCCGAGAGTATCGGCTCGGCATCCCCATAGACGATCGGGTTCTGGTCGCGCACGGCCATCGCAAAGGCGATGCGGATGCCGACGTCGGTTGCTGCCTGCGCGACAGCCCTGGCTTCGTCGATCAGGGGCATCGTCCCGCTGGGGCGGGTGTAGTGCACCATCATGGCGGCGCAGCCGGCCTTGGCCGAGCGAGCCAAAGCAGACGCCGCGGTCAGGTACGGATCGACCGGCGTGCCGAGCGCGGTTCGCAGGATCCAGCTTTCCAGAGGCATGCCGACCGCACCGAACGACGACGCGGTGGCGCGGGCATGGTCATGTGCGTTGACGAAGGCCGGAATGACGAAGGAGCGGGGCCCATGCCCCGCCCCTTCGGAGATCTCGGTGATGACGCCGCCGTGGTGCCGCAGCACGACGTTATCGCTGACGCCGCGGTCAGGCCCATGGAACAGGCTGGTCGCCGAAATCTCCGTGGCCATGAGCGTCTCCGGGGATCAATTGGCAGTATAAACCAATTCCCGCTCCGCGCGCGGCGGCAGGAATTCGCGCGAGAACACCTCCGCCGGCGTCGGCGCGCGGGCGAGCTGATAGCCCTCGACCACGATGCCGATGGCGCGCGCCATGCGGTCATCCTTGATGTCGCCGATGCCGATCTCCTTCATCTCGGGCGAGACGATCAGCTTCTCGAACGAATATTGCAAGCGCCGCTTCTCGACATCCGCGTTGATGAGGTTGTCGTAGTTCACCGCCGCCTTCATGCCGGCATTCTGGTCCTTGGCGATCGCAATCGCCCCCTTGTTGATGGCACGCACCAGGCCCGCGACGGCCTTCGGGTTCGAGGCGATCAGCTTGCGCGACACCATCACGCCGTTCGAGTAGAGATCGAGCCCGTACTCACCGAACGAGAACCATTTGAAGTCCTTGTCCGGGTCCTGGCGGTTGAGCACGAGGTTGAAATAGCTGGTGATGTTGAAGACGAGCGCTGCATCGATGTCCCCCTTGATCAGCATCGGCTCCTGCAGGTTCGGCGCCATGTTGGAGATCTTGATCTTCTCGCCGTCGAGACCATTCTTGCGCGTGAACACCGGCAGGAGGCGCGTCGTCGGCGTCCCCTGCGCGCCGCCGAGCGTGCGGCCTTCGAAATCCTTGATGGTGTTGATGCCGCTGGACTTCTTGGCGACGATCGCGAACGGAGGCTGGTTCCACATCATGTAGACCATGACGGGCGCGTCCTTCGGCTTGGTCGAGGCGTTCTGGATGATGGCATTGACGTCGCCGAAGCCGGCGTCATAGGCGCCGGACATGATGCGCGTGACGGTGGCGCCGGAGCCTTCGCCCTGATCGATGACGACGTTGAGGCCTTCCGCTTTGAAGTAGCCGTTGTCCTTGGCGTAGAAGAACGCGGCGTCGCTGCCTTGGGTCTTCCAGCCCAACGTGAACTTGATCGTGGTGTCCTGGGCCAGGGCTGCGCCCATGGACAGCCCCAATCCCATGAGCGTGGCAGCTACTCTTCTCAACATCGAGACCTCTCCTCAGCTTCGTTGCGTGATGATTGTTCAATTTGGTCAGGTGGCGATCACGTCGTTCTTGCGCGTGGCCCAGCCGGTGACGCGACCTTCGATCAGCGAGAACACCGCGTAGAGTGCGACGCCGAGGCCGGCGAGCACGAACAGGCCGGCGAACACCAGCGGCACGTTGAAATTGGAGGATGCGGTCATCATGACGTTGCCGATGCCGCGGTTGGAGGCGACCGTCTCCGACAGCACGGCGCCGACGAAGGCATAGGAGATCGCGACCTTCAGCGAGGCGAAGAAGAACGGCATGGTGCGGGGCAGACCAACATTCCAGAGGATATCGAGCTTGCTGGCGCCCAGCGCCTTCAACACGTCCTCGAGCTCGGGCTCGGTGGTGGCAAGGCCCGTCGCGATGTTGACCACGATCGGGAAGAAGCAGATCGACAGCGCGGTCAGCACCGCCGGCACCGTGCCCGAGCCGAACCACAGCACGAAGATCGGCACCACCGCGACCTTGGGGATCGATGAGAAGCCTATCAGCAGCGGGTAGCAGGTGTCATAGGCCGTCTTGGAGACGCCGATGATGGCACCAAGAGCGACACCGAGCGCAACGCCGAGGACGAAGCCGAGCAAGGTGGTCGCCAATGTCTGCACGATGTGCGGCCACAACACCGGAAAACGCTCGACGAGCGTCGCGAACACCTGCGAGGGGCGCGGCAGCACCAGATCGGACATGCCGGTCATGAGGCAGAACAGCTCCCAGCCGACGAAGAACAGCACGATCAGTCCCGCCGACCACGCCTTCTGCCTGACATCGATCCCGAACATCAGCCTGCTCCCTGCTCGCCCGCGCTGCGCGCATCCTCGATGAAGGCCCGCAGCTTCTGGTTCAGAGCGACGAAATCCGGCTCGAAGGTCATTGCCACGGTGCGCGGCCGAGCGAAGTCGACGCGGCTGTCGTCGAGGATGCGGCCGGGACGTGAGCTCATCACGCAGATGCGGCTCGCAAGGAAGCCGGCCTCGCGCAGATCGTGCGTGACCAGCAGCACCGTCGGCTTGTGCGCCATCCAGAGATTTTGCAGGATCGCCCACAGCTCCTCGCGGGTGAACTGGTCGAGCGCGCCGAAAGGCTCGTCCAGCAGCAGCATGCGCGGCTCGTGGATCAACGCGCGGCAGAGATTGGCGCGCTGGAGCATGCCGCCGGAAAGCTGCCAGGGATGCTTGCTGCCGAAGCCCTTGAGGCCCACCTGCTCCAGCAGCGCGTTGGCCTTGTCGCGAAACTCGGTCTTGCGCAGCCTGCGGAAGTTCGATCGGAACGGCTCGACGATCTTCAGCGGCAGCATGATGTTCCGCTCAATCGTCATCCACGGCAGCATGGTCGGATTCTGGAACGCCATGCCCACCCGCATCGCCCGCGCCGCCACCTCGCGGCCTCCGACGATGACCACGCCGCTGGTGGGCTGCACCAGGCCGCTGACGAGACGCAGAATGGTCGATTTGCCGCATCCGGATGGGCCGACCAGTGCGACAAACTCGCCGTCGGCGATCTTGAGCGTGGTCTTCGACAGGGCCGGCACGGCGCGGTCGCCGCGCCCGAAGGTCACGGAGGCGTCCGACAGTTCGATGGCGGTCCCGACCGCACCTTGGGCAACGGCCCGGCCGTCAAACGTGGTTCTGGGTTGCATGCGCATCACAACAAAAGTGCATGCAAGCTAGATGCCAGACCCCAATTCCCGCCCTATCGCGCCGCTGATGAAGGAAGCGTCCCGGGAGCCGGATACGATTTGGGCAATCCCACTGCTGAACTGCATGCAATTGGAGCGCCGAACTGGCGCGGGACTGTGCTAGGACGAGGTGTCGACCACTCCAGGGATTCGCCGATGGCGGCGCGCCGCACCAGCAAGACTTCTGAATCGTCGGACAAGGTCAGCGTGATCTGCCGTGCCTTGCGGCGCGCGATCATCGAGCAGGCTCTCGAGCCCGGCGCCAAGCTGCCGGAGGATGCGCTCGGCGACCGTTTCGGCGTCAGCCGTACCATCGCGCGCCACGCGCTTGGACAGCTCGCCGCAGAAGGCCTGGTCGAGCTCCGTCGCAACCGGATCGCGGTGGTGGCGACGCCAAGCTGGCAGGAGGCGCGCGATGCGTTCGATATCCGCATCCAGCTCGAAGGCCTCGTCGTCCGCCAGCTCGCCGGCAAGCTGACCAAGAGCCAGATCGCCGAGCTGAACGCCCATGTCGAGGCCGAGGACCGCGCGCGCGGCAGCACGGATGCGGTCTCGATCCGGCTCGCCACCGAATTCCACATCCTGCTTGCGCATATGACCAACAGTCCGATCCTGGTGCGCTATGTCAGCGAGGTCGCCTATCGCTGCTGCCTGACGCTGTCGCTCTACAGCCGGCCGCATTCCACCGAATGCGCCATCAACGAGCACCGCGCCATCATTGCCGCGCTCGCCAAGGGCGACGCCGTCAAGGTGATGGAATTGATGCACCATCACCTGGATTCCGTGGCCAATCGCGCATTGGTGGCCCCTGCCCCGCAACGCGGCCGCGATCTGCTCGATATCCTCGCCCCCTATGCCGACGAGCTGACGAGCGATCGCGTCGTCAAGCTGCCGAAGATGGTTCGCAGGCGCTAAAGCGCGATTGGGATGAACCGTCGTCGCGCTTTAGGTGGTTGTTCGAGCATGGTCTTCTCGGAAAACCGCTGCGCGCATTTCCGTATCATGCTCTAGGCCTCGATCCCGCGCTGGACGAGTATCCGCTCGGCACTGTCGTTCCAGACGTCCATCTTCACGATCTGGCCGCCTCGCACGACGAAGCGATCGACATAGCGGTTGCCCTCGAACGGCGTGCCGTCCATCCACTCGCCGTAGAGCGTGCCGACGCTGTAAACGACGGTTTCGTCCGCCCCCGGGCAGACGTCGAACCGATCCATCTTCTTCTTGACCCAGCGATAGCGCTTCGCGTTGAAGCCGGTCGGCCCGCGCGGGTGATCGAACTCCCGTCCGCCGGTGAAGGTGATCACCGTGCCCGGCTTCATGTAGGCCGAAGCGGCGTCGGGATCGGGTATCATCGACGCCGTAAGATAGGCTTCGACGATCTCGGCGTCCGTCATCGGGCGTTCGGTTTTTGCGGGGGCGGACATGGTGGATCCTCCAAGGGTGTCAGCATTCTACAATTCACACCCCAAACTGCATGCACATTTTTTGGACAATTTGACGCCAAGAGTGCACACAATCTGGAGCTGCCTGCCCCCAGACCTTCCGCTAGGCTACCACAGCTGAATCCGATGCCATGACCACCCAGACCGCTTTCGACCTCATCTTCCGCAACGCGCTGCCGCGCTCATCCGCCGCACCCGTCGATATCGGCGTGAAGAGCGGCCGTATTGCCGCGATCGAGCCGAAGCTCGCCTGCGAGTGCGTCGAAGTCGACCTCGGCGGGCGTCTCGCCCTGCCGGGCTTTGTCGACACCCATATCCATCTCGATAAAGCCTGCCTGCTCGGCCGCTGCGGGCATGACCACGGCAGCGTCTCGGATGCCATCCGCGCCGTTGCCGGGATGAAGCGCGATTTCACGGTCGAAGACGTCTATGCCCGCGGCGCCCGGGTGCTCGAACGTGCGATCGTGCACGGCACGACGCGCATGCGCACCCATGTCGAGGTCGATCCGCGCATCGCCTTGCGTGGCTTCGAGGCGGTCCGGGCGCTGAAGCGCGATTATGCCTGGGCGATCGAGCTGTCGCTTTGCGTCTTCCCGCAGGAAGGCCTGACCAACGATCCCGGTAGCGAAGACTTGCTGATCCGGGCGCTGCGCGACGGCGGCGAGGTGATCGGCGGCTGCCCCTATATGGACACTGATCCGAACGCGCATCTCGAACGCATCTTCGACCTCGCGCAGGAATTCGACGTCGACGTCGACCTCCATCTCGATTTCGACCTCGATCCTTCCTGGTGGCATCTCGACGAGGTCTGCCGCCAGACCGAGCGGCGCAATTATCAGGGACGCGTGGCGATCGGCCATGCGACAAAACTCTCGGCGTTGCCGCCGGAGCGGATGAAGGCCGCCACCACGCAACTTGCGAGAGCCGGAATCGCGGTGACCGTGCTGCCCGCGACCGATCTCTATCTGATGGGACGCGAAGCCACCCACAACGCGCCGCGCGGGCTGACACTCGCCCACAAGCTCGCGGGCGACGGCATCGTGTGCTCGGTCGCGACCAACAACGTGCTCAATCCGTTCACGCCGTTCGGCGATGCGTCGCTGCTGCGGATGGCGAACTTCTACGCCAATGTCGCGCACGCCTCGGTGAGCGATTTCGACACCTGCCTCGATCTCGTGACCGAACTGCCGGCGCGGTTGATGAATCTTGACGATTACGGCATCAAGCTCGGCAACCCCGCCGATCTCATCGTGCTCGACACGAGGGATAGCCGGTTCGCCATCGCCGAGCTGCCTGATGTGATGATGGGCTTCAAGAACGGCCGACAGACCTTTGTGCGACAGCGGCCCGCTCTGTTCCGGCCCGGGAGCTGACGGCGTTTCCGGCGGAATCTCCAACGGTAAAATCGTCGGGGACGCGGGTGATCATCGGACCAATTCCTCCAGTTTTACTGTCGATTCCGGCCCAAATCCGAGTCCGGTAGAATCCCGGACCGTAGCTGCGCGCATTGAACAAGATGCGGTCCGGATCATACTAAGGGCGCCCTGAACCATCTGGGTTCAGTCGGGAAGTATGTCTATGTTCAGCGCATTCAGCAGCATCGATTATCGCTCCATTCGGGCCAACACGCCTGCGGAAACGGCCGTCAAGCGGCTGAATGGAATCGGCGAGGTCCTGTCGGATCTGGATATTTCGGCGATCCACACGCAAGACGACATGACCCGCGCGCTCTTGACGCTCGATACCGCGGACAAGTGCATCCGCATGATCCTCACGGATTTCCGCACCGCGCCCGCCAAGGAGCAGGTGGTCCGCAAGGCCAAGAGCCTGGTCGACTTGATCGAGCTCGCCCGCGACGAAATCTCGAACTATCGCGACGCCGGCAAAGTCTTGAGCTGAACGCGCGTGCGGCGTCAGCGCCTGATCCGCGCCAGTATCCGGTCCGCCTCGATGCGCCAATCCGCGCTGCAGGCGAACTCCTTGGTTCCCCTGACGCCAAACAGCCCTTCATCGGCGAGGTCGGCGACCCAGGCCTGACGCTCGGCGGTGCCCTGCGCGGACCAGGGCGTCAGCCCTGCCTCGCGCACGGTCTCGGCGACCTCGCGCACTTCCTCGGCACGCCGGCGGCCATGCTCGATCACGCGCTGAAAGCAATAGGCGCCCTGCTTCTCCCAATCGATTCCGGGGAACGTCTCCGCGAGCGAGGTCAGCATCGCGTCCTCGACCCCATAGGCGCGCGCCGTCGTAAAGCTCTCGATGACCATGGCCTCGAGGCCCTTGATCATGATGCTGCGGCACATCTTCACCGCCGAGGACACGCCGAGCTTGTCGCTCGCGACCTTCGCAGCAAAGCCGATCGCGTTCAGAAGCGGTTCGATCTCCCTCGCCCCAGGACCGCCGAGCAGCAACGGTACCTTGATGCGATAAGGCGGCACCGAGGTCATCACCGCGCCCTCGACATACCGGCCGGCAGCGCCATCGATCAGCGCCGCCGCGCGCTGCTTGGCGCCGGGAGATGCCGAGTTGAAGTCGAGGAACCAGGTGCCCTGGTTGATCCCCGCCGCACAGGCCTTCGCCACCGGCACAGCCTGGCTGGCGGTGACGGCGGAGATGATAAAGTCGCATGTCGCGGCCAGCTCGGCATGAGAGGCTGCGAGCGTCACGCCGAATTGCGCAGCATGCTCTTCCAGCGCTACGCCGGTTTCGCGACCGAGCTTGATATCATAGGCAGCGACCTTGATGTCCTGCCGGCGGAGGTCCTCGGCCAGAATCCTGCCGACCTCGCCATATCCAACGAGCCCGATCTGCCATCGCTTCGGATCAGCCATCAGTTCAATCCCCGTGTCGTTTCGTCGAACAGCTCCTCGACCGCATAGCGGCGCGGGATCAGCGCCTGCTGGAACGCATAGTCGACGATCAGTTCCAACGGCTTCCTGTTCGCCTCCACGCCGAACGGGAGGAGATCCGGCGAGGCCGCAGGCCCCATCTGCTCCTTGTTGCGCTTGAGGAGATCATAGATGCCCGCGACCACGTCGGGGCGCGACTTCGCGAGTTGCTCAGTCACGACCACGAGATGGTTGACTGGGACCACGGCGCGCCGCGCGTACCATCTGGCGGCCTCCGCAGCCGGATCAGGGAATAGCGGCTTCAGCTTCGGATCGTTCGAGACCTCGCCGAGCACAGCATCGAGCTCGCCGTCGAGCAGCATCTGCAGGATCTTCTTGTCCTTCGGGGCACGCTCGGTGGTGTCGACATATTCGGCGACGTGCGGATCCTCGAAGGTGACCCAGCGGATCTTGTCGAGGTTCACGCCATGGTCGTTGGCGAGGATTCCCCTGATCCAGGCTCCGGTCGTGGTCGTGAACGAGCGGATGCCGACGCGCTTGCCTTCGAGATCGGACGGCCCGAGCATTCCCCGCGCGGGATTGTATAGCCCATAGGCATGCTGGAAGCGGCCGAGCATGGTCGCCGGCAAAAGCACCAGCGGCTTTCCATGCGCCTTCGCCATCAGATAGGTGACGATCGCCATCTCGCAGACGTCGAAGGCCTGCTCCCGCACCATCGGCTTGAATGCCGTGTTGGTGGGCGTGTGCTCGACGAAGTCGAGATCGAAGAGCTCGGAGCGGAGCTCGCCGCTCTTCACCGCCTGGACGTGGGGGTGACTGCCGAGCACGGCCTTCAGCTTGACGCGATCCATCCGCCCGCTCCCGCCGTTGCCCTAGACGTCCTCGGGATTGTCGACATAGACGAGCCCGGCCTTGGCGAGCGTCTCGCGCATGTTGTACATGTCGAGACCCAGCTCGCCAGAGGCAAGCCGTCTGCGCTTGCCGTCTTCGTCGGCGTTGCGCTTCTTCGCCTTCTCGGCGACCTCGACGGCATAACGCTTCGGCACCACGACGACGCCATCGTCGTCGGCGACAACGATGTCACCGGGATCGACGTTGACGTTGGCGCAGACCACGGGAATGTTGACCGAGCCGAGCGTCGCCTTGACCGTGCCCTTGGCCGATACGGCGCGCGACCACACCGGAAACCTCATCTCGTGCAGTGCTTCGACGTCGCGGCAGCCGGCGTCGATGACCAGACCCTGCACGCCGCGCGCCTGCAGCGAGGTCGCCAGCAGTTCACCGAACATGCCGTCGGTATTGTCGGTGGTGCAGCCGACGACGAGGATGTCACCCTTCCTGCATTGCTCGACCGCGACATGGATCATCCAGTTGTCGCCGGGCTGCGCCAGCACGGTGACGGCAGGCCCCGCAATTGCCGCGCCCGACCAGACCGGCCGCAAGTAAGGCTTCATCAGGCCGATGCGCCCATAGGCCTCGTGCACCGTCGAGACGCCGTAGTCCGCCATGCCGGCAGGATCGGCTCGCTCAATGTTGCGGACGACGACAGGCTTCATACCAGCTCCTCCGCAACGGTCGGAAACAGGCGTTGATAGGCCTCTCCATAGGTCATGGGCACGCCGGTGTTGCGGCTGCCCTGAATGCCGCGATTGAGCGCGACGCGCTCGTAATAACCCCAGAGATGTTTCTGCGCGGCCAGGATCTGGAATGCCTCGTACTTCTCCTTCCAGACCTCGTCGATCTTGAGAAGCAGATCGGGCTTGTAGTTGCACTGTTCCGGCTGATGCGGCTCGAACAAGAACACCGGCGGCGCCGAATATTTGTACTGCGCACCGGGCTTGTGGCCCATCGCCTGCGCGACCACGCGCGTTTCCTGCGCGAAATGCGCGGCGTTGGGATGGTCGAAATTATATGGGTCCTCCAACGCGTGCGTCAGAACGAAGCTCGGGTTGAGCTCGCGGTAAATGTCGACCATGCGGTCGAAATGCGCCTCGGTGAGCTTCAGCGGATAGTCGCCGCAGTCGAAGAACTCGATCTCTGCACCCAGAAGCCTCGCCGCCCGCTCCGCCTCGTCCTTGCGGCCGGCCTTGACCGATTCCAGCGTCGCGCCTTTTTCCTTCCAGGCGAATTGGCTTTCGCCGCGCTCGCCGAAGGACATGCAGACGATCTTCATGCGGTAGCCCTTCTTCGCATGGAGCGCGATGGCGCCGCCGGCGCGCCAGACGAAATCGCCGGGATGGGCGGTGATCACCAGACCTGTTTTCATGGGACACTCCTTTCGTTCGCATGCATCCCGCGCAGCTCGTCGATCGTTAGCGACCTCATTGGCCGAACCCGAACAGACGCGCGGGATTGTCGACCAGGATCTTCCGCTGCAACTCCGGCTCCGGCGCGAACAGCGGAATGAGGTCGACGAGGTCGCCGTCGTTCGGCATCACCTTGACGTTGGGATGCGGCCAGTCCGTGCCCCAGACGACGCGGTCGGCCGCGGTCTCGACGATCCTGCGGGCGAACGGCACCGCGTCGGTGAACGGCGGACCGCTCGACGACACCCGCTCCGAGCCGCAGATCTTGACCCAGCATTTCTCGTCACGCCGCATCAGCTCGATCAGGATCCTGAACGGAAGCTGGTCGAGCCCGTCGGACGCCTTCACCCGTCCCATATGGTCGATGGTGTAGCTCAGCGGCAGCTTCGCCAGCATGTCGGCATAGTCCGGCAGGTCGACCGCGTCGAAATGCAAATCGATGTGCCAGCCGAGCGGCGCGACCATGGCGATGACGCGATCGAACACGCCCTTGTCAGGCACCCCGCCGAGATGGCGGACGAAATTGAATCGGCAGCCGCGAAAGCCGCCTTCGTGCAAAGTGCGAAGCCCGCGCTCGGTGATGGTGTCGTCGATATTGGCGACGGCGCGGTAGGCACCATTGCTCTGCGCGATGGCATCGAGCGCCACCGTGTTGTCCGTGCCGTGCACGCTGGCATTGACGATGACCGCGCGCTCGACACCGAGCTTGGCATGCAGCCCGCGAAAGGCCTCGAGCGGAGCATCCGGCGGCGTGTAGGAGCGATCCGGCGCATAAGGATATTTCGCGCCTGGCCCGAAGATATGGCAGTGCGCATCGCAGGACAGTTTCGGCAGCTTGAACGCCGGCGTGCGCGTGTTCGGATCTGGCGGCGGGATGGTCGGCGTGTACATCATCGTCATCAGGTGAACCGCCGAAGCGAGACGTTCATTCAAGTCTTGCCGCTGACGGCCGGCCGCCGGCGCGCCGGCGCGGCATGATCGAGCGGCGGCGCCTGGAACGCGGCAACCGTGGCCTGCACCAGTTGCTCGATGGCACCCGCGGGATCGCCGCCATCGGCCTCACCGCGCGACAGGCGCGTCACGCGCTCCGGCGTCACCAGCGAATAATAGAGCGCGCCGAGCAGGAAGTGACTGCGCCAGACGATGTCGGTGCGGGGGATATGCGGCAGGCTCGCGTGGATCGCATCGATGAAGGCGTGGCTGGTGTCGTCAAAGGTCTGCGCGATGATTTTACGCGCGACGTCGTTACCCTCGGCTGACATCACGGCGCGCAATCGCGTGAAGCGCGCCCCGCCGCCGGCAAGATCGCTGCCCGAGGTGAAGGCTGGCACGACATAGGCGCGCACGATCGCCTCCAGCCGGTCCTGGAGATCGCGCACGCGGCTTGCGGCGGCGAGCAGTTCCGAACGGCGCAGGTTCATCGGCCCGCAATGGCGCCGGTAGATCTCCAGCAGCAGGCCATCCTTGGTCTTGAAATGATAGGTCACGCTGCCGGGATTCGCCCCGGCGGCTTGCGCGATGTCGCGCACCGAGACGGCATTGAAGCCGTTGGTGGCGAACAGCTCCTCGGCGGCGGCGAGGATCGCCTCGCGCATGTTCGGCTTGCGGGCCGTTTCCTTGCTGACGGGGTTGCGTGCCATGAGATTTGTACTATCGTACAAAAGATCAGGTCTCGTCAACAAGAACCGAGGGCCATGGCCGGAGACCGCCGGCACGCGCACGAATGCCCTTTTGGAGTGCTGGGAATGCTGGGTTTGAACAAGAAGATCGGCGCTCTGATGCTGGGTGCCGGCCTGCTGCTGGCGGGCAGTGCCGCGCAGGCCGCGGACAATTATCCGAGCAAGCCGGTCCACATCCTGGTCCCCTACGCCGCCGGCGGCGCGGTCGACGTGCTCGCGCGCACGCTGGGCCAGGCGCTGGCCAAGACCTGGGGACAGCAACCGGTGGTCGACAACCGTCCCGGCGCCGGAGGCATCGTCGCCTCGCAGGCGCTGACTCAGGCCGCGCCCGACGGTTACACCTTGATCCTGGTCGCGAGCGGCCATCCGCTCAACCAGTTCATCTATCCGAGCGTGCCCTACGACACGTTCAAGGATTTCACGGCGATCACAGAGGTGGCCTCCTCTCCGCTTGCGATCGTCGTGGCCAAGGACAGCCCCTACAAGACGCTCGGCGATCTCCTGGCGGCCGCGAAGAAGGAGCCGGACAAGCTCTCCTACGGCATGTCCGGCAACGGCACCTCGGCGCATCTGGCGGGCGAGCTGTTGAAACACATGTCCGGCACCAAGATCGTCGCGATCCCCTACAAGGGCGGCGCGCCCGCGCTGACAGCCGTGATCGCAGGCGAGATCCCGCTCAGCATCAATCCGCTCGCAGAAGCGATCGGCCAGCTTGAAAACGGCCCGGTGCGCGCGCTCGCCGTGACTTCGGCCGAGCGATCCAAGGCGCTACCGGATGTGCCGACCATCGCCGAGTCGGGTATACCCGGCTACGACGTCTCGGTCTGGTGGGGCGTGCTGGGACCGGCAAAGATGCCGCCGCAGATCGTGGCGAAGCTCGAGACCGATCTGAAGGCGGCGCTTCGGGATCCGAACGTGCTGTCGACGCTCGGCAAGATCGGCGCAACCCCGGTCGGCTCCTCGGCCAAGGAGTTTGACGCCTATCTGCACGCCGAGGCGACCAAGTGGGAGCCGGTGCTCAAGGCCGCCAACATCCGCGCCCAGTGAGCTCTTCAGATGCAAGCCGCGGTCAGTTATGCGCACTCGCCCGCATCTTCTCGGGCGGCGCGGGGCCCTGCACGAAATCGGCATCATCGCCACCGCCCGACGGGATCAGGATCGCCCGCTCGCGCGGCAGCGCCTCCGGCATCTCGTCACGAATGAAGGCCACCAGTCTTTCCCGGATCTCGCAGCGCAGGTCCCAGGATTGCGGCGCGTTGCGCGCACTGACCAGTGCCCGCAGCTCGATGGTGCGGGCATCCGCATCGATCACCTGAAGATTGACCACGGCGCCATCCCAGAGCTTGGACTCCTTCACCGCCTCCTCCAGCCAGCGCCTGATGCGCGACACGTCGGCACGGTAATCGACATGGAGCGCGATGACGCCGATCAGAGATGCGGTGTCGCGGGTCCAATTCTGGAACGGCTTCTCGATGAAATAGGACAACGGCACCACCATGCGGCGCCAGTCCCACAGCCGGATCACGACATAGGTCGCGGCGATATCCTCGATCCAGCCCCATTCGTTCTCGATGATCACCGCGTCCTCGATGCGGATCGGCTGGGTGATGGCGATCTGCAGGCCCGCGATCAGGTTGCTGAGCAGCGGCCGTGCGGCAAGACCGACGATGATACCGGCCGCACCGGCGGAGGCGAACAGGCTGACGCCATATTGCCGGACCGAGTCGAACGTCATCAATGCGGTCGATACCGTGATGATGACGATGATGGTGTCGGTGACGCGCTTGAACACGCGGACTTGCGTGACGTGCTTGCGGGCGACGAAATTCTCGGTGACGTCACGAAAATTCTGCAGATAGCGCGCCGCACTCATGTCGACGATCCGGATCGAGATCCAGCCGATCAGGGCAATGACGGCGACGACGAACAGCCGCATGAGTGGCGTGCGGATCGTGTCGTCGAGCGGCGCGAGCGGCAGCACCAAGGCGACCGCGCCAAGACACAGCGCCAGCTGAGCCGGGCCCGTCGTGCGCTCGATGAACACGCTTAAAAGCGGGAGACGAGTTCCGAAGGCGCGATTGAGAAGCCAGGCCGCAAGCCGATGCAGGGCAAGGGCCAGCAGGATCGCGCCGAGCACCAGGCTGAGGCCGACAAACCACGACGGTATCCAGCCGAACATGCTGTCGATGTCCGCCATGAGGGCCTGCCAATTCATTGCTGTCCCCGTTTGCATTCGCGTAGCCGGCTCAACGCCTCCCGGCCGCCTTCGGTCCCCCGCCCTGTGCAACGCAGCATTCCACAAGTGCAACCGTTGCCGAATTGGGCTAGTTTGCGACGCTCATGACTCGACGTAGCGGCAGTGCCGATCTTCCCTTGCATACCGGACGGGTTCCGCCGTGGCTGGCGAACCGTATGGCCTCACTCGGGTCGATCGTCACGCAGGCGATTGTGCAGCATTATGGCCGCGATGCGTTCCTCCAGCGGCTATCCCATCCGTTCTGGTTCCAGTCATTCGGCGCCGTCATGGGAATGGACTGGCACTCCTCCGGCATCACGACCTCCGTGATCGGCGCGCTGAAGCGCGGGCTCGGGCCGCTTCAGGACGAGCTCGGGATCTATGTCTGCGGCGGACGCGGCCAGCATTCGCGCAAGACACCGGACGAATTGATGCAGCTCGGCGACCGCGTTGGATTCGACGGCGCAAAGCTGACTCGCGCAAGCCGCCTGGTGGCGAAGGTCGACAGCGCGGCCGTGCAAGACGGCTTCGACCTCTATCTCCACGGCTTCTTCGTCACCGCCGACGGCAAATGGACGGTGGTGCAGCAGGGCATGAATGGCGACAAGCGGCAGGCGCGACGCTATCACTGGCATTCCGAGGCGCTGAAGAGCTTCGTCGATACGCCGCATAGCGCGATTGACGGGCCGCAACAGGGTGAGATCGTCAATCTCACCGACCATCGCGCCGAAATCTCGCGGAGCGCGCAGCTCGATCTGCTGGGGGATCTCGGCCCCGATCGCATCGTGTGCGAATTCGAACGGCTCTTGGGGACCGGGCCCGAGCCGGCACAGGCGATGCTGCCGCACCTGATCATGCCCGCGCATCACGATGTCAGGCCCAAGGACGTGTTCGCGCGCCGCCTGCACGGCACCCTCGCCGCCGCAGCCGAGCGCGGCCCGGTCGATTTTCCCGAACTGCTGCTGACGCCGGGCGTCGGCGCGCGCACCGTCCGCTCACTGGCGATGGTCGCGGAGGTCGTGCACGGCGCGCCCTACCGTTTCGAGGATCCAGCACGTTTCTCGCTCGCCCATGGCGGCAAGGACCGGCATCCCTATCCCGTCCCGATCAAGGTCTATGACGAGACCATCCGCGTGCTGAAGGGTGCGGTCCGGAACGCGAAGCTCGGACGCGACGAGGAAATGCAGGCGATCAAGCGCCTCGACGACCAGGCGCGGCGGCTGGAACGCACGGCGAGCGGGCCACCGATCGAGGCCTACATCGCAGACGAGCGTGCGGCTTCGCCGGATCTCGATGGCCGCTCCGTGTTCGGTTGGGAGCGCGACCTAAAACCGACAAAAAAGCGGACCGGCTGAACGCCGGTCCGCAAGTTCAGCGGGAGGAACGTTCTCAGGTCTCGTCGGTCTCCGGCTTCTCGTCGAGCCGGTTGGCTGCGTGATCCTGATACTGTTCGGTCTGGATGGATTTGCCGTCCATGCCACGAATGTCCGAATGCTGCTTCTTGTCGCGGTTGGACAGCACCATGTTGTCGCCGATCTTGTCCTTGGGAATATCGGCCATGGCGCCGGTGCCGTCGCCCTTGCCCTGCATGCCCGATCTGAAGTGCGTCTTGCTGCCGTGCCCACTTGGCATCGGTTTCTCCTCTTGTAGTGATCTCACGACGACTTAATGCTTCTGTTGCGCCGGTGTCGGTTTCGGCGGCTTGTGGCCACTCTGGCCAGCGTGATTGTGCTTGTTGTGGTCGCTCTCCTGGTTGAGACCGCCGCGGCTCACCGGAAATTCGCTCTGCCGAGCTTCAGGCTGCGTACGACGGATGCCCGCATCCGGGGGACTGCGACCGGCGGCCCGATCGAGCTCTTGCCCGTCGGGGGTGTCGGGCTTGCGCTCGAGAATGCGCACCTGCTGTTCGTGGGTTTTCCTGCCTTGCATCCGGATCTCCCAATCCTCACCTGCCTCCGCCCTTTCCCGTCTCGTCGTGGGCGTGACGCGAGTCGCGCTCGCCTCCGCCACCCGAGACGCGGCTGTGATTGCGCTGCGAATTATCCGCCGGCGGCTTCTTCACCTGCAGCGGCGCCTTCGCGTTCTCATGTGATGCGCCAGGTCCGCCCTGGCGAATGCTGTTTGGTGTCTTGGTGGATGTCGACATGGGATGTCGCCTCCTCAGCGGTCTTGCTGGTAGCCCTGATTGGTCGTGTTTTGCTTGATGTTGCCCTGCTGCCCCTGCTGGTCCGGATTTTCCGCACGCTGCTGGCCGCGCGGGCCCTGATCGGGCGACATTTGTTTGCCGTCGCCAGTTCCCTTCCGGCTCTGATTGTCCGGCGGAACATTCGGCATTCTGCTGGTCATGATCCAACCTCCGTGAGATCTGGAAACCTCGGGCACGGAGCCTCTTCGGTGACGTGCGCGCGGTCCTGGAGGACAACAGCAAGCGCTGCGCACCGTTCCTGGCAGCCCACGATCAGCGACGATTTGCCAAAGGCAAGCTCAATTCGCGCGCGCAAGGGAACGATCGACTGTCGTTTCCCCAGACGCCGCGGCATGCGTTCCATGACCCTCCGGCGTGACGGGAAGCTTTGCGATGGCACGAAGGCCCGGCCGCCTGCGCCAGTGGACCTGCGCAGGATCGACGGCGAGACCAAGTCTCGGCCATCGCGCGAACAGCGCCTCCAGCGCGCAGGCCGCCTCGATACGCGCGAGCTGATGGCCGAGACAAAAGTGGATTCCCGTTCCGAAGGAGAGATGACGGTTCGGCTTGCGTTCGAGATCGAGCCTCTCCGGACGGTCATGCATCGCCGGATCCATGTTGGCCGCGGCGAGCATCACCATGACGCGATCGCCCTTCTTCAGGCGAACGCCTTCGATATCGACATCCCGCCGCACGTAGCGCGGCTTGGAGAACTGCACCGGGGAGACGAAGCGCAGGAACTCCTCCACGGCGAGCCCGACGCGGCTCCAGTCCTGTTCCAGCCAATGGCGCAGGCCGGGATTTCTGAGGAGCTCATAGGCGGAACCGCTGATGAGATGCGTGGTCGTCTCGGAGCCGGCCGCAAGCAGCAGAAACACCATGGAGACCATCTCATCCGGCGTGATCCGGCCGCCCTCACGCTCGACCTGGATCAGCTCGGCAATCAGGCCTTCGCCGCCCTGTGCCCGCGCGATCTGCAATTGCTGTGCGAGATAGGCGCGCATCTTGCGGAACGCGAACAGCAGGCGGAAGAAGCTGACGACATTGGTCAGCGAGGACATCGCGTTGGCCCAGGCAATGAATCTGGGACGATCGGCCAAGGGCAGACCCAGGAGCTCGGAGATCACCGCGAGCGGCAGGATGCGCGCGTAGCGCTGGACGAGATCGGCAGGATCGTCATGCGCGAACAGCTCGCCCGCGAGGCCATCGGCGATGGCACGGATGCGGGGCTCCATCGCGACGATCGCGCGACGACGAAAGGCCTCATCCACGATGCTGCGCAGCCTCGTGTGATCCGGCTCGTCCATCGTCAGCATGTTGTTGGCGATGGTCCTGACGTATCCCGGCATCCACCAGCGCAGACCGGCGACGTCGCCGTCCTCCTTGCGCAGCGTGAAGGTCGCGCTGTCCTTCAGAACCTGCGCGGTAGCGTCATGGGTCGTGGTGACCCAGACGTCACCGACGAGAGGAAATCGTGTCGCGACCACGGGGCCGGACATGCGCAGCGTTTCGATCGCCTTGGGCGGATCGCGAAAGAAGGCCTCGCTGGTGAAATCGAGGCGCACTGTCATGGCATCACCGCACTGATTGCTGGCGTCTCACCCAGATGGGGGGCGGCACCGCCGGTGCAAGGGCGCTGGAAGCGAGATGCGTCTATCCGCGCCCGGGCGAACGCTGGCCTGTCTTGCGCTGCAGTTGCGTATAGGCGTCCCAATGGCTCCAGCTGCCATTGCTGAGACTCTGGAGATCGGTTGCGAGCGGACGGCGCGTGCGCTTGTCGTGATCGGCGATGGTACGCTCGGACTGCGCGATCTTGCGCTTGAGTTCCGCGACCGCCTTCTGGGTCTGGCCGTTCCGCTTCGACGAGGCGATCTCGCCCATCGTGAATCGCGCGGTCTCCAGCGCCTTCAACTCGGCGCGGTTCTTCTTCAACTGGACCCGGTGCCAGGCGATGTTGCTGTCGCTGTCCGCAACCATGTGGGAACTCCGCTGATTCGTTCCCCCACAGTGTATCAAGCGCCGAATCGGCGCCGCAACGGGCGCCACGCGGCGAAAATGCGGTCTTATTGCGCAGGAAGATCGACGTTATCGCTCCGCAAAGGCCTTTTCGACCACGAATTGGGCGGGCTCCCCATGATTTCCCTCGACAAAGCCGCGCTCGCCCAGGAGCGCGCGGGTGTCCGCCACCAGCGCCGGGCTGCCGCAGATCATGACGCGGTCGTGGGCGGATTCCAGGGCCGGCAAGCCAATGTCGCTGAACAGCTTGCCCGACGTGATGAGGTCCGTGATGCGGCCGCGGTTGTGGAAGGGATCGCGCGTCACGGTCGGGTAGTAGATCAGTTGGTTCCGGATGTACTCGCCGATCAGCTCGTCCTTCGGCAGCGTCTCGTTGATCATCTCGCCGTAGGCGAGCTCCTTGACGTGCCGGCAGCCGTGCAGAAGCACCACCTTCTCGAACCGCTCATAGGTCTCGGGGTCCTTGATCACGCTCAGGAAGGGCGCAAGGCCGGTGCCGGTGCCGATGAGGTAAAGGTTGCGCCCCTCCTCCAGATTGTCGATCACCAACGTGCCGGTGGCCTTGCGGCTGACGATGATCTCGTCGCCTTCCTTCAGGTGCTGGAGGCGCGAGGTCAGCGGTCCATCAGGGACCTTGATCGAGAAGAATTCCAGCGTGTCCTCGTAATTGGCGCTGGCGACGCTATAGGCCCGCAGCAGCGGCTTCTCGCCGACCTTGAGCCCGATCATGGTGAATTCGCCGTTGCGGAAGCGGAAGGTCGGGCTGCGGGTCGTCTTGAAAGAGAACAGCGTGTCGGTCCAGTGGTGGACGCTCAATACGCTTTCCTGATTGAAATTGCTCATCTCACCTTCCCTGTCGCGTCAATGCGGTCTTCGAGGCGGTCCAGCTATGCGTCGTTTGTACACGATCATTCGTGTACTAATGAATAATCCTGCTTGCTCCCGGGGTCAAGGCTGCCCAAGATCGAAAGCGTTACAGTTAGGAATAAGGAGCCCCTTCCATGGCGCATGACGCACCCCAGGCCACCGGACCCTCGAAGCTCGTGATCCGGAATATCGGCCTGATCCTGTCCGGCGCCCTGGAAAAGCCCATCCTGGACGGCGACACCATCGTCGCCGAGAACGGCAAGATCACCGCGATCGGCCGCTTCAAGGATCTCAACACGGAAGGTGCGACCACCATCGTGGAGGCCAACGGCACCACGGTGGCACCAGGCCTCATCGACAGCCATGTTCACCCCGTTGCCGGTGACTGGACGCCCCGCCAGAACCAGATCGGCTGGATCGACAGCAATCTGCATGGCGGCGTAACCACCATGATTTCGGCCGGCGAAGTCCACATGCCCGGCCGTCCGCGCGACGTCGTCGGCTTGAAGGCCATGGCGATCTTCGCCCAGCGCGCATTCTGGAATCTGCGCCCCGGTGGCGTGAAGGTTCATGCCGGCGCGCCCGTGATCGAATGCGAGATGGTCGAGGAGGATTTCAAGGATCTGGCGGCGGCTGGCGTCAAGCTGCTCGGCGAAGTCGGCCTCGGCGGCGTCAAGGACGGTCCGACCGCGCGCAAGATGGTCGGCTGGGCCCGCAAATACGGCATCCAGAGCACGATCCACACCGGCGGCCCCTCGATCCCCGGCTCCGGCCTGATCGACAAGGACGTGGTGCTGGAGGCAGACACCGACGTGGTCGGCCACATCAATGGCGGCCACACGGCGCTCCCGGACGACCAGATCCGCTGCATCTGCGAGGGCTGCAAGCGCGGCCTCGAACTCGTGCACAATGGCAATGAACGCTCGGCGCTGTTCACGCTGCGCACCGCACGCGAGATGGGGGACCTGCACCGCGTCATCCTCGGCACCGACGCGCCCGCCGGCTCCGGCGTGCAGCCGCTCGGCATCTTGCGCATGGTCTCGATGCTGTCCTCGCTCGGCGATCTGCCGGCCGAGCTCGCCTTTTGCCTTGCCACCGGCAACACCGCGCGGATGCGCGAGCTCGACTGCGGCCTGATCGAGGTCGGCCGCTCCGCCGACTTCGTCATCATGGACAAGGCGCAGCACTCGCCGGGCAAGAACATCCTGGAGAGCGTCCAGCTCGGCGACCTCCCCGGCATCGGCATGACCATCATCGACGGCATCGTGCGCACCCAGCGCAGCCGCAACACGCCGCCGGCCGGCAAGGTGCCGGAGGTGGTGGCGAAGTGAAGACCACAACGCCCGCCACTCCGCATAGCCTCTCGAACGCGTTGAACTGGTCTCCCGCCCGCTGCGTCTAATGCGGACAGCCCGGCGAGGGCCGCGCATTGCTGGAGCGTCGAGGGGACCATGAAGAGTTCGTCGCGGATTGCCGCCGGCGTCGTAGGTGCGGTGGCGGGCTATGTCGCGATCTTTGTGCTGTTTTCCCTGCTCGATCTGGGCAACCGGGCCGACCCCATCACATCGGGCCTTTTGGCGCTGTTCGTCTACTCTCCCATCGGCGCGATCGGCGGCGCGGTGCTCGCCAGTTGGCTGGTGTCGCGTCCAGGCGAGAACGCAAGCAATGGAAGCGTCGCGCGCGACAGCCTGAAGTCGCTCGGCGTCGTCACCCTGCTCTGCGTCGGAGCCGCCGCCGCTTACCTCGCCTACGCCTACGCAACCGCGACGCCGTGGCTCAACCCGAACGCGGCCAATCCCCTGCTCGTGTTTGAGATACGCCTTCCGCCCGGTGCGGCGATGCCGACCTCACCGCAAAGCATCGCCATCGAGTTGCAGACCGACATCAACACCATGCCTGCCGAGCTCAGCCCGGCCGGCTTTCGCCGTGATGGCGACCAAGCCGTCGTCACGGGTGAAGTCGAGCTCGCCTTTCGAACATCGCACCGGCAGCTCGCGGTCAACATCGAGGGACAGCCGAACCGGATCTACCCGATCGGATTGTCGGCCAGGGCGCCGCATACCCCGGAGCTCGGAACATGGCGTTCCCTGCCCGACCGCAGCGAGATCCGATACCGGGCCAAATGGCCGGAAAAAGACTAAGTTTCGATCGTCTTCGCTATCGCAGCTTGTTCAACAGCGCCATCAGCGTCTCGCGCTCTTTTGCGTCGAGCGGTGCCAGCGTCTCGCGCGTGATCGCCAGCGCGTTCGGCGCCAGCTTCTCCGCAAGCTGCTGACCCGCACGCGTCAGGCTCACCAGCAGGCGCCGACCATCCTCGGGATCCTGGCTGGTTTCGGTCAGGCCGCGCGCCGTCAGGCGGTCGATCACGCCCTTGATGGTGGCGACGTCCATTGCGGTCAGCCGGCCGAGCTGGTTCTGCGAGCACGGCCCGGTCTCGGCGAGCTTCGACAGCGCCGCCCATTGTGTCGGCGTTAGGTTGGTCCCGATGTCGCGGGAGAAAATCGAGCTGTGGCGCTGCCAGACCTGGCGCAGGATGAAGCCGACCTGCTCGTCGAGCACGTAAGGCGGTTTTGCCGGTTTGATGCTTTTCTTCGCCGTGACGCTTCTCGCCATCCGTTCGTGGCCCTTCCCATTGCCTCACAACGACAGATGCGCGTCGCGGATATCCGGACGCGCGTCGAGCTCGGCCATGGTGCCGCCGAAACAGATGCGGCCGCGCTCGACGATGTAGGCGCGATCCGAGATCAGCCGCGCGAAGTGCAGATTCTGCTCGGAGACGACGATGCTGACGCCTTCCTTCTTCATGGTCAGGATGGCGTCGACCATCTGCTCGACGATCTTCGGCGACAGGCCTTCCGACGGCTCGTCCAGCAGCACCAGGGACGGATTGCCCATCAGCGTGCGGGCAATGGTGAGCATCTGCTGCTCGCCGCCGCTCATGCGGCCGCCCGGACGGCCCCGCATCTCGCCCAGGTTTGGAAACAGGGCGAACAGCTTTTCACGGGTCCAGTGCGGCGCGTTCGGACGCTTCGGCTGGCGGCCGACTTCGAGGTTTTCCTCGACCGTCAGGTCGGTGAAGATGCGCCGCTCCTCCGGCACGTAGCCGAGTCCGTCGCGCACGATCTCATGCGTCGGGCGCAGCGAGATGTCCTTTCCCTCGAACAGGATGCGGCCGGTTCGCTGCGCGACGAGACCGACGATGGAGCGGAACGTCGTCGACTTGCCGGCGCCGTTGCGCCCGAGCAACGCCACCACCTCGCCCTCGCCGACCTCGAAGCCGATGTCGAACAGGATATGCGCCGGGCCGTAATGACTGTTGAGGCCCTCGACAGTCAGCTTCATGTCGAGGCTCCCTCGCGGTGGCGGGCATCATAGACGAGGCCTTCGCCGAGATAGACCGCCTGCACCTGCGGATTGCCGCGCACCTCGGCCGGCGTGCCTTCGGCGATCAGCGTGCCGCGGTTGAGCACGATGATACGGTCGGCGTGCTCGAACACCACGTCCATGTCGTGCTCGGTAAAGAGCACCCCGATCGACTTCTCGCGGGCGATCTGCGCGGTGAGCCGCATCAGGTCGACCCGTTCGCGCGGCGCCATGCCCGCGGTCGGCTCGTCCATCAGGAGCAGCTTCGGCTGGTTGGCGAGCGCCACCGCAAGCTCGAGTCGCTTAAGGTCGCCATAGGCGAGCTCACCGCAGGGACGATCCGCATAGCCGCCCATGCCGACGAGCTCGAGCAGCCGGCCGGCCTCGCCACGGTCGAACTTCGGCGCCGAGCCGAACAGATTGAACAACTGCTTGCTGTGAGAGATCAGGGCGACCTGGACGTTCTCGCGCACGGTCATGGTGGCAAAGGTCGCGGTGATCTGAAAGGTGCGCCCGACGCCGAGCCGCCAGACCTCCCGCGGCTTCCTGGCCGTGATGTCCTCGCCCAGCAGCCGGACATGGCCGGAATCCGGCTTGTTCTGGCCGTTGAGCATGTCGAAGCAGGTGCTCTTGCCCGCGCCGTTCGGCCCGATCAATGCCAGGATCTCACCGGCACGCAATGAGAACGAGACGCCGCGAACGGCATGGATACCGCCATAGGATTTGGTCAGGCCTTCGACGGCGAGAAGTGGAGGTGCAACGCTCATTCGGCAGACTCGATCGGCTTGGCGAGCAAGGGAGATCCGGGCGGCGATGCCTTCTTCCGGCGTTGCGCCAACATCTCCAGCATGCCGACGATACCCTTGGGGAAGACGACGACAATCAGCATGATGAAGCCGCCGAGCACGAGCTTCGACAGGTCGGTCTGGCTGACCAGCCAGATGTTCAACGCCTTGTAGACGATGGCGCCGATCACCGCGCCCGACACCGTCTCGACGCCGCCGAGCAGCACCATCACCAGCGCATCGACCGACAGCGAAATACCGAGATTGTCGGGGAAGACACTGCCCTTGAGGTAGGCGAACAGTGCGCCGCCGATACCGGCGGTCGTGCCGGCGATCACGAAGGCGGTCCACTGGATACGCTTGGCGTTGATGCCGATCGCTTCAGTGCGCAGGAGCGAGTCGCGGGTGGCACGAAGCGCGTAGCCGAAGGGCGAGAACACCATGGCCCGCAGCGCGACGGTCACCAGCGCGGCGACGCCGAGCGCCAGCCAGTAAAAGTTCGACGGGCTCGCCGCCCATTTTTCCGGCCAGACGCCAAGAATGCCGTTGTCGCCGCCGGTGACACTCACCCACTGGAACGCGATCGACCAGACGATCTGTGCAAAGGCCAGCGTCAGCATCGCAAAATACACGCCGGAGAGCTGCACGGCGAAGAAACCGAACACGGCCGCGCCCATGCAGCCGAGCAGCGGGCCCAGCAACAGGCAGACGATCATCGGCAGCCCCGCCATCTTGGCCAGGAAAGCAACGCCATAGGCACCGAGGCCGAAATAAGCGGCGTGGCCGAAGGACGCGAGCCCGCCGACCGACATCAGGAAGTGCAGGCTGACGGCGAAGATCACGAAGATCGCGATTTCCGAGCCGACGGTCAGCAGATAATTGCCGGCGAACAGCGGCAGCGTCGCCGCGATGACGAGTGCCGCGAGCGCGGCGAGCCGCTCGTTCGACGTCAGCGGCCGCCATGGATTGACGGTGAGACCCGGTGTCTTGCGCGCGGGCGCCTCCGGTTTGCCGAACAGGCCCCAGGGCCGCACGATCAGCACCACGGCCATCACCAGGAACACCAGGATGATGGAGATCTTCGGGAAGATCAGGATGCCGAAGGCATTGAGCTCGGAGACCAGCACGGCCGCGACGAAGGCGCCGACGATGCTGCCGAGGCCGCCGATCACCACGACGACGAAGACCTCGACGATGATGCGCAGGTCCATGGCGTGATGCACGGCATCGCGCGGAATCTGGAGCGCGCCGCCGAGCGCGGCCAGAAAGACGCCGACGGCGAACACCGACGTGAACAGCCATTTCTGATTGACGCCGAGCGCTGCAACCATGTCGCGGTCCTGCGTCGCCGCGCGTACCAGGACGCCCCAGCGCGTACGCTGGAACAGCAGCCAGAGAATGCCGAGCACGACGGGTCCGAGCACGATCAGGAACAGGTCGTAGCTCGGAATGTTCTGGCCAAAGAAATCGATGGCACCCCTGAAGCCCGGCGCGCGCCGGCCGACGAGATCGTCAGGCCCCCAGACCAGCACGACGAGGTCCTCGACCATCAAGGTCAGGCCGAAGGTTGCGAGCAGCTGGAACAGCTCCGGCGCATGATAGATGCGCCGGAGCAGCACCATCTCGACGAGCACGCCGATCAGCGCCACCGCAATCGCGGCCAGCACGATGCTGCCCCAGAAGCCGAACGCCCCCGAAAACCGCTCCGTCAGCGTGAAGGCGACGTAGGCGCCGATCATGTAGAAGGCGCCATGCGCGAAATTCACGATCCGCGTCACGCCGAAGATGATCGACAGGCCCGAGGCCACCAGAAACAACGACGCTGCGCTGGCGAGACCGGTCAGAAACTGTACGACATAAAAGGCCATCGGCGGTCCGGGTTGGTTGGATTTCAGTGCTGGGCTTTATCCTTCGAGACGGCGCTCCGCGCCTCCTCAGGATGAGGTCCGGGACCCTCATGGTGAGGAGCGCGGCGACGCCGCGCGTCTCGAACCATGAGGCCCCGGTCTCTCTTGCTTCAATCCTTCGGCCGCAGCTTCTCGACCTCGGCATCACCGGGCAGATAGTCCGCACCCTTCTTGTAGGACGAATCCACCATCACGCCCTTGCCGTCTTTCAGCGCGGTCTTGCCGACGAAGGCACCGAGCGTCGACTGGTGGTCGATCTTGCGGAAGGTGATCTCGCCGAACGGAGACGGCATGGAGATGCCCTCCGCCGCGGCAATCAGCTTCTCCGGATCGGTCGAGCCAGCCTTCGCCAGGATCGCGGCGGCCGCCTTGATGGTCTGGTAGCCGACGATCGAGCCGAGGCGCGGATAGTCGTTGTACTTGGCCTGGTAGGCCTTCAGGAACGCGTCATGTTCGGGCGTCTTGATCGAGTACCAGGGATAGCCGGTGACGATCCAGCCCTCGGGCGTCTCGTCCTTGAGCGGATCGAGATATTCGGGCTCGCCGGTGAGGAAGGACACGACCTCGCGTCCCTTGAACAGGCCGCGAGTGTTGCCTTCGCGCACCAGCTTGACGAGGTCGGCACCGAAGGTGACGTTGAGGATCGCTTCCGGATTGGCGGCGGCGACGGCCTGCACCACGGGACCGGCGTCGATCTTGCCCTGCGGCGGCCATTGCTCGTCGACCCACTGGATATCGGGACGCTTCTCCGACATCAGCTTCTTGAACACCGCAACCGCGGACTGGCCATATTCATAGTTCGGCGCGATCGTCGCCCAGCGTTTGGCAGGCAGCTTGCTCGCCGCTTCCACCAGCATCGCCGCCTGCATGTAGTTGGAGGGGCGCAGGCGGAAGGTATATTTGTTGCCCTTCGACCAGGTGATGGCGTCGGTCAGTGGCTCGGCCGCGAGGAAGAAAACCTTCTTCTGGTTGGCGAAGTCGCTGACCGCAAGGCCGATATTCGACAGGAACGTGCCGGCGAGCATCGCAACGCCCTCGCTCGAGACGAGCTCGTTGGCCGCAGTCTGCGCATCCGCCGGCTTGCCGCCGTCGTCCTTGGAGACGACGACGAGCTTCTTGCCGTTGATGCCACCGGCCGCGTTGACCTCCTCGACCGCAAGCTGCCATCCCTTCCGATAGGGCTCGGTGAAGGCCGGCAACAGCGAATAGCTGTTGATCTCGCCGATCTTGATATCCTGCGCCATGGCCGAATGAGCCATGCCACCCGCCAACAGCGCAAACGCCGCGCCGACGAAATAGTTCTTTGCTCGCATCCCAACCTCCACCGTTAAAATTATCTTAGACCGTCTTCGCCTTTGATCTCCGCAACCGTCAGCCCGCCGACGCGCGGCAGCGGACGACCGCTGTCGGTGACGGCGACCGCGACCATGATCTCGTTGGCGCGCGGCGCGTCGTTGATCTGAACCTCCATGCCGTCGAAATGACTGCGCACGAAGGCTGCGTCCTTGTGACCAAGGGGGATGTCGAGCGTGGTGCCGGGCCCGCTGCGCTTCTTCGATGACGGGATCAGCGCGGCACCCTTGCTCAGAACTTTGCGCACCGGCGCGCCCATCTTCGGGTGAAGGATCGCAGCCGCATGCTCCAATTCGCCGTTCTCGCCGACGGCCGCGGCCTTGCCATAGCTCTGCGCCTTCGCGCCATCGATGCCGAGCGCAGCCACCGCGCGCTTCGACAGCAGCTCGCCCAGCTCCTCGCCGATCGCGATCAGCGGCGAGAGGTCTTCGACGTACTTTCCGGCAAATGGATTTTCGATCACGGCGATTGCCGCGGCACGCCGCGTCGGCGGCGAGACCTGCCGGCCCATCTCCATCTGCGTCTCTTCGACGACGGTGACGATCTTGCGGATGATCGCGCTCATGGTTGCGTCCTTAAGGTTCTTCCTTGCTCAGGCATGAAGTGCGTTCTCCTGCTTACGCGGGCGCGCTTCCTGCCGCTCAAAATCTTTCGGTCCGACGACAAGCATATCACCACATAGTTGCAATACGGCACCCTCGATCAAGCCGCGATCGAACAGTTGGCGTGCACGTTCCGCGCCAGATTCGAGCGCGTCGGCGATTTCATGGTGAGACAGCTCGCCCACGTCGCGGGTGACGAGGCGTGGGCCGAGGTCACTGTCGGGCTGAAGCTCGCTGGCCGGCTGCCGGATGATGCCAGGATGCCCCGGCAGATCCACGGCATTGGCGATGACCGTCGCCGCCGCATCGGCTTGCGATGCCGTTGCGGCCAGCACGGTCACCGCGTCGGCAATCCCAAGCGAAAAGCTGCGGCCATGGCGTCCGCTGGTCGCGATGCCCCGCACCGGATCATCGGCATCGATCCTCATCGTCCGCATCACGCCGTCGCGGTCGGGCCGATCCATCAGGCCGACCGAAAACCTCTCACCTTCGCCAAGATGAAGGGCGATATCGCCGCCATTGTTGACATAGGCCTGATCGAGGCTCGCAGCGCCCAGCATTGCGCCGAGGATTTCCTCCGCCACGCTGCCGGCAACGGCGGCCATCGGCGTAATGAATCCATCAGCAGCGAAGGGCGCGACCGCGGCATGCATCCGGCGCGCCACCACGCCCCTCAGCGAAGTCCGCTCCTCGGCAACGGCGCGCAGCTCCGGCAGCTCCGCGCATAGCTCGTCGAGTAGCCCCGTGAACCGCTGCGCCGCAGCCTGGTAGGCAATGTGCACCGCGTCCGCGCGGCCCCTCGCCTCAATGACCAGATCGATCGGACCATCCTGCAAATGCAGCCGCCGGCCATCAGACAGCAATGCGATTTGCGGGAGCCTGGTCATGCCCGAGGTCCCGGAATCGGGTTCTGCCAGGGCAATTGCCTGATATCATCACCGCCCTGCACCTCGGACAACGGCTTTACATAATCCATGTGCCCGCCGAGCGCGGCATAGTCCGACAGCTTCATCGTGAACTCGATCGGCGCGACCAGGGCCGGGGTCGGCACATAGCCGAACGCCCCCGCCGGCATCTGCGTCACGTCGACCATGTAGGTGATGCCGCCACCCGGCCAGACATAGACAGGTGCACCGCCGCTGGTGACGCGCGTCAACGCGTCCTTCACCGAGCGCGTCAGCCGCACCGGATTGTCGGTGACGCCAGCGCGCAGCGAGCCGCCCGCGCCGGCCATGAACAGCACCGTGCACAGCGCCGGTTCGCAATTCTCCTGGATACGCTCGACCGAGAATTTCAGATCGGCAGGCATCTCGGTCTCGACCGGCTTCAGGGCCTCGTCGAGCACGTAATAGGACGAATGCTCACCGGTGGTGGAGACCATCAGCATGGTCAGGCCGGGTCGTGCCTCCTTGGCATCGAACGGCCCGAGGATCGCCAGCGGATCGGAAATGTTGGTGCCGCCCCACCCCGTACCGGGATCGGCGACCTGGAAATAGCGGCCCGGCGTCGAGCGTCGACCCTTCATCTTGATGCCGGTGTCGGCGATGTCGAGCAGCTTGCCGGCCTGATGCTCCGAGAGGACGCCGGTGATGTGGTCGTCGACCACGACGACTTCGTCGACCTTGCCGTGCCATTGCTTGGCGAACATGCCGATTGTCGCCGAGCCGCAGCCGACGCGCATGCGCTCTTCTTTCACGCCGTTGACGATTGGCGGCTGGCCGGCTTGCACCACCACGCTCGCGCCGCCGTCGATAGTCAGCTCGACCGCCTTGCAATTGGCGAGATCCATCAGGGTGTCACAGGTGACGCGGCCCTCCTTCTTGGAGCCGCCGGTCAGATGATGCACGCCGCCGAGCGAGAACATCTGTGAGCCGTATTCGCTGGTGGTGACGTGACCGACCGCCTCGCCCTGCGCGCGCACCGTCGCGGTTTCGGGGCCGAGATAACGGTCGGTGTCGATCTTCACCTTGATGCCGCAATAGGAGAAGATGCCCTCGGTGACGACGGTCACCATGTCGACGCCCTCGACCTCCGCGGAGACGATGAAGGGCGCCGGCTTGTAATCGGGATAGGTCGTGCCCGCGCCGATCGCGGTCACGAAGGTCGAGGGTTCGTGGACGATCTTGCCGTCCCAATCTTCGGTACGGCTGAACGGGACCAGCTTGCCGCCATGTGAAACCGTGCGCTCCAGGATCACATGGGGATCGACGCGAACGAGCTTGCCCTCGTGGTTGGCATAGCGGTCGCAGGCCCCCGCTGCGCCCGGCTTGATGTAGCACATCACCGGACAAGCATCGCAGCGGATCTTGTCGATGGCGGCGCTCGTCGTTTCAGTCACCATGTAGGAGCCAGCGGCATTGCGGTTATCATTCGTATACGAACGATGGTGCGCGCGCTCCGGATGGCTGTCAAGCGGCGGTGCGGCGCAAAAGATGAGGCTGCCGTATAAAACCTCATTTGCCTATCGGCTCTGTCCACAAAGAAGGCAATCGCGCTGCAGTGCGGCATGCACGGCTTGCACGTTTGTGTACAAACGGTATCGTCGCGGCGTTGATCGGCAGCAGTTGCCGCGGGCTTGGGAACGAGGATGACGCAGGCACCGATCCGCCTCACCGTGAACGGCAGGACCCACGAGATCGCCGCGGCGCCAGAGACGCCGCTGCTCTACGTGCTGCGCAACGACCTCGCACTCAACGGTCCGAAATACGGCTGCGGTCTCGGCGAATGCGGCACCTGCACCGTCCTGATTGACGGGGCCGCGGCCCGCTCCTGCGTGATCCCCGTGAGCGGCTGCGCCGGCCGCGACATCGTGACGCTCGAAGGACTTGGCGCACGCGACAAGCCCGATGTGGTGCAGCAGGCCTTCATCGACGAGCAGGCCGCGCAATGCGGCTATTGTCTCAACGGCATGATCATGACCGCCAAGGCGCTGCTCGCGATCAACCCGCGACCGACCGAACAGGAAGCGCTGGCAGCGCTGCGTTACAATCTGTGCCGCTGCGGCACCCATGTCGAGATCCTGCGCGCCGTGATGCGCGCATCGGGTCAGCTCGCCGAGGCCGGTGATTGATGAACTCCCCTCTCCCTGATGGAGCTGAGCGGCAGTCCGGTTCGCTCGTCGTCGTCCGCACCGTGGACGAGGTCACATCCGAAACCTTCGTACGCATCACCGCGGACGGATCGGTGACGGCCTATAACGGCCATGTCGATCTCGGCACCGGTATCCGCACCGCGCTCGGCCAGATCGTCGCCGAAGAGCTGGACGTGTCCTTTGCACGCGTCGTCGTGGTGCTCGGCGACACCTCTGTGGTGCCGAACCAGGGCGCGACGATTGCAAGCGAGACCATCCAGATCACCGCCGTCCCGCTGCGCAAGGCCGCAGCGCAAGCGCGCCACTTTCTGATCGCGCGCGCGGCCGAACGGCTGGAGCTGCCGGAGGCCGACCTCAAGATCGAGGACGGCCTCGTGCGCGGTCACGACAATCGCAGCGTCAGCTATGGCGAGCTGATCGGTGACGAGACGATACGCCTCGAGCTGGCCGACGACGTCACCGTCAAGGCAGTCGGCGACTATGCTATCGTCGGCCAGTCGGTGCCGCGCGTCGACCTGCCCGCCAAGGCGACGGGCGAGCTGACTTTTGTGCATGATATCCGCGTACCAGGCATGCTGCACGGCCGCGTGGTGCGCCCGCCCTATGCCGGCGTCGATGCCGGCCCGTTTGTCGGTACCAGCCTGATCTCCGTCGATGAATCCTCGGTACGTGACGTCCCTGGAATCATCGCTGTGGTGCGCATCGGCGACTTCGTCGGTGTCGTCGCCGAGCGCGAGGAAAATGCGATCCGCGCGGCAGAACAGCTCAAGGTGGCCTGGAAACCGACGCCCACCCTCGACCTCGCCGACGTCGAGACCGCGCTGCGCGCCAATCCGTCGACGCCGCGCACGCTGATCGACAAGGGCGATGTCGATGCGGCGATCTCAGGCGCGGCCAAGCCGATGCAGCGCACCTATGTCTGGCCTTATCAGATGCACGCCTCGATCGGTCCGTCCTGCTCGGTCGCGGATTTTCAGGACGGCAACATCCGCGTCTGGTCGGGCACGCAGAATCCGCATGTGCTGCGCAGCGACCTCGCCCTGCTGATCGAGCGCCCCGAGAGCGAGATCGAGGTCATCCGTCTGGAGGCCGCCGGTTGCTACGGCCGCAACTGCGCCGATGACGTCACCGCCGATGCGCTGCTGCTGTCGCGCGCCGTCGGCCGTCCTGTGCGTGTGCAACTGACCCGCGAGCAGGAGCATGCCTGGGAGCCCAAGGGCACGGCGCAGCTCATCGACGTCAATGGCGGGCTCGACGCCGACGGCGGCATCGCCGCTTACGATCTCGCAACGCGCTATCCCTCGAATGCAGCACCAACGCTGGCGCTGCTGCTCACCGGCCGGATCTCGCCCGATCCCGCCGTGCTTCAGATGGGCGACCGCACCGCGATCCCGCCTTATGACTACGACCACATGCGCGTCGTGGCCCACGACATGGCGCCGATCGTGCGGGCGTCCTGGTTTCGCGGCGTCTCGGCGCTGCCGAACACCTTTGCGCACGAGTCCTACATCGACGAGGCCGCAACCGAGGCCGGCGTCGACCCGGTAGAATACCGGCTGCGGTACCTGAAAGACCAGCGCGCGGTCGATCTCGTCAATGCCGTCGCCGAACGCGCCGGCTGGACGCCGCGCCCGGTGCGCGCGGAGAAGGACGGCGAGATCGTGCATGGGCGCGGCTTTGCCTATGCCCTTTACGTCCACAGCAAGTTTCCGGGCTATGGCGCGGCATGGTCGGCGTGGGTTGCCGACGTCGCCGTGAACAAGGCCACCGGCGACGTCAGCGTCACACGCGTGGTTGCGGGTCAGGATTCCGGCCTGATGATCAATCCGGATGGCGTTCGCCACCAGATCCACGGCAACGTCATCCAGTCCACCAGCCGCGCACTGATGGAGGAGGTCTCGTTCGAACGCGGCGCGGTGGCGGCACGCGAATGGGGCGCCTATCCAATCATCCCGTTCCCTGACGTCCCCAAGATCGACGTCTTGCTGCTGCCGCGTCAGGACCAGCCGCCGCTCGGCGTCGGTGAGTCCGCCTCCGTCCCGAGTGCAGCGGCGATCGCAAACGCAATCTTCGATGCGACCGGCGTCCGCTTCCGCGAGCCGCCATTCACGCCGGAACGCATCCTGAGGGGGTTGCGCGGCGAAGCTTCGCCCGTGCCGCAGGCCTTGCCAGCACCCGCTGCGCCAAAGCCGTCCCGCATCTGGGAGAATCCCTTCGCCAAACGCGCCGGCCTCTTCGCCGCGATTGCGGCCGTCTGCACCGCCGCGATCGGCATCGGCGCCGCGCTGCTGCCCGGGCGTGCGATTGCGCCGATCGCGCGACCGGATGCATCGGTCTATTCCGCGGCGACCATCGCGCGCGGCGCGCAGCTTGCTGCGCTCGGCAATTGCGCGGAGTGCCACACCACCATCAACGGCGTGCCGAACGCCGGGGGCCGTGCGCTCGAAACGCCGTTCGGCATCATCCACAGCACCAACATCACGCCCGACGTCGAGACCGGCATCGGCGCCTGGTCCTATCCCGCCTTCGAACGGGCGATGCGCGACGGGCTGCATCGCGACGGCAGGCAGCTCTATCCCGCTTTTCCCTATACGCATTTCGCCAGGACCAGCGATGCCGACATGCAGGCGCTCTACGCCTATCTGATGGCGCAGCCTGCGGTGCACGCGACGGCGCCCGCGAACGAGTTCCCCTTTCCATTCAATCTGCGGCCGCTGCTGGCCGGATGGAATGCGCTATTCCATCAGGCCAGGGAGTTCAAACCCGATCCGACCAAATCCGAGGCGTGGAATCGCGGCGCCTATCTCGTGGAGAGTCTCGGCCATTGCAGCGGCTGCCACTCGCCGCGCAACGCGCTCGGCGCCGAGCAGCGCGAATCCTACCTGGCCGGCGGCTTCGCCGAAGGCTGGGAAGCTCCGCCGCTGACCTCGCTCTCGCATGCGCCGATCCCGTGGAGCGAGGACGAACTGTTCACTTATTTGCGAACCGGACATTCGCGCTATCACGGCGTTGCCGCCGGCCCGATGGCACCGGTGGTCAGGGACCTCAAAGCTCTGCCCGATCAAGACATCCGCGCGATGGCCGTCTATCTCAACTCGTTCAACGACAGCGCGGCCGAGACGCCGGAGGCGCTTGCGGCACGGCTCGAAAGCGCAAGCCAGGTCACAGTCGCCGCATCCAGCGGCGCGCGCCTCTATCAGGGCGCCTGCGCCGTCTGCCACGAGGTCGGCGGACTGCCGCTGTTCGGCACCAGGCCCTCGCTCGCCCTCAACAGCAATCTGCACAGCGGAACGCCGGACAACCTCGTGCAAATCATCCTGCACGGCGTTACCGAGCCCGTCTCCAGCGATCTCGGCTACATGCCCGCCTTCAGAAGCAGCATGAGCGACGCACAGATCGAGGAGCTCGTCACCTTCCTGCGCGGGCAGTTCGCGCCGGACAAGCCGGCGTGGAGCGGTGTGCGCGAGACGATCGCGCGGACGCGCGGCTCGACCCACTAGTCATTGAAACGTCAGAGTTACAGCTCTAACCGTGCTTCACGTCCACCGGCGGGGTGCCGTGGGTGTGGAAGGACTCGATCGTCTTCAGGCCCCAGGCCTGGCCCTTCTTGCGCTCCTCCTCGGTCCACACGATCGGCTTCCAGTCGGGCGCGAGAATGAGGCGTGCGCCGGCATTGGCAACTTCGACGCGGTTGCCGCCGGGCTCGTAGACATAGAGGAAGAAGGTCTGCTGGATCGCGTGCTTGTGCGGGCCGGTCTCGATGTGGATGCCGTTCTCCAGGAAGATGTCGGCCGCGCGCAGAATCTCCTCGCGGCTGTCGAGCGCGTAGGTGACGTGATGGAAGCGGCCCGGCACGCCTGAATGGTCGAGCGAATAGGCGAAATCGTAGCTCTTGTTCGACATCGTCAGCCACATCGCCGCTTCCCGTCCGTCGTTGAGCACGATCTGCTCGGTGAGGCGGCAACCAAGGTAATTCTCGAAGAACTCGCGGTTGGCCTTGATGTCGACGGCGAGACAATTGAGATGATCCAGACGGCGGACGTTGACGCCGCGTGCGGGAAAACGCTGGGCCTGGTTCTTCAGCGCCGGCTTCAGCTCGGGCGGCGCCTGATACCATTCGGTCTCGTAATAGAGCTCGACGATGTGACCGTCGGGATCGCGGCAGCGGAAGGTCGGCCCCTGCCCCATGTCGCCGTCGATCCAGCCGATGTCGAAGCCGGATCCCTTCAGCGCAGCGACGCGGCGCTCCAGCGCCTGCTGGCTGCGTGCGCGCAGCGCCATGTGCTCCATGCCCGAGGTCTTCGACGCCGTCAGCTTGAGCGAATAGCGCTCGTAATCGTCCCAGCCGCGCAAGTAGACCGACTCGCCCTTCTGGCCGCTGACGGTCATGCCCATGACGTCGACGAAGAATTTCAGGCTCTCGTCGGGCTTGGGCGTCAGCAGCTCCATGTGGCCGAGATGGGCAAGATCGAGGACCGGTTCGGGCTGCATGCTTTCCTCCAGGTAAAGCTCGCGATCCTTCGGACCGGATCGTGCAAATCGGCGCAGGGCCGCAATGCGACCACTTTGCCCGAGGGAGAGACATCGAAGCCGCGCTCATTTGTACTAATGTACAAATGATTAGGTCCCGTCAACAAAGCAAACATCGCCCTGAATCGAGTGACGTTTCCCTTCTCGAAGACCAACGTCCTCCGACCGGCGGACGGACTGGCCGGATGGTAAAGTATTGCTTAATTGCTTTCGGCGCCAATGACTTGGAATTGCGCCATTTTCCCGCCGATTCTGTCCATAAGCGTGCCATCGGAACAAACCTCTTCGCCGAATTGTCACGGATTTAACGAAGCGCCCGCGCCTGCCGCTTAACCGTTTATGCAGCCGCGGCCGCGCATAGTCTGGTCCAAAGCCCCTCGTTCTTGCCAGGTTCATTCATCGTGACATCCTTTGGACGCGTGATTTCGGTACGTGGATCGCTCGCCCGGGTCGGGCTTCTGGCGGCCAGCCAGATGCCGATCTCGGAGGTTCGGGCGACCGTCGGCCGCTTCGTCAGCATTCGCTGCGCCAGCTCGGTCATCGTCGCCATGATCACCGAGGTCTCCTGCGAAAACCTGTCGAGCAGCAACGATTACATCGCCATCGCCTCGGTCGACCTGCTTGGCGAAATCCTCAACGCCACCGGCAAGGCCAAATTCCAACGCGGCGTCACCAATTATCCGACCATCGGGGATTCCGTCGACCTGATCACCAGCCAGGAGCTGCGCACGATCTACGCGCCGACCGGGTCGGACCAGATCAATGTCGGCTTCCTCCAACAGGACAGCTCCGTCATCGCCTATGTCGACGTCGAGGAAATGCTGTCCAAGCATTTTGCCGTGCTGGGATCGACCGGCGTCGGCAAATCGACGGGCGTCTCGCTCCTGCTCAACGAGATCCTGAAGGCGCGCCCCAACCTGCGCATCTTCTTGCTCGACGTGCACAACGAATATGGCCGCTGCTTCGGCGACCGCGCGCTGGTGCTGAACCCGCGGAACCTGAAGCTGCCGTTCTGGCTGTTCAATTTCGAGGAAATCGTCGACGTGCTGTTCGGCGGCCGCGCCGGCGTGCCGGAGGAGCTCGACATCCTCGCCGAGGTGATCCCGATCGCCAAGGGCGTCTACACCCAGTACCAGAACGCCGACCGCATCGGCCTGAAGCGCATCGATCCCAAGCAGGTCGGCTACACCGTCGACACGCCGGTGCCGTATCGTCTCGTCGACCTGATGTCGCTGATCGACGAGCGCATGGGCAAGCTCGAAAACCGTTCCTCGCGCATCATCTATCACAAGCTGATCTCCCGCATCGAGGCGGTGCGCAACGATCCGCGCTACGCCTTCATGTTCGACAACGCCAATGTCGGCGGTGACACCATGGCCGAGGTCATCAGCCATCTGTTCCGTCTTCCGGCGAACGGCAAGCCGATGACGGTGATGCAGCTCGCCGGCTTCCCGGCCGAGGTGATCGATTCCGTCGTCTCGGTGCTCTGCCGCATGGCCTTCGACTTCGGCCTGTGGAGCGACGGCGTCTCGCCGCTGCTGTTCGTCTGCGAGGAAGCGCATCGCTACGCCTCCGCCGATCGCAATGTCGGCTTCGGGCCGACCCGCAAGGCGGTGTCGCGCATCGCCAAGGAAGGCCGCAAATACGGCGTCTATCTCGGCCTCATCACCCAGCGCCCGGCCGAGCTTGACGCCACCATCATCTCCCAGTGCAACACGCTGTTCACGATGCGCCTTGCCAACGACCGCGACCAGGCGCTGCTGCGCGCCGCGGTGTCGGACGCCGCCGCGAACCTGCTCTCCTTCGTGCCCTCGCTCGGCACGCGCGAGGTGCTGGCCTTCGGCGAAGGCGTCGCGCTGCCGACGCGCTTGCGATTCAAGGAGGTGCCGCCGCATCAACTGCCGCGCGGCGAAGCCACCATCTCGAGCGTACCGTCCGTCACCTCCGGCCACGACATGCATTTCGTCGGTGCCGTGCTCGAGCGCTGGCGCGGTGCCACCTCGCAGCGCGACGTGCCGAACGATCCGGTGTTTTCGGCCCCACCCGCCAAGACGCTCTCCAACGTCGAGGCCCCGATGCTGCAGCCCTCGATGGGCCTCGATCCGGACCGCTTCTCGCTCCTGAAGAAGCCGCTGCGATAGCGGCCCCGGTGTCCCGGACACGCTGAAATCATGACCGAGCTGGACTGGCCGGAAATTCTGCTGCGCCTTGGAGCCGCGACGCTCGCCGGCGGCGCGATCGGCCTGAACCGCGATCTGCACGGCAAGCCGATCGGGTTGAAGACGCTCGGCATCGTCGGGCTCTCCACCGCGACCGTGGTGATGCTCGCCGTTCAGGTCGCCGAGCCCGGCAAGATCAGCGATGCGGCGAGCCGTGTGATCCAGGGCATCCTCACCGGGATCGGCTTCCTCGGGGCCGGCGTCATCGTCCACGAGAGCGACCGTTTTCGCGTGCGCGGCCTGACCAGCGCGGCCTGCACCTTTCTCGCCGCTTGCCTGGGCATTACCTGCGGCGTCGGAGAATGGAAGATCGTGCTGGTCGCACTGGCCTTTGCTTTCGTGCTGCTCACGATCGGCCGCCGCGTCGAACGCTGGCTGCATCGCGCCCTCGGTGGCAAGGAGGATCCGCACCGGGCGGAGGTCTTGCCGAAGACGGACTCTCACGAAAGCAACTAGAACCGCAACCGCCGCCCCCATATCGGCTTCAGCATTTCGAGCACCGTGAGCACCAGCAGTCCCGCGCCGAGCGTGACCATCAGATCGTCGAGGTGCAGGGGACCAAAACGAAACAGGCTGGACGCCGGCGGCCAAAACAGAGCCGCGGCGAGAACGAGTGCGATCGACAGGAATATCCAGAGCAATGCCGGGTTCGGACGGAAGAAGGCAGACAGGAAGGAGGCGCTGAAGGACCGGTTGACCAGCACCAGCGCGACGACGCAGACGACGAGCGCAATGAAGGCGAGCGTGCGCGCCTCATCGGGCGGAATGCCGGAACGAAGCGCGACGACGAAGATCACGGCGATCAAGGCAAATGCCATGGCACCCTGAAGGATGCTCCAGCCGATCAAGGCCCATGAGAACAGCTCCGCATCCGCGCGCCGCGGCGGACGTGTCATGATATCGCGCTCCTCCCGCTCCGCTTCGAACACGAGCGAGCAGACGGGGTCGATGATCAGCTCCAGAAAGGCAATGTGAACGGGACCGAGAATCAGCGGCAGGCCGAAAACCAGCGGCAGCAGGGCAAGCCCCGCGATCGGAACATGGACTGCGAAAATGAAGGCCATCGCCTTGCGCAGATTATCGTAGATCCGGCGCCCCAGCCGAATGGATGCAACGATAGAACCGAAATCGTCGTCGAGCAGGACGATGGAGGAGGCCTCGCGGGCGACATCGGTGCCGCGGCCACCCATCGCGATCCCGATATGGGCAGCCTTCAGGGACGGTGCATCGTTGACGCCGTCACCAGTCATCGCGACGATCTCACCGTTGCGCTTCATCGCCTGAACGATCCGCAGCTTCTGCTCCGGCAGGACCCGCGCGAAGACGTTCACATTCCTGACGAGTGCCTCGAGCTCGTTCTCGTCCGCGAGCTTGATCTGCTCGCCGGTCACGACCCCCTTGACGTCGAGTCCGGCCTGCCCGGCGATGGCCATCGCGGTCGCCGGATAGTCGCCCGTGATCATGACGACGCGAATGCCGGCCGAGCGCGATTCGCCCACCGCCGCCGGGACCTGCGGACGAAGCGGATCGGCGAGCCCGACGAGACCGAGGAAGCGAAAGGAGAAGTCTTGCTGCGAGGCCGGCAGGCTCTCGCCGTCGTAAGCCGCGACGGCCACGCCCAGCACACGAAGACCATTCTTCGCCATCGCCGCGACCGAGTCCTGCAGCGCCGCCAGCTCCGCACCGTCCAGCTTGCAGAGGTGCGCAATCGCCTCGGGTGCGCCTTTCGCCGCAGCCAACATTCCCTGGCGATGCGGCACTTGCCAAACCTGGGTCATCGCCAGCAGTTCTGGCCGCAGGCCGTAGCTGCGTACCAAGGTCCGCGTGCCCCCGGTTTCGTCGTCATCCGGCAGACTCTCTTGCACGAACGCGTGCAGGGCCCTCTCCATCGGATCGAACGGTTCCGGCGAGCTTGCCAAAACGCTGCAACGCGCCAGCTCGAAGAACGCTGCGCCCACCGGCGCGGGCTGCGACGATCCCACGCGCGCGCTCGTCCCGTCGCGTAGCCTCAGCTCCGCAATCGACATCCGATTCTGGGTCAGCGTGCCGGTCTTGTCGGTGCACAGCACCGTGGCGGAGCCGAGCACCTCGATCGCGGCAGCGCGCCGCGTCAGCACGCGCGCCTTCGAGATACGCCAGGCCCCCATCGCCATGAACACCGTGAGAACGACGGCGAACTCCTCGGGCAACATGGACATGCCGATTGCGATGCCTCCGAGCAGCGCTTGCAGCCAATCCCCGCGCAACGTTCCGTAAAGCAGGACGGCGGCGAGGCTGATCGCCGCGCCGCCGAGAAAGCAAAGCCGCACGAGCCGTGCGGTCTGCTGCTGCAGCCGGGGCGGCTCCGCCTGCAAGCCATGCAGCGACAATCCGATCTTGCCGATCTCGCTGCGAGCGCCGGTGGCCTCGACCTCGGCCAGGCCCTCGCCTCGCACCACCAGCGAGCCGGAATACACGAACGGCAGGTCATCGCCGCCCGGGCGATGATTTGCCAAGGCGGCGTCGGTGGCCGGCGTCCTGGCGGCCTGCTTGCGAACCGGAACCGACTCTCCGGTCAGCAGGGACTCGTCGACAGCCAGATCGCGTGAGCTGACGAGCACCGCATCTGCCGGAATCCGATCACCTTCGGCCAGGACGAGGAGATCGCCGCGGACGACGTCCCGGCCCGCAATCCGCCGGCGCTCCCCATCCCTCACCACGAGCGCGCGCGGACTGGTCAGCTCTCGCAACGCTTCCAGCACGCGTTCGGTGCGGGTTTCCTGCACGATCGTGATCACGACGGAGATGGCGCCGAAGGCCAGGAGAAGCGCGGCCTCGCGGAGGTCGCCGAGCAGGAGGTAGACCAGCCCGCCGCACAGAAGCAGCGCGAGCATCGGCTCACGCAACACTTCGAGGACGATGCGCAGCGGAGTGCGGCGTTCGGGCCGAGGCAGTTCGTTGTAACCGTCCTGTTGCAGCCGCAGCCGGGCCTCGGCTTCGCTCAGCCCGGCCGAACCGCCGCGTTCTGCCTTGCTCATGTCTTCCGCCGCAGGCTCCAGAGACTTCCCGCCCCCACGACGGCTGTCACGAGCAGGACGGCGACGAAGGTCTGGATGATGGTGAAGTTCAGGGCATCACGCGCGACGAACAGCGCCGTGACCGCGCCGGCGATGATAAAGACGACGCGAAAGATGAGGCTCATTGTCATGTCTCCAGTCAGCATGACCCGGGCCACCTCGCCCTCGACACCGGGCGCAACGCTGCTTCGACGATCATGCAGGCGGACAGTAGCGACCGGCACGGGCACGCATTTGCGGCATGTCAAGCCGCGCCCGGGGCGCGCTGTCGCTGGCCCGGCGGAGGGCCGCTGGGAGCTGTCGAGAGAATTGCAGGCGCTGACGAGGCGCCTGTCGCCAGAAGAGATCAAGCAGGCACGCTGCGCGCTGCTTGCGATCGATCCCGCCGACAAGGATTATCCGCAGGCCTGGGCAGCCTTCGTGCGGTTCCGGAACATCGATCGAGAACTGGCCGGTTGAAGCCATAGGCTCGCGTGCGCGGCGATGCGATCGCCGCGACGGCAGACTCTCTCGTCATCGTCGACCGGACTGCACGCTCGAGGCGCTTTGCCGCTAGCGGTTCGCCATCAGCTCGAGGGCCGGAACAAAGCGCTGCGCGAACGTCAACGACTTGGCGTGGTGAACGGCGGCAAACGATGCCGAGATTCCCGCCGAAGCAACCGCGAGCAAGGCAACTACGAAAACCAGACGGCGCATGTTCGCCTCCTGTGTGAGCTCGACCAATCATAGAGATGGGCCGGCTCTGTTTCAGGACGGTTTCATAGACGCGGAAATTGATTTCGCTCAAGCGACTGTGATGGGATTCGGCTTATCTGGGCGCGTGCCGCAACCACCTAATAATGGTCGACGTATTTTGCAGCGGAGCGCGAGCATTGTCGGGAATTCCACACCCGCGGCCAACGCTCCTAAGCACTGCAGCGACAAGCAGCATTCGCTGGAATGGGAGTCATCGAGGACTGTTCAAATGAAGATCATGATCCAGAAGCTCAATGGCCTGTGGCACCTCATCGTCGGGTCGTGCCGGATCCGAACGCCCTTCCTGGATACCCAGGACCGCGCCCTGGTGATCACCTACGCCCGCCGCGCCTACCCCGGCGCCAGGATCTTCCAGCGCGACTGACGCGAGCGGCCGCGCGTGATGGTCGGCTCCCGAGGCACGGGGTGCATCACAACGCCCGATTTCTGGTGCCTCTAGTCATCGTCCGCCGGACCGCACCAGCCGGGCAGATAGATCGCATCCTTGCTCCTGGCGGCGGACATCCCCTTCTCGATGGCCTTGTCGAAATCGGCCTCCACCACCTTCCGCGAGAGCTTTCGGCGCAGGAAGTCGGCCCACAGAAATTCGGAGAATGGCGTCGTGTCCTTGGCGAAGCCGCCCATGCGGCGCAATTCGCCGGCAAGGCTGCGGAACGGATCGTCCTTGAGGTCGGCGATCGATTTTGGCAGGTCCCGGAACTGCCGCCGCTCGCCCTTGGCATCGTGAGGGTAGACCCAGCGCTTGTTGTCCATCACGCCCCAGAAGGCTTCGCGCTCGACCATGCGGAGGTCCCCGACGATGGTCACCAGCACCTCCTTGACGCCTTCATCGTGCAGCGCGCGGCCGAGATGATGATGGTCGATCACGTAATAGCGCGCGTCCGGGCCGTAGACGACGGGGATCATGTGCTTGCCGAGCAGGTCGGCCTGCTTCTTCTTGTCATGCTCACGCCAGCGCTTGCGCTTCTCCTTGACCTCGCGCATGCCGCCCGTCATCTGCGTCGGCCGGAGCGACAGGATCGGAACCGGATGCACTCTCGGCTCGCGCGCGTTGGTCGTGGTCATGGTCGAAAGGTCCCCTCGCATGGTGCAACTGGCGGTCCAGGTTTCCTCGACTATGACATGGGCTTTGGGGCGGCAACACGTGTTCGGAACGACGCGGAGATCACAAGCCGATGTGGACGGCGTGACGTCCCCGGCCATCGCTATGACCGTTGTTGCAACGCAACCTCATGTCCCGCCGCCGACATGACGGCTTGCTCCGCGGCCGCTCTACGCCCGTCGATGCACAATAGTGCAAGCGGACGAATGCACGCAGGAATTGCGAAGAATTTCTGCAACACCCTCACCACCCGTGCTATCTAAAACCGCTGCTTCGGAGTGATCCCCGCCCCATGAATAGCCAGCGGCCCATAAGCTCTGACGACGAGCACCGGGTGCTCCCGTTCAGGCCGCGCACCTCCCCTTCTCCGAAGGCCCACCGCGGCAGCGGCACCGTGCAGCCGGCACGCGTCGGGCCCGAACCGCTCGACCTGTCACGCTACGAGCAGCCCCGCGCCGGGCCGGACGACTTCCGCCATCGCATGCTCGCCAACATCGCAGCGCTGGCCTTCACGATCGCCCTGACCGCAATCGGAATTTGGCTGGCGGTCAGCATTGCCGACCTGCGCCGGACTCAGGATTGCGTGCTGATGGGCCGTCGCGACTGCGTCAAGATCACGACGCCACATATCTAGGCCCGATCTGCCGCACACCCCGGCGGGAAAGGGCTCCGACGGGCATCCCCAGCCCCGTCTCCTCGCCTGTCCGGCTCCATTGAACTCAGGGCGGCGCTCCGATATACGGGCTCTCGACCCGGCCAGAGGGGGGTTGAGGGCGTCATCAGGGGCGCGATGCCCACCCACGGTGCCACTCTGGATAATCTGACAAATATCCGCAATATATCAAAGGCTTAGTGATGTCTTCCACATTCGATCAGGTCGCCACGATCATCGCTGAAACCTGCGACATCCCGCGCGACACGATCACGCCCGACAGCCATGCCATCGATGATCTCGGCATCGACAGCCTCGATTTCCTGGACATCGCGTTCGCGATCGACAAGCAGTTCGGCATCAAGCTGCCGCTGGAAAAGTGGACCCAGGAGGTCAACGACGGCAAGGCGACCACGGAACAGTATTTCGTACTGAAGAACCTGTGCGCCCGCATCGACGAACTGGTTGCGGCCAAGGGCGCGAGCGCCTAAGGGCGCGGTCATGCAACTCGAATACTTCCACATGATCGATCGCATCGTCGACCTCAAGGTCGACGAGAAGACGATCGTCGTCGAGGCCCAGGTCCCGCAGAAGAGCACCATCTTCGAGGGGCACTTCCCGGGCTACCCCTTGATGCCCGGCGTGCTCCTGATCGAATCGATGGCGCAGGCCTCGGGCTGGCTTCAGCTCGGCGTGTTCAAGTTCGAGCGCATGCCGATCCTGGCCGCCGTCAAGGAGGCCAAGGTGCGCGGTTCGGTTTTGCCCGGCGAACTCATGAGCATCGAGGCGAGCCTCACGCATGAAGGTTCGGGCTATGCCATGACCGAAGCCAAGATCAGGGTCGGCGGCAAGCTGCGCGCCAACTCGGCGCTGACCTTCACGCTGATTCCTTTCCCCAATGCGGATATGCGCGGATACATGGCGAAAGTCGCCGAGCGCGTCGGCTTTCCGCAACAGGCCGTATCGCCATGACTGACACTGCTTCGAAGCCTGGCCAGACCGAAGTCTGGATCACCGGCATTGGACTCGCCACCTCGCTCGGCGAGGGCCTGGACGCCAACTGGGCCGCGCTTCAGGACAAGCGCATCAATGTCGACGAGAAGGGTTTTGCCCCCTACATCGTGCATCCCCTGATGCCGGTCAGCTTCGACAGCCAGATTCCGAAGAAGGGCGACCAGCGCCAGATGGAAGCCTGGCAGCGCATAGGCACCTATGCGGCGGGCCTGGCGCTCGATTCAGCCGGGATCAAGGGCAACAAGGACATCCTGTCGAAGATCGACATGGTGGTGGCCGCCGGCGGCGGCGAACGTGATCTCAACGTCGACACCGGCGTGCTCACGGCCGAAGCCAAGGGAGCGAATGCACCCGGCTTCCTCAACGAACGGCTGATGAGCGATCTGCGCCCCACCTTGTTCCTGGCGCAGCTCTCCAACCTTCTCGCAGGCAATATCGCGATCGTGCATGGTCTTGGCGGCACCTCGCGCACCTTCATGGGCGAAGAGGTTGCCGGCGCCGATGCGGCCCGTATCGCGCTGGCGCGCATCGCCTCGGGCGAGAGCGACATCGCGCTGGTCGGCGGCTCGCACAATGGCGAGCGCAAGGACCTGCTCGTCCTCTACGAATTCGGCGATTTCAACCTGAAGAACAAATTCGCGCCCGTGTGGGCCCGCAAGGACAATCCCGGCTTCGCACTCGGCTCGGCCGGCGCGTTCCTGGTGCTGGAATCGCGAGCACACGCGGAAGCGCGCGGTGCAAAGCCGTATGCGAAGCTGTCGAGCGTCGTCGCCGATCTCGCCCGGCGCAAGCAGGGTGGCGACATGACCGCGACGCTGGAGAAGCTTTGGGCAAAACTGCCGAAGCGCGAGGGCAAGGGCGCGATCATATCGGGCGCGACCGGTGCGGAGCCGGCCACGAGCGAGGAGCGCAGTTTCCTGAAGAGCCATGCGGATCTCCCGGTGCGCTCGACCGGCACGATGTTCGGTCACACCATGGAGACGCAATTCCCGCTCGGCATCGCGCTCGCCGCGCTGTCGATTTCGCGCGGTGCGCTGTTCCCGCCGAACGATTCCACGGGCACCGAGATTGAAATGCAGGGAGCGCCCACCCAGATTGTGGTGGTGGGGGCCGGACACTGGCGCGGCGAAGGCATGGCGCTGGTCGAGGCAGTTGGCTAGCTCACCCGGGGGATCGACATGACTGCACCACGCGACAAACTCGGGCGGCCCGTCGTCGTCGTCACCGGCATGGGCATCATGACCTCGCTCGGTGCCGGCAAGGCCGACAATTGGGCCAAACTCGTCGCCGGCGAATCCGGCATCCGCACCATTACGCGCTTTCCGGTCGACGGCCTGAAGACCACGATGGCCGGCACTGTCGATTTCGTCAGCGTCGATCCGTTCTCCTCGACTGGCCTGTCCGAGCGGATGGCCGAGCTGGTGACGGAGGAAGCACTCGCGCAAGCCGGCATCGGTGCCAAGGCCGACTTCCCGGGCCCGCTGTTCCTTGCGGTTGCGCCGGTCGAGGTGGAATGGCCGCAGCGACGCGAACTCGGCCGCGCCGTCGGTGCGCTCGACTTCAACTATGACGATCTGCTGCGCATCTCCGGCGGCGGCAAGTACAGCGCCTATCATCACCGCTTCATGTTCGGCTCGGTGGCCGCGCACCTCGCCGAGACTTTCGGCACCAAGGGCTCGCCGATCTCGCTGTCGACGGCCTGCGCCTCGGGCGCGACCTCGATCCAGCTCGGCGTCGAGGCGATCCGCCGCGGCGAGACCGATGCCGCCCTCTGCGTCGCGACCGACGGCACCGTGAATCCGGAAGCGCTGGTGCGCTTCTCGCTGCTCTCGGCGCTGTCGACCCAGAACGATCCGCCGCAGGCGGCCTCCCGCCCCTTCTCCAAGAACCGCGACGGCTTCGTCATGGCCGAAGGCGCCGGCGCCCTCGTGCTGGAGAGCTATGAGGCCGCTGTCGCGCGCGGCGCCAAGATCCTCGGCGTGATCGCCGGCTGCGGCGAGCTGACCGATTCCTTCCATCGCACCCGCTCCTCGCCCGACGGCAAGCCGATCATCGGCTGCATGAACAAGACGCTGGCCGATGCCGGCATGACGCCGGACCAGATCGACCACATCAACGCGCACGGCACCGCGACGCCCGAGAACGACAAGATGGAGTTCAACACGACCTCGGCCGTGTTCGGCGAGCTCGCGCAGAAAATTCCGGTCACGTCCAACAAGTCGATGGTCGGCCACACCATCTCGGCGGCCGGTGCGGTCGAGGCGATCTTCTCGCTGCTCACGCTCGAGCATCAGCGCATCCCGCCGACGATCAATTACGAGACCCCGGATCCCACGATCCTGTTCAACGTGGTCGGCAACACCGCGCGCGACGCCCGCGTCACCGCCGTCATGTCGAACTCGTTCGGCTTCGGCGGCCAGAACGCCTCGCTGATCCTGACGCGCGAACCAGCCTGACCGGACGCATGGCGCTGATTCCCATCAGCACGAAGATTCGCGCGCGGAATGCAGCCAAGTCGGTCAGCGGAGGCCTGATCGGCGCCGCCACCGTCGGCATGCTGCGCACCACGCGCTATTTCGATCCGGTCAAGACCTCGGACTTTTTCGCGCGCGTCACCAAGACGATCGGCCCGCGCCTGCGCGAGCACCGCATCGGCCGCGCCAATCTCACCGCCGCCTTTCCCGAGAAGTCGCCGGAGGAGATCGAACAGATCCTGATGGGCGTGTGGGACAATCTCGGCCGCGTCGGCGCCGAGTTCGCCCACATGGACCAAGTCTGGGATTATGACCGCGAGCATCCGGAGAAGAGCCGGATCGAATTGCCCGCGCGCAGCATCGAGCTGTTCGACAAGATCCGCGACGATGGCAAGCCGGCGCTGATCTTCGCCGCGCACCTGGCCAATTGGGAATTGCCGGCGCTCGCGGCGGTCGCTCATGGCCTCGACGCCGCGATCCTCTACCGCCGGCCGAACATCGCCTCGGCCGACCGCATCATCCAGGAGATGCGCCAGATCAATATGGGCACGCTGATCCCCGCGGGCCGCGATGCGCCGCTGCGGCTCGCGCAGGCGCTGAAGGACGGCAAGCACGTCGCCATGCTGATCGACCAGTACCTGACCGGTGGCGTCGAGGTCACCTTCTTCGGCCGCAAGACCCGCGCCAATCCGATGCTGGCGCGCCTCTTGCGCCAAATCGAATGCCCGATCCACGGCGCCCGCGTCATCCGCCTGCCCGGCGGCCGCTTTCGCGGCGAGCTCACGGAAGAGATCCAGCCGGTGCGCGATGCCGACGGCAAGATCGACATCCAGGGCACGACCCAGGCGATCACGAGCGTGGTGGAAAGCTGGGTGCGCGAGCATCCCGAGCAGTGGCTGTGGCTGCATCGCAGGTGGCGGTAGGCGCGCTGTCATTGCGAGGAGCCCGCGACGAGATCGCGAAGCGAGTTTGCGCAGGCTCCTCGCAATGACGCGTGCTGCCTCTATCGCCCCGTCTTCAACTTCGTCCACAACCGGTTGATCACCCGCTGCGTGGCCGGCTCGCGCGCCGTGATGACGAACAGTTTTGCGAGCGTCGCCTCGTCCGGATAGATGTTCTTGTCGTTCAGGATCTTCGGATCGACCAGATTCTGGCTGGCGAGGTTGCCGCTCGCGTAGGACAGGAAGTCGGAATTCTTGGCGGCAACGTCCGGACGGTAGAGATAATTGATCAGCTCGTAGGCTTCCTTGACGTTCTTGGCATCCGTGGGGATCGCGAGATTGTCGAAGAACATCTGCGCGCCCTCTTTCGGGATCGCGTAGCCGATCTCGATGCCACCTTTGGCCTCCGCCGCACGGGCGCGGGCCTGCATGATGTCGCCGGACCAGCCGACCACGAAGCAGATCTCGCCGGTGGCGAGCGCGCTGAGATATTCGGAGGAGTGAAACTTGCGCACGGACGGGCGAACTTTTGCGACGGCCTCGGCGGCCTTCTCGAGATCGCCCTGCCTGGTCGAGTTCGGATCGAGCCCGAGATAGTTCAGCGCCGCCGGGAAGATGTCGTCGGCGGAGTCGAGCATGTGCACGCCGCAGTCTTTGAATTTTGCGAGGTTCTCCGGCTTGAAGACGATGTCCCAGCTGTCGATCTTGGCGTCCGGCCCGAGGATCTGCTTCACCTTGGCGACGTTGTAGCCGATGCCCGTCGTGCCCCACATGTAGTTGGCGGCGTAGAGATTGCCGGGGTCGTAGGTCGCAAGGTTCTTCGTCACCATCGGCCAGGCATTGGCGAGGTTCGGCAGCTTCGACTTGTCGAGCTTCTGGAAGATGTTGGCCTTGATCTGGCGCTGCAGGAAATAGGCCGTGGGCACCACCACGTCATAGCCGGACTTGCCGGCCATCAGGCGCGTCTCCAGCGTCTCGTTGGCGTCGAAGGTGTCGTAGACGACCCTGATGCCGGTCTCCTTGGTGAAGGCATCGAGGACGTCGGGCGCCATGTAGTTGGACCAGTTGTAGAAGTTGACGACGCGCTCCTCGGCGGTCGCTGACGCGGTCCAGAATGTCAGCACTGCGGCGGCGAGACCAAGGCGGAATCCCGAGCGGCCGATCGTCGTCATCTCTCTCTACCTCTTACGTCCGCGCACCGCGTCCGACAGCCGTTCCAGCGCGGTGTCGAGCGTCTCGTCCTTCTTGGCGAAGCAGAAACGCACCACTGACGTCACCGGGTCCTGCTCGTAGAAGGCCGAGACCGGGATCGCGGCGACCTTATAGTCCTTCACGATCCGCCAGCAGAACTCGGTGTCACTCTCGTTGAGCCCGAGCGGCGACAGGTCGACGGTGAGGAAGTAGGTGCCTTGCGACTTCAACACGGGGAAGCCGAGGCTCTCCAATCCCCTGGTCAGGCGGTCCCTGCTCCGGCTCAGATCCTTGCGCATCGACAGGAAATACTCGTCCGGCTTGCCGAGGCCGTAGGCGACGGCGGCCTGCAGGTTGGGCGCGGTGGTGAAGGTCAGGAACTGGTGCACCTTGGCAGCCACCCGCAGCAACGGCGGCGCCGCGCAGACGAAGCCGATCTTCCACCCGGTCAGCGAGAAGATCTTGCCGGCCGAGCCGACCTTGATGGTGCGATCGCGCATCCCCGGAATGGTGATCAGCGGGATGTGCTTGTGCTCGTCGAAGGTGACGTGCTCCCAGACCTCGTCGCAGATCGCGATGACGTCGAACTCCTGGCAATAGCGCGCCAGCAGCTCGAGGTCCTCGCGCGGATAGACCACCGCGGACGGATTCAAGGGATTGTTGAACAGCACCGCCTTGGTCTTTGAGTTGAAGACACTTTTCAGCATGTCCTCATTCAGCCGCCAGTGCGGCGGCTCGAGCCGGACGAGGCGCGGAATGCCGCCGGCCTGGCGGATGATCGGCAGGTAGGAATCATAGACCGGCTGGAAGCAGACCACTTCGTCGCCGGGCTGGACCACCGCGAGGATGGCCGAGGTCAGCGCCTCGGTGCCGCCGGAGGTGACCATCACCTCGCTCATCGGGTCGAGCTTGAGGCCGTGCCAATGGCCGTAATGGGTCGCGATCGCCTGGCGCAGCTCCGGCAGGCCCATCATCGAGGGGTACTGGTTATAGCCGTTGAGCGAGGCGTCGGCCGCGGCGCGGCGGATGTCCTCGGGGCCGGGATCGTCAGGAAAACCCTGGCCGAGATTGATGGCGGCATTGTCGCGCGCGGCCTGCGACATCGCCTCGAAGATGGTGACCGGAAGGTCGGCAAAGACCTTGTTCAGGGAAGCGCTCTTGGACATCGGGCCGATCAGCCGCCGACCTTGCTGGGAAGACCCGCCGCCTTCCAGCCCAGCATGCCGCCCGCGAGGTGCTTGTCGTAAGGCAGGCCCGCCGCCTGCGCCGCCAGCGAGGCCGTCACCGAGCGCTTGCCCGATCGGCAGGCGAACACGACCTCCTTGCCTTGGGGATCGGGAATCGCCTTGGGGTCGAAGGTCGAGAGCGGCACCACCACACCGTAAGGATAGGCTTCGACGTCGACCTCGTTCGGCTCGCGGACATCGACCAGCAGATAGCGCCCTTCCGCGACCCCCTTGGAGACTTCGTCCGGGGTCAGATCCTGTACCTGGTTTGCCACATCATCCTCCAACGTCGCGCCTGTCGACCGGGCTGCCACGGCCGGCGGGCAACCTCGCCTCTCAGGCGTCGAAAATCAAGCGCTACAAAGGCTTGAGCTGCCTTGCGCAAGTTAAAGCTAAATCGCAGCGGCTTGAAGTGGGGCTTTCAGGATGCCTGAAAAACCTGACCCGGCTCTCAACGCGCATTCGGTGTCATTCCCCGCGGTGGAGCTAGATCGTCACCTGCGTTCCGACCTCGACCACGCGGCCGGAAGGAATCTGGAAATAGTCGGTGGCGTCGTTGGCGGAGCGGCTGAGCGAGATGAACAGCCGGTCCTGCCAGCGCGGCATGCCGGAATGCACCGCGGGCTTCAGCGCCCTCCGCGACAGGAAGAACGAGGTGGACATGATGTCGAACTGCCAGCCCAGCTTGCGGGCGATGGCGAGGGCCTTCGGCACGTTGGGCGATTCCATGAAGCCGAACTTCAGCGTCACCTTGGAGAAGGTCGGTGAGATCTGCTCCAGCTTCACCCGCTCGGCCGGATCGATCCGCGGGGTCTGCGCCGTCTCGATGGTGAGAATCACGTTCTTCTCGTGCAGCACCTTGTAGTGCTTCAGACTATGCATCAACGCCGTCGGCGCGCTGAGCGGGTCCGAGGTCAGGAACACGGCGGTGCCGGGCACGCGCTGCGGCGGCCGCTTCTCCAGCATCGCCACGAGGTCGGCGAGCGGGAACTCGAGCTTGCGCGACTTCTCGAACAACAGCCGGCTGCCGCGCCGCCACGTGTACATCAGGATGATCATGAGCGCGCCGAGCGCCAGCGGCACCCAGCCGCCCTCGAACACCTTGAGCAGGTTCGCCGCCAGGAAGGTCAGGTCGAGGAACAGGAACGGCGCGATCAGGGCTGCGGCGGCGATCGGCGACCACCGCCAGACTTTCCAGACCACGACAAAACCCATCATCGCCGTGACCACCATGGTCCCGGTGACGGAGATACCGTAGGCGGACGCCAGCGCGCTGGAAGAACGGAACAGCAGCACCAGCAGCACCACGGCAAGCAGCAGGAGCTGGTTGATGCGCGGGATGAAGATCTGTCCGGAATGGGCTTCAGACGTATGGCGAATTTCGAAGCGCGGCAACAGACCGAGTTGAATCGCCTGGCGCGTCAGCGAATAGGCGCCCGTAATGACCGCCTGGCTGGCGATGACGGTCGCCATGGTGGCGAGCACGACCATGCAGCCCCGGACGAATCCTTGCGGAAACAGCTGGAAGAACGGACTGACGATCGCGCCGGGATCGCTGAGGACGAGCGCGCCCTGCCCCAGATAGTTCAGCGCCAGCGAGGGCAGCACGATCGAGAGCCACGCGAACTGGATCGGCCGCTTGCCGAAATGGCCGAGATCGGCATAGAGCGCCTCGGCGCCGGTGACCGCCAGGAACACGGCGCCCAGCGTGACAAAGCCGACAATGCCGTGGTGGAACATGAAAGACACGGCGTAGAGCGGGTTCAGCGCGTACAGCACCTGCGGCTGCTGGATGATCGGATGGATTGCCGCCGCCGCGAGCACCGCGAACCAGACGCACATGATCGGGCCGAAAAAGGCGGCGACGCGGGCGGTTCCGCGCGACTGCACCGCGAACAGGCAGACCAGGATCACCACCGTCAGCGGTACGATATAGGGCTCGAACCGGAGCGTGACGTCCTTCATGCCCTCGATCGCCGACAGCACCGAGAGCGCCGGCGTGATCACAGCATCGCCGTAGAACAGCGCGCCGGAGATGATGCCGAGCAGAACGATGGTGGCCCCGCCGGTGCCGACCGCGCGCTGGGCCAGCGCCATCAGTGCCAGCGTGCCGCCCTCGCCATTGTTGTCGGCGCGGAGCAGGATCACGACGTATTTGAGCGTCACCACGACGATCAGCGCCCACAGGATCAGGGAGAGCACCCCGAGCACCGCTGCCGGCGTCGGCAACCCCTCTGCGCCCGAGGCGGCCATCACCGCCTCACGGAACGCATAGAGCGGGCTGGTGCCGATATCGCCGTAGACGACGCCGATGCTGCCGAGCGTCAGCGCGCCGAAGCGGGCGGTGGTGTGGGCCTCACCATGCCCATTGGCCGCCGCCGTTTCCGGGGCGGAAATCGCTACGTCGCTTGTCATGGGAGAGCCCAGTGGCCTCTGAAAATGCTTCACTGCACAATGGCGGAAGAGCGCGCGGCTTATAGTCCTGCGCTACCGGCATGGCCTAGCCCGAATTCGGAGCTTAGCCATGCATATTTGCATGGCTTGGGCAGTGCATTCTAGATGGTGACCTGGGTCCCGACTTCAACCACCCGTCCCGTGGGGATCTGGAAGTAGTCCGTGGCATCGTTGGCGGACCGGCTCAGCGCAATGAACAGATGGTCCTGCCATAGCGGCATGCCCGACTGCGCCGACGCTTTCAGCGACCTTCGCGACACGAAGAACGACGTGGACATGATGTCGAACTGCCAGCCCTGCTTGCGGGCGATCGCGAGCGCCTTGGGCACGTTCGGCTGCTCCATGTAGCCGAAGCGCAGGCGGACCTTGGAGAACTTCTCGCTGATCTTCTCCATGCGGAACCGCTCCGCCAGGTCGACCCGCGGCGTCTGCGCGGTCTCGATCGTCAGGATCACGTTGTGCTCGTGCAGCACCTTGTTGTGCTTCAAATTGTGCAGCAACGCGGTCGGCACGAAAGCGGGATCGCTGGTCAGGAATACCGCGGTGCCCTTGACGATGTGCGGCGGCCGCTTCTCCAGGCTCCGGATCAGATCGTCCAGCGGCACCTCGATCCGGCGCGTCTTCTGCATCAGGATTCCCGAACCCCTGCGCCAGGTCCAGATCGTCCCCACCATGACGACGCCAAACAGCAACGGCACCCACGCACCATCGAGCAGCTTCAAGAGATTGGCACTGAAGAAGCTCAGGTCGACGATGACGAACGGCACGATCACAGCCGCAGCCGTGGCGGCGCGCCAATTCCACAATTTCCAGATCACGACGAAGCCCATGATGCCGTCGGCAACCATGGTGGTGGAGACCGCGATGCCATAGGCCGAAGCCAGATTGCTGGGGGTGTGGAACAGCAAGACCAGCAGCATCACGCCGATCAACAGCAGCCGGTTCACGCGCGGCAGATAGATCTGGCCGGCGTGAGTCTCGGAGGTGTAGCGCACCTCGAAGCGGGGCAGCAGGCCGAGTTGCACCGCCTGATAGACCAGCGAATAGGCGCCGGTGATCACCGCCTGGCTCGCGATCACGGTGGCGGCGGTCGCGAGGCCCACCAGCGGAAGCACCAGACTATCAGGCACCATGCGATAGAAGGAATGCTCGATCGCGCTTGGATCGGACAGCACCAACGCACCCTGCCCGAAATAGTTGATCAAGAGCGCGGGCAGCACGAAGAACATCCAGGCCGACTGGATCGGCTTGCGTCCGAAATGACCGAGATCGGCATAGAGCGCCTCGCCCCCGGTCACCGCCAGAAATACGGCGCCGAGAGTCACGAGGCCGATCACACCGTGCGAGAGCACGAACTGCACCGCGTAATAGGGATTGATCGCCGCCAGCACGGAGGGATCGTCAGCAATGTGGACGGCTCCCATCACGGCGATGACGGCGAACCAGACCACCATCACCGGACCGAAGGCCGAGGCGACCAGTGCGGTCCCCTTGCTCTGGACGGCGAACAGCAGCACCAGAATCAGGACGGTGAGCGGCACGACATAATGCTCGAGCGCGGGGGCCGCGAGCTTGAGGCCCTGGACCGCCGACAGCACCGAGATCGCCGGCGTGATCATGGAATCGCCGATGAACATGGAGGCGCCGACCACGCCGAGCGCGAGCAGAACCCAGCTGCGCCGCCCGAGCGCGCGCTGGCCGAGCGCCATCAGCGAGAGCGTGCCGCCCTCCCCGTTGTTGTCGGCCCGCAGCAGCAGCAGGACGTATTTGGCGGTGACGACGATCAGCAGCGCCCACAGGATCAGCGAGAGTACGCCGAGCACGATGATCCGCGAGACCGGCTCGCCATGGGCCGCGCCCTTGACCGCTTCATGGAATGCATAGAGCGGCGAGGTACCGATGTCGCCGAAGACGACGCCGATGCTCCCGAGCGTAAGGGCCCAAAAACCTGATGTGACCGGTTTCCCGTCTGGGGACTCGGTCGATGAGATGCTCGCCGTCATGGGGGTGGAGAACGCCTGGTCCCTGAATTCGATCCGGCGCCTTTCGACCGTTCCGGCGCGCCTGTCAATTGGCTCGCCACCATAGCAGCCGCCGAGACAGAAGCTGTGACACCGCAGCAACGTTCATCGCCTGCGCGACGACATGCCTCAGGTAAAATGGTAATGCAAGACCGTTACGGCTTCAGGTTCGGCGGCAGCGGGGGATCTTCGCGCATCAAGGTGATGGTCACCCGCCGGTTGGCGGCCAGCGACGGATCGTCCGGAAACAACGGCTGCGTGTCCGCCTTGCCGGAGACGGCGAAGATGTGCGACGGCGGCAGACCTTGCCGTTCGAGGATCTGGCGCACGGCATTGGCGCGGTCGGCTGACAGATCGAAGGCGCCGTAGTCGCTGCGGGTCGGCACGAAGCCCGCGGCGGTGTGGCCGGCGATGGAAACGCGCAGCGGCGTGGCCTTGAGCGGGACCGCGAGCTTCTCGACCAGGCGGCGGGTGCGGTCGTAGGGCACCTTGGAGCCGTCGGCAAACATCGAGCGGCCGTCCTGATCGACGATCTCGAGGTTGAGACCCTGCTTGGTCTCCTCGAACATGATGTGCTTGGACATCTCCGTCAGTTCCGGCATGTCCTGCAAGGCTTGGCGCAGCGAGGCGGCGGCGAGCGCGAAATTGCGGTCGACCTTGATCTTTGCGCCGGAGGTCTTGTCGCGATCCTCCTGGTCCGGCGTCGGCGTGTTGGAGGCATCCTCGGGCTGGATGTGGTCGACGTTCTTCAACCGCGGACGGGTCGGCAGGCCGTCGGACTCGACGATCCCGGAATAGCGCGCCTCGGTCTGCACGCCGAATGCCTCGCGCATCGAGCCGGCGACGATCTTCAGCTTCTGCGCGTCCTGGGTGGAGAACGCGACCAGCATCACGAAGAACGCCAGCAATAGCGCCATCAGGTCGGCGAAGGTCACGAACCAACCGTGGCCTCCATGCGCGCCGCCGCGTTTCTTCTTGGCCATTGGCTGCTTTCTGCGACCGCCCTACCCCGCCGATCAGGCCGGCACCGGCTCGCCCTCGCCGTGGCGATGTTTCTCCGGCAGATAGGCCAGCAGCATCTCGCGCACGAGCGTCGGGCTCTTGGAGTCGCGGATCATCAGGATGCCGTCGATGATCAGCGTCCGGTTCGTCTCCTCGTCGAGCAGCTTGCCATGGAGCTTGTCGGCAATCGGCAAGCAGATCAGGTTCGCGACGACGGCGCCGTACAGCGTCGCCAGCAAGGCGGTGGCCATGAACGGACCGAGCTTGGAAGGATCCGACATGTTGGAGAACATCTGCACCATGCCGAGCAGCGTGCCGATCATGCCGAACGCGGGGGCGCAGTCCCCGACCGCGCGATAGATCTTGCTGCCCTCGTCCAGATGCATCAGGAAGTTGTCGCGGTCGCGCTCCAGATTGTCGCGAATGAAGTCGAGGTCGTAGCCGTCAGCGACGTAGCGGATACCCTTGGCGAGGAACGGCTCGTCGGTCTCCACCTTTTCCAGTCCCACTGGACCCTGCTTGCGGGCGATCTCGGCAATGCGGGCGAGTTCGTCGACGAGGTCGTGCGCCGAAAGGCTGCTCAAGGTGAAGGCGAATTTTGCGCCCAGCGGCACGCCGTGCACCATCGCCGACAATGGAAAGCGGATCATCGTTGCGGCGAACGAACCGCCGAAGATGACGATGACGGCGTGGATGTCGTAGAACATCCCGAAGGTACCGCCCATCAGGATCAGCGACGACACAACAATGGCGCCTGCGACCAGGCCGACAAGTGTTGCGATATCCATTATCGACTCCAACGCCTGCGCAACAACGGCCATCCTGGCCGCTGGCGCGGCTCAACCCCGAGCCGCATCGCAGACCCTAGAGCCCCGCCATTAAAGACGCGTAAAGGTTAAGTCCGGACAGTTGGTATGCCGCTCCGCAAGCGGCGGCAGCACAGCCGGCGGCGGAAATCTCAACACTTTGCTAACCATGATCAATCGCTGGACCGGTAACCTGCCAGGCGCCGTGCGCCCGACCCTGCCGGACGTTGCCTTCAACGAGATGCAGGATCGCATGCTGCCTTGTTCCACGGTCGAAATCGGGTGATGCCACCGCATGACGTGGCGCCGACGCCGCCGGTCGCGTGCGTCCTCGACTGCGGCCCTGCGTCACATCTGCGACAAGGGATGGTGGCGGTATTCTCGCCTCGTGGAGGCACGCTCCGTCGTTGGGAGCCATTTGCAATGTTGACGCTGTTCAGTCTTCTCACCGCGCTGCCTGCGGTATTGGCGCTCCACCTGCTCGAGCCGGAGCTCGTTCTGCCGGCGTTCAGCCTTGCGCTCTTTGCCGAGGCCGTCTTCGCGGTGATCGCAGCGCGCTTGATTCGCCTCCCGGACAATGCGGAGGCCATCACGCTGTGGGACTTTGCTGGCGGCTTCACCCTGATCGGATGCGCCGCCGCAATGTTTGCCGAGCCGGATCAGGCCGCGCTCTTTCTGGCGGAACAGGCCGGCTCACAGCCGACGTCGCGGCCGTAGGCCGTTCAGCCGCGTCAGTGAATTTCCGCCGAGCGCTTCAGCGCGGCCTTCAGCTTCTCCAGCGAGAAGTCCGGGCTGCGGGCGATCTCCAGGATCGGGGTCTCGCGGCGGCCACAGAGTTCGGCGGCCTCGGGCAGCTTTGCCGCGACATCGAGCGGGATTACGATGGCGCCGTGCTGATCGGCATGGATCAGATCGTCCGACTTCACGGTCATGCCCGCGACGCGCACCTCGCCGCCGAAGCTCTCCGCATGCACCCAGGCATGCGACGGGCCGATCGAACCGGCCAGCGCCTGGAAGCCTGGGGCCCATTGCGGAATGTCGCGGATCGAGCCGTCGGTGATGACGCCGAGGCAGCCGAGCGCCTTGTGGACATTGCTCTGCACCTCGCCCCAGAACGCCCCGTAGCCCACGTCAGGGCCGTCGATGTCCTGAATGACCGAGATGCGCGGGCCATGGCCGGTGCCGACATACTCGTAATATTCGATACGACGCCTGGACTGCTCTTCCGGTGCAAGCGAGGATTTCAGCACCGAGCGGATCGCAACCGTGCGGGCATAGCCGACGATCGGCGGCAAATCGGGGAACGGGCACACCAGTTGCTTGGTGGTGTAGCCGATCAGCCGGCGCTCGGGCGCCACGATCTCCATGGCATTGCAGATCGTCGGCGTGTCGTAGCGGCCCAGCGCTTCGAGGACGGAAGCGGGCAGCGGCCCGGTCGCGGAATTGGTCACGGCGTTCTCTCCCAGATTGGCGGTCGCTGTTGGCGCGGTGCCGCCGGCACAGGGCGATATAGCCGAGATCGAGCCTCGACCCAACTCAGCGCACCCTCATGGCTGATATCCGCGAAAGAGCTCAGTGCAGCCGCCCGGGGCGGTCGTCATCCTGCGGCGGCTCCGACAAATTCGCCAGCGTCGGCGCTGAAGGCGGCGATGAGACCTCGTCTCCCGATGGCGCCGTGGCTTCCATCGCGCGCGCCTGGTCGCGATAGGATTTGTATCCGAGCGGCAGGCAGAGCAGATAGAGCACCGTGCCGATCGACAGCACGTGCCAGGGATAGGCGATCAGCAATGCGATGAAAACGATCACGGCAACGAAAGCCGGCAGCACCAGCTCCGGCGCCACGCGCATGCGCTTGGTCTTGCCGGAGAACACCGGCAAGCGGGACACCATCAGGAAGGCGATCAGGAGCGTATAGGCCGCCGTCAGCGCCGCAGGAGTGCGGCCGAGATCGAGGAACGCGACGTAGATCGGCAGCAGCACGGTGATCGCGCCCGCAGGCGCGGGCACGCCGGTGAAGAAATTGGCGGCGAAGGCGGGCTTGTTGGGATCGTCCATGGTGGCGTTGAAGCGCGCCAGACGCAGGCCTCCGGAGATCGCGAACACCATGGCAGCGATCCAGCCGGCATTGCCGAGCTCGTGCAGTTGCCAGAAATACAGCATCAGGCCGGGGGCCACGCCGAAATTGACGAAGTCGGCGAGGCTGTCGAGCTCGGCGCCGAACTTGGACTGGCCCTTGATCATGCGCGCGATGCGGCCGTCGATGCCGTCGAGCGCGGCCGCGAACACGATGGCGTAGACAGCGAGCGACATCCGCCCCTCGATCGACAGCCGGATCGAGGTCAGGCCGGCGCAGATCGCCAGCAGCGTGATGACGTTGGGCACCAGCATCCGCACCGGAATCGGGCGGAACCGCCGGCGGCGGACGTCGGGATCTCTCAGATCGTAGGGTGTCATGGCTGTCCTCACCTCGAGGCGAGATATAGCAAGCCGCGCCGCCCTCCGCCATTGCGGCGGAAAGGCCCCCTAGACCGGCTTATTGGTTAATTGGCGCGGAAGGCGCGGCTGGGATCCTCGCCCGCAAGATCGGCCAAAATCGTCTCGCCGGCGATGGCAGTCTGCCCTTCCGAGACCAGCGCCTTGGTGCCAACGGGCAGGTAGACGTCGAGCCGCGAGCCGAAGCGGATCAGGCCGAACCGCTCGCCGGCGCCGATCGCCTGGCCTTCCCTGACGAAGCAGACGATGCGCTTGGCGACCAGCCCTGCGATCTGGACGACGCCGATCCGCGCCGTCGGCGTCGAGATCACCAGCGAATTGCGCTCATTGTCCTCGCTGGCCTTGTCGAGCTCGGCATTGATGAAGAGGCCCGGGCGGTAGGCGATGCGGTCCACCCTGCCCGCGACGGGCGCGCGGTTCACGTGGCAATTGAAGACGCTCATGAACACCGAGATGCGTGGCAACGGCCGGTCGCCGAGCCCGAGCTCGGCCGGCGGCAACGCCATGGTGATCATCGAGACGCGGCCATCGGCCGGCGACACAACCAGCCCCTCGCGCACCGGCGTCACGCGCACGGGATCGCGGAAGAACAGCGCGCACCACACGGTCAGGATCGTGCCGATCCAGCCGAGAGGCGACCACAGCCAGAACAGGATCAGGCTGGCCAGCGCAAAGCCGCCGATGAAGGGATAGCCCTCCTTGTGGATCGGCGGGATCTGACGCTGGATCGAATCGAGAATGGACATCGCTATCTGCCGGTCGGAGTGAATGGCACGGGTCGTCGCGCGGGCTTGTTTAGGCCAGAGTTGGGACCGGAGACAAGGTCACTCCGCCGCCGCTGGCGCCGTCAGGGCATCGACGACCGGCGGCGGCTCCCGGTTGGGGGCCTCGCCGGTGTCCGCCATCTTGGCCAGCTTCTCGCGCGCCGCCTCGGCCTCGCGCTGCCTGTTCCACATGCTGGCGTAGAGGCCGCCATGCGCGAGCAGCTTGGCATGGGTGCCTCGCTCGGCGATGCGCCCCTGGTCCAGCACGATGATCTCATCGGCCCCGACGATGGTCGAAAGCCGGTGCGCGATCACCAGCGAGGTGCGGTTCTTCGCCACCCGGTCGAGCGCACCCTGGATCTCGTGCTCGGTATGGGTATCGAGCGCCGAGGTCGCCTCGTCCAGCACCAGGATCGGCGGCCCCTTCAGCACGGTGCGCGCGATCGCGACGCGCTGCTTCTCGCCGCCGGACAGTTTCAGCCCGCGCTCGCCGACCTGGGTCTCGTAGCCCTTCGGCGACATGCGGATGAAATGGTCGATCTGCGCGAGCTTCGCCGCCTCCTCGACCTCGGCATCGCTGGCATCCCAGCGGCCATAGCGGATGTTGTAGCGGATGGTGTCGTTGAACAGCACGGTGTCCTGCGGCACCATGCCGATCGAGGCCCGAAGCGAATCCTGCGTCACCGCGCGGATGTCCTGGCCGTCGATCAGGATCTTGCCTCCGGAAACGTCGTAAAGGCGGAA